>JABJJO010000131.1 GCA_018660825.1 Planctomycetaceae bacterium | reverse complement strand
GGCAATCGCAGTTTCGGTCTCAGTGGCTCGTAGCCCAGAAGCTAGCTTCACGGTCAACACAGCGTCGTCGGTTAGCATGCGTGTCGTCTTCCCAAAGCTGTGATAGCTGACGTCGACATGCTGGTCCAGCAACGCTAGGGTCGATCGAGCTGATCGCGACAACAGGTTGGTTGCCAAGTCCAGACGCGACGAGGTGGCGATTGCTTGACGCTGTTTAACACCAAGACCCAACGCTGCCTGTTCCGCGCCTGATTCTGTATCAGAAAGCAAGTCGAGTGCAGCGGCCGCTTCAACTAGGTCTGCAGTGCTCTTGCGTTGGTCTTTCATCGTCATGCTCTCTGAAATATCCACGAGAACCGGCAGACCCCGCTGCTGTGTATTAGTTTGGCGAACGACTGCCATTGGCTCTAGAAGAGTGATGCAGACAAGGCCGAGTATGACCACCCTGAGGACACCCAAAAAAACACGTTGCCATGGCCGGAGGCCCGACGCGCGACGGTAGAGATAAACACTGAGCACAATCAACGCGATGAGTATTCCAATCATGGCCGGTGTCGTTAACGGACGGGCAAGGAAGATCTCATCAATTTGAACGGTATTGGAGGTCAACTCAGACATCTTGCTTTGCCTCCGTGCCCACAGGCGACTGTTGACGCGACAATTGTTTACTGAGTAGTCGATCCGCAAACAAGCTTTCCGCAATTAGAAATGTCAGTCCCATCAGCATGAAGAATCGCCATGAAGACTGCCCCGTGCGAACGGCTTCAATTTCTGACAGCAACTCTGCTTCGCTTGTCGCGATTGCGATACCCGTGTCGTCAAGAACTGTTCTTAAATCCGTTTCGGGCAAGCAAGCGACATCTGACTCTCGCGTATCGACATTTACAGCTATCGGCATGCCTGGTGCCTGCACGCTGACACGAGCCACATAGAATCCAGCTTCCTGTGCATTTTCGAGCATCGCCACATACTGATTGCGATACTCGCGCACCGGCACATCAATTGTGTTTTTGGACGGGGTGTCGAAAACCGCATCGCTGGCATTGGGCTGCTCAGTATACGAAAGCGACAAAGAATCGCCGACAACCCGTGGTTGTTCAAACTCGCGTCCCACCAGGTACGTCACAACCTGTTGCATGAGCATAGGAAAGACCGGCGTCAGCGCCATGTTGTTCCAAGTTGCTTCCGCGGAAGTCGTGAACATAACGACGTGGCCACGGCCGAGGGAGTGTTCCAGAAGAATAGGGGATTCGCTTCCCGCCACGTTTAGCACCGCAACACTTGTGGCGGCGGGTTGCACCTTTAGATGTTTTACAAAACGGGTTTCACTTAAAAGGTCTGCGGGAAGCGATTGCAATGGACGGCACAAGAGGTGATCGGGCATGCTGGGGTCGAGCGGTTTGCCGGCGCCAATCGCATCGCTATTGTCGACCACCGGCTCGATTACAGCAGGAAGTAGCGGAGTTTTAACAGCGCCGTCTGCCTCGTTCGCCCTCTCGGAACGTTCATTCCATTCGGCGATCTTTATCTGATCACCAGCAAACCATACCAGACCATTGCCTTTGCGCACATAACGCGAAAGTTGCTGGGCCTGGACAGGTGTGATTTCCGGTACGTTCGCCATAACCACAACATCGACGTACTCAAGGTCTTCGCCCGGAAATGCGAGCCAGGGAACGCTGCGTACTATATAGTCCTTGTCCTCCGCACCTTCGTTGCGAGCCAGCAGTGCCGAGATGATCAACCGCCCCGCGTCGCCAGACGAACCATCGACGCACAAGACGGAAACACGATCGCGGACCACAGCCACGACTCGGCGTACGTTGTCCGCCGGCAGCGAGTCACCGCTGACCGCGGCGGTAATGCGAGTGGCGCCGGCGTTGTGAAAAGGGACAAAAAGAGAAACTGTCTCGGATGCCCCTGGAAGAACAAGAGAAATTCTTTTGCTGTCGATCTGTACACCATCGACTCGGCACTGAACTTCAACATCGGAAACCGGATTCGTGCCGCAATTGCGAATCGTAGCTTGGTAGCGTGCAACTGTGCCCTTACGGAGTGTTCCGGAAACCAAACTTAGGTCTGTGACAGCTAGGTTGTCTTCTGAACCTGAAACGGGCACCAGAAAAACACTCGCCGCCCCGTCCAACGCCTTCAGGGTCTTGCGAAGTCGCTTGGAACGAGGCTGCCAATCGTGTGCCTGAATGTCCGAAACAATGTAGATTTCCTTTTGGTGAGCAACCATGTCCTCGGCGAGCTCGTGCAAACGCTTTGGAACGCTGTCCAAGTCCAAAGACTCAGCCGACACTCGTTGCTTCTGCAGGATGTCGTGGAACTTTTCTGGTTCGTACGCCATGTTTCGCATGACGACCGTGTGTTCTCCGCCAAGCAAGACAAGAGAAACCGGATCACCTGTGTGGATACGGTTGCTGATGACATCAATCTGTTCCAAGGCACGCTCGAACCGTGTGGATTGGCCGTCGCTATGCTGCATACTGAACGAGGTATCCAATGCGATAACCACTCCAGCTCTTCGTTCACCAGGCAACCAAGAGCCGTCCGAATCGTGCGTAGCAGGTCGTGATAAGGCGAAGGCCAACAGCAGCACGACCGAACAACGAAGCAAGAGCAGCAGCAAGTCGCGCAGACGCAACTGCCTAGAGCGAACGCGCACGCTGCGATTCAGGAACTGCATGGCAGCCCAGGGAGTATGTTGTACGCGATAACGGTTTAACAGGTGCGCCAGAATCGGCAAGGCCACACCTAAACCCGCGAGCAATAACAGTGGATTGAGAAAGGTCATCGCCTGCCTCCATTTGACATTGCCTGGCGTTGGACAACGAACTCGCTGAGGACGTCATTGAGTGGAAGGGCGGTATTGACGGTCGTGTAATCGATCTGACTGGAAACGCATCCGGCGCGGAGCGCCTCCATGTATTCATTGAAGTTAGTTAGGTATTCTTCTCGAATCCGCTCGGCTTGTGTGGTCAGAGGTTCCTCTTCTTCGAGTCCCTCGAAACACCAAGCGCCCTTGAAGGGAAACTCCAATTCGTGAGAATCCAATGTGTGCAACACGACGACGTCATGCCCGTCGAATCGGAGGTGGTCGAGTCCAGCCAGAATATCGTCGACGTTGGAAAACAAATCGGAGACGAGCACAACCAGCGATCGCCGTTTTATCATCAACGCTATGTCGTGTAACTGCTTCGCGATGCTGGTTCGTGGAGTTGGCTTGACATCTCGCAGCAGTCGATCGATCTCCATTATGATTCCCAGCGAGGAGCGAGGTGGCAGATATGCGCGAACTTCAGAATCAAAAACAGACAACCCGACGGAATCACGCTGCCGAAGTACCATGTATGCCAGTGAAGCGGCGAGATATTTCGCGTACTCCAACTTGCTGACCTTGCCCGAGGCGTAGTTCATGGAAGAACTGGCATCAATCAAAATGTAGCAGTCGAAGTTAGTTTCGGCTTCATAGAGTTTGGTGTAGTAGCGATCGGTGCGCCCGAAAACTCGCCAGTCGATGGTGCGGATGGCGTCACCCGGTGCATATTGACGGTGATGAGCAAATTCGGTGCTGAAGCCTCGCAGTGGACTGCGATGAGTTCCCACTCGCAAACCCTCCACTATCTCACGGGCCACGAGTTCTAACCCGCCGAGTTTCTGCAACACCTCAGGGTCGAGATAATTGGTTTGTGGTAAGTGCTCTGACATCCGCTCAGCCTGATTCACGGGCGAGTAGTTTTTCGTCTGACGGAATCTCGCCCAACAGTTTTTCGATCAGTGCATCTGCGGTCATTCCCTCCGAACGTGCAGCGAAGCTGGGAATAATACGATGCCGCAGAACCGGTAGACACAATGCTTTAATGTCTTCGATGGAAACATGAGTTCGCCCGCGGAGGGCGGCGCGAGCTTTGCCCGCAAGAATCAAGTTCAGTGATGCGCGTGGTCCGGCCCCCCAAGCCAACAGATTCTTGACAAACTCGGGAGCATCCGGTTCGTCGGGACGTGTGGCGCGAACCAATGCCGCGGCGTATTGGAATACGTGGTCAGCCACTGGGATTCGCCTGACCACATGCTGTAATTCGAGTATCGAGGCAGCATCGACCACTTCGCTGAGCTCCGGTTCATCGTCGCTAGTCACACTACGCATGATGTCAAGTTCTTCGGCTTGACTCGGATATTTAACCATGATATTGAACAGAAACCGGTCGAGTTGGGCTTCCGGTAGCGGATACGTGCCCTCTTGTTCTATCGGGTTCTGAGTGGCGAGAACAAAGAACGGCTGATCGAGCTTATAATCCACTCCGCCTGAAGAGACGCGTTTCTCCTGCATCGCCTCAAGTAGTGCGGCTTGCGTCTTCGGAGGTGTGCGGTTGATCTCGTCGGCCAGCAACAAGTTCGTAAACACGGGTCCCTTTTGGAATTTGAACCGTCGTTCTTGCGTCTCGGGGTCTTGTTGCAATAATTCTGTACCCGTGATGTCGGAGGGCATCAAGTCCGGGGTAAACTGAATGCGTTTGAAGTCAAGCGACATCGATTTTGCAAGTGAGCTGACAAGCAGCGTCTTAGCCAGTCCGGGCACCCCTACTAGCAGACAATGTCCACGAGCAAAGATGGCGATCATCATCTCGTCGATAACGTCGTCCATTCCGACAATAGTTTTTCGCAATTCTTGGACGATTGAATCCCGCACCTGGCCGAGTTTTTCGATCGACTGAAGGTCATCTGCTTCTGTCATTGAGTGTTTCCATTTCTGTATTTGGTAAGAGGGCAACCAATGCTGGCAAAGCAACATCGATCGAATGGAGAGTCAAGCCAACCACGGGTGGTTAGATTGAATGAGTGCCTGCGCTATGAACACAGGTCGTTCTGCTAAATAAGGCACCTTGTCCAAGTTGGAATATTAGCATTTTGATATTTAGTTAGCTAGACTAGGGAACACATAAATTACAATAATGGCTACAAGGCGAGCGATTACATTTTGAGGCGCGTTCTGTGTGCCTGGTTGGATAACTCAGAGAAGGTATCAGGACAGTCTCACCTTCCGGCGACAGAGGATCACTTGAAGGTTGGTTGTGGGATGAAACCGGATCGACAAGTAGTGGCGCAGGTAGTGGCAGATCCGTCACTTATAGCCCCTCATGCTCCGTCAGCAAAAACACAGACCCTACAAAACAAG
The DNA here is from genome assembly GCA_018660825.1 of Planctomycetaceae bacterium. Taxonomy (GTDB): domain Bacteria; phylum Planctomycetota; class Planctomycetia; order Pirellulales; family Pirellulaceae; genus UBA721. Next base: position 407 of record JABJJO010000131.1, on the reverse strand, counting down.
GCATTTCCCGTCACAGACCGTCATGATCCATCAGTAGGTTTTTGTGCATAGGCCCAAGTAGGCGATGAGGGACTCTACGGTACACGCATTTAAGGCTGTAAATAGAGGGTTATTGGACAGTTCGGAAACCGAAGCGGTGTCACCCGCGGCGTCAAATCCGACGCTGAGTGAAACGGTGGCCTTACTGATCGAAAGTTGGTCTAGAATGACCCCACGCCAAAAGGCTTGGCTGAGCACCTTGTTGCAGCCGTGATCACTTCTTGCCTGCCGTCAACTGGCTACGGGCATGAGTCAAGACGGTTTCAAGTTTTACGGGAACACCATCGCGGCGTTTACTTTCGTGGGCAGCCTCAAGGAATGCAAAGATCTCGATTGTCTCAGCAGCGCTAATGGGCGGCTTGCGAGTC
>JABJJO010000084.1 GCA_018660825.1 Planctomycetaceae bacterium | reverse complement strand
GTTTCGAGTCCGATGGGGCCAGCACCGATGATGATGATATGCGCGGGAGTGTCGATTGCCATAAAAATTGTTTCGTTCTCAGCAATGGCCGTTGCTTGAATATTGTTGGTATGCTGTAGTATTCTAGTCTGAAAACGGTAGCAGTAGTACCACAAACAATGAGGTCGGGACTTGAGTCCCGTCGTCTGAGGATGGGACCGCATTGCCGAAATTAATTCGGCTAATTAGTTTGTTGCGCGTACTCGATGCTACAGTATCGAATAAATCCAACCTCGAATTGCACGAATTCTCAGAAATTTCAAAATCTGAAGTTGAAAATCAAAACCTGACAGTATCCGGTGTATTACTATTACGGAGGATGCTGAAATGGGAGATGTCAATGGCGGGCGTATCACCGGTCATAAGATCAGCCATTACGACTGCTGTTGCAGTTGACATATGTAAGCCGCCGCGAAAGTGGCCAGCGGCGATGAATAAATTGTCCGCTGCGGTGACGGGACCCAGATAGGGCATCCCATCGAAACTAGCTGGACGCAAACCTGACCAACTTTGTTTGATCTTGAGTCCGTTGAGTGGCGGAATGAGTTGACCGGCGAAATCTGCCAACTGCTCGAGCATTTGTTGAGTCGTCCCTTTATCGAAGCCGACTTCTTCTTCGCACGAGCCAACTAAAATATGTCCATCTCGCCGCGGAATCACATAACGTGATCCTTCATTGATCACGCGATTGATTGTTCCCATTGCTGCCTGGTACAACAGCATCTGACCACGTATAGGAACGATGCCATTTTCGATATCCAGTTGCTGCAATAGCATGGCTGACCAAGCGCCGGCGGTAATGCATATTTGCTTAGCTCTCAGCAAGCCCTGCGGCGAAGGTACACTATGGATATGCCCTAGGTCGATTGGAATATCGGTGACAGCACAATGAGGTGTAATGAGCACTCCGTTCTTCTCACACGCCGCCACCAACGCTTGTAAATGTCGCGGATTGCGCAGCAACGCCTCGTTGGGCAAATAATAAGCAGCGAGAAATTGATCAGGATCCAGTGTGGGCTCGAGTTCTCGCAGTTGTTGTGAGTTAAGTTTTTCTACGGCAATACCTTCTGCTGGTAAGGTAGCTAGCAATCCTGCTAGGGCGGCAGCTTCACCCCTGCGCCGCGCGACGTGCACGCCACCGCAAATTTCAAAGTGGTTATCAATGCCCGTTTCAATTTTAAGACGATCAGCCCATATTGGATGAAGTTGTTGGCTGAGACCGCGTAGTTTATCAAGCGGGTCTAAGGCGTGTTGCAAATTCGCATCCGGTAAGATTCCGCCGCCTGCCCATGAAGCTTCACGACCAGGTAAATTTGCATCGATTACGTGTACGGTTTTGCCTCGATTGGATAGTTCCCACGCGAGCGACAACCCAATGACACCTGCTCCAATAATCAACACATCATGTTGCCCTTGGCTCATGACAAGAACTCCTGCTGCAGTGTATTGAGTTTATCACAAAGCCAGTGTCCACTGTGTTCGAGGTTCCGCTGTAATTCGCGGAAATCATCAATCGTATCGATGTCGAGCCAAGGGGGTAATAGCGAGTAGGAAATATCAGCGTCTTGTAGCTTGGCAATTGTCTGCTGGAGCACGTTGTCGGTGGACCAATCAACATCTGTAAAAACGGGTGGTACAATGTTACGTGCTCCGATGAGATAGTATCCACCGTCGAGGGCGGGGCCGATGACACACTGATGTACATCAAGTTGAGCAAATGCTTGCTCGAGTAGTGTTGCGGGTAAGTGCGGGCTGTCGCTGCCGATCAGAACAACCTTTTCGATTTGGTGGGCGTGGGCGTCGGTGAAATATGCGTGCATGCGTTGGCCGAGATCGCCCGTGGCTTGGGCAACCATGGTCCAGCCATCAGGTAGGCATTGTAAAAACTCGGCGGATTGGTCCGTTGGAGTGAAAGCTAGTACACTGCGTTGGGCAATGCCGGTAGCTGTTTCCAGTGTCGCTTGGATAAATTGCCGATAGACACTCGCCGCAAATTCATGGTTCGTATCTCGTGCAAGCCGAGTTTTAACTTGGCCGGGTTCCCAATATTTAGCGAATACACCGAGCTGAGATTGAAATGGTTTGTTCACGAACGACTTCCTAGGAGACGGCGTAGTAGGACTTCATTGATTTTACCACGGAAACGGACCTTTCCATCAATCTCGATGACGGGAATGCACATTTCGTATTTGTCAAGTAATTCTGAGTCCTGTGAGATATCAATAGTCTCAATGGAGAAGCCGTACATATCAAGTATTTCATAGGCTTCATCGCACAATGGGCAATCGTTTCGAGAATAAAGTATGGCGGAAAATGAGGACATTTGGTGATTTAGTGCGTTTTAATTGTAGGTTGATCGTGACGGTGCCGGTAAAGTCCTTATTTTATTGTCTATTGTGGCAGCGTCGATACCGTGTGTCGACGCTTTCTAATACTATTGGCTACTTTGCAACGGATAACCATTAGCGGCAAGAGACATTAAAGTCCCAGTACGGTATGATGGTTGTTTCACGTTTAACTACCATATACAAGTATAATTACAGTTTGTCATCCCACGTGCCAATTTTCTCAATCAGAGTAAACCATGGCGATAACGACCCGAAAATTTCTCGATATATTGCGTCGCAGCAAATTGGTTAACGATGCGCCCCTCAAGAAAGCGTTGCGACTTTGTATCGAGGAAAATGGCGGCGCATTACCCAACGATGCGGAGCAACTGTCAGATTTCCTAATTGCCCAGAATGTAATTACAACTTGGCAATCGAAAAAGCTACTCGACAAAAAATACAAAGGTTTTTTTCTGGGAAAATATAAACTGTTGGGGCATATCGGCGTTGGCGGAATGAGCAGTGTCTACCTAGCAGAGCATACGCTGATGAAACGATTGCGGGCCATCAAAGTTTTGCCTCGAGATCGCGTAGATGATTCTTCCTATCTTGAACGGTTTTATCGGGAAGCCCAAGCGACGGCGGCATTAGACCATCCAAATATTGTTAGAGCATACGATATTGATAGCGCCAGTGAGACGCACTATTTAGTGATGGAGTACGTTGCAGGAAAAGATCTGATGACGATCGTCAAAGATGATGGGCCAACAGGATTTATTGAAACCGCACAATACATTTTGCAAGCAGCTCGAGGCTTAGACCACGCACATACAGTCGGGATGATTCATCGTGACGTTAAACCAGCCAATTTGTTAGTCGAAGAAAATGGACAGTTGAAGATTCTCGATATGGGCCTCGCGCTCATGAATGATGATGATTCTGAACTAGCGGGATTAACGGACAAGCATAACGAAAAAGTATTAGGTACTGCAGATTATCTTGCTCCTGAACAAGCGATTAATAGTCACGACATTGACTTACGAGCAGATATCTATGGATTGGGCTGCACGATGTATTACGCCTTGACGGGGCATCCTCCATTTCCGAACGGAACATTGGCGCAGCGAATAGCGTTGCATCAATCGAAAATGCCGCCCGCGATTGGTGTGGATCGACCTGATTGCCCTGCCCCATTGGTAGCGATTTGTTTTAAAATGTTACAAAAAGAAGTTGATAGCCGGTACCAGAATTGCCTAGAGATATCTATCGCGTTAGAGGCTTGGTTGCAAACCCAGGGCATTGATGCGACGAAAAATGTAGCCGATCCAATTCATCTACCGCCACGCCAAGGCGCAAACCAATCCACCGATACTATTGTGGAAGCGATGCATGCGGCCGTTGGCGTGGCTAATCATGCCGTCGTTGGAAGTAGCACTTCATCGGTGCAGTTGATCTCCGGTGATGGTTCGGCGTTAGGTGATAGTCAATTGTTGGGTGTACCCGGTAGCAGTGTCAGTACAGGGAACAGTCATATTGAGCTTGGTACGGAAGGTGCACGACAATCATTGCAAAGCACCACTCATGGGTTGTTAGACGGTACCACCACTTCGGCTGTCATGAAGCGTATGTCTTTTTGGGGGTGGATTGTGATTGGGTTAAGTATCGTTTGTGTGATCTTGGGGACATTGGCAATGATTGTTCTCGCGATGAGATATTTCCCGAACAGCCCTACCACACAACAGCAACCTGATAGATTTGTTGTTTCGGAGCCCTCTGCACAATCAGCAAAAGTCTATAATGAAGGCAGCTGAATGCAACGAATTTAACAACCTTGATAATATTACACGCTCGGCTAACGAAAAATCGAAAATCAATAACTAGGAAATAACTTACAGGATTCCAACATGATTCAAGTAACTCGAAAATATCTTTTGTTGCTGCTTGCCAGTGTTGCTATTTGGAGTACAGCGAGTACAGCGGCAATGGCTCAAATCACTCCACAACAACGCAAGGTTGAATTGGAACTACGGACGGCTGTTAAAAAAGCGGGCAATCTATTTGCTCAAGGCAAGTTTGATGAATCGGCTGATGTTGTTATTGCGGTTCAGAAAAAATTTGATGATGCGATGAAGAAGCCTTCTGAACAGACGTTGTTTCTGTTTTCAAAAGTCTTCAATCAATTGAAAAAAGCACATGCACTGTTGGAACTCGAAGGCGTAAGCCTGCCTGAACTTAAAGAACCGATGATTGCGAAGCCCATGCCGATGCCAGCTAAAGGAACGTTAACCAAAGTCCCTGACGGCAAGATTAGTTTCGTGAACCATGTTGTGCCAATCTTGACGGCGAAATGCGGCAATTGTCATATTCGTAACGCGCGGGGGATGTTTAGCATGGCAGATTTCGAAACCTTGATGAAAGGACCGGACGCTGGCGTCGTTATTTTTCCGAAAGATGCGATTGGTAGCCGAATCATTGAGGTCATTGAGGAGGGAGATATGCCGCGTGGTGGACTGTCTGTCACCGCGATTGAATTGGACGTGTTGAAGAAGTGGATAACCGACGGCGCTGAATTTGATGGTGAGGATAAGAAAAAAAACTTAGCTGAATTGAACCCGGATGCCAGTGTTGGCGATCTGCCAGTTATTAAACCAGAGTTCTCTAAAGGCAACGAAACGGTAAGTTTTAAAAATGATATAGCACCGCTGCTCTTCGCGAATTGCGCAAGCTGTCATGGACTTGGGCGTCGTCCTAGTGGCCGTTTTAATCTCACCACGTTTGCGGGAATGTTGCGCGGTGGTGACAATGGGCCGCCGGTCTTACCTGGCAATCCGACTGAGAGTTATATTATCAAGAAACTTTTAGGCACGGGCGGAGGACAACGTATGCCGGCCAACGGTGACCCGTTAGATGACGCGCAAATGGAGTTGATTTCCCAATGGATTACCGAAGGGGCGACATTTGACGGCTTGTCGTTTGACCAAAGTTTAGGTCGAGTTGTGGCAATCGCTCGCACCGAAAAATATACGCATGAAGAATTGGCCGCAGAGCGAATAGGAATCGCCCAAAATAACTGGAAGCTGAGTATGTCGGGCGTCAACAGTCAGTCAGTTGAAACCGATAATTTCTATTTGATCGGATCGTTGACAGAATCACAATTAAAGAAGTTTGGGGAACAGGCCGAAGCAGTCATGGGAAAGGTACAAGTGGCATTGAAGGTTTCTAAAAGTGAACCATTGATCAAAGGGCGTATTTCGTTGTTCTTTTTCAACCAACGCTATGACTACAGTGAATTTGGTCAGATGGTCGAGAAGCGAACGTTACCAAGAGAATGGCCGGGGCATTTTCGATATGATATTGTCGATGCTTACGGGGCGTTGCTCGTTCCTCGCGGTGAAGATGTTATAGATGGCATCGTGGCCGAGCAAGTTGCTGGGATTTATGCACAGTCGCTCGGGACGGTGCCACGCTGGTTTTCCGATGGCATGGCACGTGTGATCGCTGCGCGTGTAGCGAAAACGGATACGCGGATTCAAGACTGGAAGAAACATATCGCCTCTGCGGCGGCGAAGATGACAAAACCTGATGACTTTATTACCGGTAAATTAGGTGGTGAAGATGCTTCACTTGTTGCCTACAGCTACGTTGATTTTCTCATGACAAAATCGCAGCAATTTAACGCTTTAACAAAGGCATTGCAAAATGGTGTCAAGTTTGATGTAGCGTTTGCAGCGATTTATCGTGATACGCCCAATAAAATTGCAGATATTTGGTGGAAAGGATAAACGCCCCCACTGAAATTTCCGGTAGTTCAGAATCGGCGATGAAGATTCCTGTTAAGTATTACACGTCAGAGTTCATTGTGAGATCATGTTTATTCTAGAAGTTGATACGGTTGGACAATATTTAGTTGATCAAGGCGTTATTGCGAGTGTAAGTGACGTGCAGGTTCAGCAGTTACTCGGCGGCGTCTCGAATCGGGTATTATTCGTAGTGTTTTCGGGCGACAAAAAGCCTTGGGTCCTGAAACAGGCGCGGGAGCAATTGGCCGTCGAGCAGCCATGGTTTTGCAGTGTGACACGCGTGTTGCGTGAAATGGATGTGTTGCAAATCAGTAACCGGATGTTGGCGGGTAAATCGAATGGGTTGCAATGCCAAAGTGTTGTGCCAGAAATACTTTTTGAGGATCGCGCAAATTATGTTTACGCAATGACGGCGATGCGCGGCCAAGCTAGAGAATGGAAGCAGGACTTGCTTGCTGGGGAACTCGACCCTGAAATATTTGAAAGTGTTGGTTGGTTGCTCGGGACACTACATAGCGGTTCGTGGGAAGATTCGACAATAACAGAACAAATTGGAGACCAAAGGTTTTTCGAAGAATTGCGAGTTGATCCATATTATCGCCAAATCGCTCGAGTCCACCCCACACTACAAACTGCGATCGATGGTTTGGTGTCCGATTTGGCAGGTCATCGACATTGTCTGGTACACGGAGATTTTAGCCCAAAGAATATGTTGGTGGACGATACCGACGTTACGCGATTGATGTTGTTGGATTTTGAAGTTGGTCATTTCGGCGATCCAGCCTTTGATCTGGGATTCTTCTTGACTCACCTAGTGATTAAGTCGATTCGTGATTCGGCGCGGGCTGTGCAGTATGCCAAGATGGCACAGGTTTTTATTCAAGCGTATCAGCGCGTGATGCTGCCGCGAGTTAACGCAGCAGTGGTAGCGGAAATTGAACGTCGTGGTTGCACAAACCTTGGTGCTTGTTTGGTAGCTAGAGTAGATGGGAAAAGTCCGGTGGAGTATTTGTCCGATTCTGGAAAACAGGAAACAGTGAGACAACTCGGCAAGCGTTTGTTACTGGACGGTGTGGAGCATGTCGAGAATGTCTGGGATATAGAGACGGTTTAAGATATGTTTCTTTGGATGATTTCTAATTCGTTAGGTCAATGAATTACAGGAGCGATTTGTTTTTGTTATGTCGAATTCAATAGTAAGAGTGGTTGGTCGAGAGGTTCTCGATAGTCGTGGTAGGCCAACAGTGGAAGCAGAGGTACATACAGCCTGCGGAGTAATGGGAAGAGCGATTGCTCCTTCGGGTGCTTCTACAGGGGCTGCAGAGGCGATTGAACTACGCGACGGTGATTCGAGCCGATATGGTGGTCTAGGGGTATTACGGGCGGTCGAGAATATTAATGGAGTGATAAGTGCGGCGCTGTCCGGAGTGGACGCTGCTAATCAAAAATCCGTTGATGGCCAGATGCTGGAACTAGATGGCACGGAGCAAAAAAGTAACCTCGGTGGTAATGCGATGATTGCGGTATCCCAAGCAACGGCGCATGCAGCCGCAGCGGCGCAGGGGCTACCACTTTATCAGCACTTGCACAGCGTTATTGTTGAGCAAACGGTCGCCTGCGGATTTTCACCGGATCTGTTTCCCGCTCCCCGAATCCCCCTACCGCAGACAAATATGATTTCCGGAGGACTACACGCGGGTGGAAATTTAGATTTTCAAGATGTGCTTATCGCGCCCGTTGGTGCGCCGGATTATGCAACTTGTCTTGAATGGATTGTGCGGGTTTACAAATGTTTAGGGGGACTTTTGACGTCACGCGGATATGAGGGATTCTTGGTTGGCGATGAAGGTGGCTATGGCCCTAAGTTAACGAACAACCGAGATGCGGTGGCAATCGTTGCTCAGGCAATCGAAGAAGCGGGATTGATTCCGGGTGAACAAGTTGCAATGACGTTGGATGTCGCCGCGACGCATTTTTACCGTGACGGGATGTATCATTTGCAAGCCGCAGGAGGGGGAGTTCTGTCGAGTGTTGACATGATTGACATGCTGGAAGGTTGGGTGGAGACGTTCCCCATAATTAGTATCGAGGATGGATTGGCCGAAGAGGATTGGGAGGGATGGGAACAGTTAAATTCGCGGCTGGGTGATCGCATTATGATTGTGGGTGACGACTTGTTTACGACCAATGCGAAGCGAGTGCGTAAGGGGATTGAATGCGGGGCGGCGAACAGTGTGTTGGTTAAGGTGAACCAGATTGGGACGATCAGCGAGACGATTGAAACGATGGCTGTGGCGCGGGGGGCCGGAATGAAATTGGTGGTATCGGCGCGCAGTGGTGAAACGGAAGATGATACGTTAGCGGATTTTGCCACCGCTGCCGCGGGCGACCAAATCAAAGTCGGTTCGATCGTCCGCAGTGAGCGTTTGGCCAAATACAATCAGCTCCTGCGCTTGGCAGAGACGGTATCTGGATTTGGGAATGATTAATGGAAATGACGTGTTGAGGTAGGGTGCACACAACGTGTTTGTTACGACGGGCGGCCACATGGGGAGAAAATTACCCACGGGAGCGGCGCGTAACGAATGCGTAAGTGGGTATCCTCCTACGCCACCCTACATTTGCTTGCCGATGGCATTGGCGATAATACGGCAGCGGGTCATGGTGTCTTCGAATTGGCCTGGTGTCAGGGATTGATACCCGTCGCTCATCGCTTCTTCGGGACGAGGGTGCATTTCAATGATCAATCCATCCGCTCCGATGGCTACGGCGGCGGCCGCCATGTCAGGCACCAAGTAAGCATGCCCCGTGCCGTGACTGGGATCGATCACAATTGGTAAATGCGTCTTATTTTTAAGATAGGTTACTGAGGCCAACGGTAGTGTAAAGCGAGTGTGCGACTCAAATGTGCGTATACCTCGTTCACACAACATCACTCGCGCGTTACCTTCGTTCATGATGTATTCCGCAGCTAACAAAAATTCATCCATCGTCGCTGAGGGCCCACGTTTAAGCATGACGGCACATTCGGTATTACCAACTGCTTCTAGCAACCGATAGTTTTGCATATTGCGTGCACCAATCTGTAAAACGTCCGCATACGAGGCTACCAAATCTACATCTTCAGTCGCCAAGACTTCCGTTACGATCGCTAGACCTGTTTCTTCGCGAGCCGTTGCTAATATTTTTAGCCCCTCTTCCTTCATGCCTTGAAAGCTGTAGGGACTTGTGCGAGGTTTAAATGCTCCGCCGCGTAAGCCGGTTCCGCCGGCGGCCTTCACTGCTCGAGCCGCTTCCATTAACTGTTCTTCAGATTCGACACTACAGGGACCACCGATGATGCCAACCGTGTTACCGCCAACAACGAGGCTACCCGCTGTAATAATCGTCGGCTCAGCTTTAACTTCTTTACTGGCTACTTTGTAGGGCGCGAGGATTGGTAAAATTTCATCCACTCCAGCCCCGGCTGCAAGCGCTTCTTTGGTGGTTTCCCGCTTTTCACCAACGGCGGCAATCACCGTTCGTTCGGTTCCTTTGATAGTGTGAGCTTTCAACCCTAGAGATTCAACTCGTTGAGCCATTGCGGAGATTTCTTCGGCCGTAGCGTTACTTTTCATTACAACAATCATGCCTTCTACACTTCCTTTTTTAAGGTGCTTAGTTACTGTTTTTTGCACTCGGACGACCGGAGTTTTAAATTCTGCTTCAAGCAGTGTTTCTGGTGTAGTCATGAGATACCAAATTCCTTGTTTTATAAGTAGACGAAAAAAGCCCCGATGACTATTTTCATCGGGGCTTTAGGATGTTTTTTTGTTTTTCGGTTAACAATTTGCTAACTTGCAGAATAAACTACGCATTCCTATCAGCCCCGCGTTGCCACGGGTAGCTAAAAAAGAAAGCGGAATTTGCTGTACTGTTGGTCATTTTTAAACGTTACAAGTTTCGTTTTTTTTGATGATTAGTTCGATTAAACATTCGCTAGTATTATAAGCATAGCATCGGTCGGGACTACCCTCATTAATTAAAATCATTCATTCTTTTTTCTGTGACGCGCAAAATGTCTCGATTTACAGCGAGTCTGTTAGAACACGCCATCTATGATCTCACCATCTTCGACGATCCTAATTGGTCGACCGATACGACTCATGTTCTCGTGGAAAGAATCGATACCTAGTGCATCATAGATAGTTGTCAACAGGTCGTTTACGGAAACAGGTTGATCCGTAATGTTATTTCCGGAGGCATCGGTGGCGCCGAGGACTTGACCGCCTTGCACTCCAGCGCCCGCCAAAGCGACATTAAATGCTCGTGGGTAATGATCTCGGCCTCCCCTGCCATTAATCCGAGGCGTGCGACCAAATTCTCCCATCCAAATGACGAGCGTCGTGTCGAGAAGCCCCCTTTGCTTTAAGTCTGCGAGTAATTGTGCGTAGGGTTTATCGACTTCTTGGCACAAGGTATTGGTTCGCGAGGCATTGTCAAAATGCGTGTCCCAATTCGAAGATGCGACTTCAATAAATGTTACGCCCGATTCGACCAAGCGACGAGCCATCAAGCAACCAGCGGCAAAGTCGCCGTCCCCATAGGAAGACCGTACGTCGGTGCGTTCTTGAGTAATATCAAAGGTTTTCATTTGAGGGCTTAGTACAAGGCGGGAAGCTTTTTCATAGAGATTGCGGTTTGCCTTAACAAATTGCTTGGAGCCTTCCGTCGATCCGTCGTTTTCAAGATTTTCGAGCAGTCCTAATCGTCGAACATAGCGATTTTTCGATGTCGATAACTCCGTGTTAGCAGGCATTTGATTTGCAGAGTTGAGAATAAATGGATCGTATTCCACTCCTAAGAGCCCTGCCGAGTAAACACCGCGACTGCGGCCGATATGTACAAATGAAGGGAGTTCAGATTCTGGGTCTCCGATGTGTTGTGTTACATGAGCACCAATCGTGGGATGTTTGACGCTGGCAGTCGGCAGATATCCGGTGTGTGAAACGTACGATGCACGTGGATGACTGCCTTCGGGGCCATGCACGGAGCGGATGAGGCAGACATCCTTCATTGCCGCTGCGGTTGCTGGTAATTGTGAACTGATTTGAATCCCTGAAACTGCCGTACTCGTAACCGTGGTTTCACCTCCGTTGGCGTGATCTGGTTTTGGACTGAACGTTTCAAACTGACTGGGGCCACCACCCATCCACAACAAGATACATGCTTTGGCATTCGTACGCAGTGTGGTTGCGTTAGCAATGATAGGTGATTTCCAGGCAGCTACGGATGTCACCGCCGTAGCGGATGATTGCAGCCAAGAGCGGCGGTTGATTTGATTGGTTGTCATCTGCATGTACCTCATTGGTAATGGTGCTTGCTCGGAAAGCCCCTGTTAAAATTTCCGAATAGCGATGTGTTTGATTATCTGCGTGTTTTGAACTCAGCCGAATTAAGAAGTGCCCAGAGGAGGTCTTCAAAGGCTTCCCCGCGATTGGCGACTTGTTTGATATACGCCAGACTTGTGTTAAGTTCGTTGCGGTTGGGTCGCCGGGAGAAAACACGCAAATATAATTCCTGAACGGCTGCGCGATCCGCTTGCACTTCTTGCAATAATCTATAAAGCATCGTTCCCTGTTTCGCTTGGATTTGTTCGTTAATGAACTTCGAGTTCATCATGGCCAGTGATTGGGGAATGGAAACGGCGACGTCACCGCGTGGGTCGTTCGGGTCGTATCCAAAGACACCGGCAAAGACGTTACGGGGTGTTTGTTGGCGTCGAGGCCCCTGTCCGGTGCCTTCCAAACCAGCGTCTGAAATCTCAAAAACCCCCATCATGTTATCGAATAATTGGTCAGATCGTAGTGGTTGAATCGTGTTCGCTTGGAAGGGGATCTGGTCGTAATTTCGGCGATCGAGGCTGTTTCGTTGGTACGCTTGGGTACTCATAATCGTCTGCATTAACCATTTAAGGTCGTAACCAGACAGTGTAAATTCATTGGCCAAGTAGTCCATTGTCTTGGGGGCGGAGGGTGTACGGTCGGGCCCAATATCATCCACGGGTTCATAAAACCCTTCACCGACCAATTCCGCCCACAATCTATTGGTAACAGCTTTGGCGAACCAAGGATTGTCTGGCGAGGTGATCCAACGTGCCAGTGAATCACGTCGTACAGCATCAGTTGTACCTGCAGGTAGTGTTTGTCCTGAAACGAAGAACTTAGGTGTCATCACTTGCCCAGGTTGAGTTGGTTCAGTGAGGTTGGGCATTGTGTGTTCCAATGTCCCCACAAAGCGGTTGTTCGCGTTGGTATTTCGGCGACGACCAACGAAATCGGTTGCATTAACTATGAATGAGCGAGGATCTTGTTGTGGGCGCACTGCGACGCGGGGGAAAAAGGCTGCTAATTCATGGAACTGTTCCTGTTTCCAGCGGTCGGTTGGATGGTCGTGGCATTGAGCACATTGAATTTGGATGCCCAGAAAAATGCGTGAAATCTCAGAGACGGTTTCTTCCGGACGTCCCTGTTGGGCGGCAATGAAAACGGCGCGACCGTCTTCTCGGATATCACCTTTGGCCGTAATGAAATCCACGGCAATTCGATCCCAACTAACGCCATTGTTCAATGCATCGGTCAAATAGGACTCTAGTGCGGGAATTCCTAGTTGCGATTGGTCGTACGTGCGGCGAAACATAATGACATCTCGCCAGTATCGACTCCAGTTTGCACCATAAGTTGTATCCGCTAATAAAAATTCAATCAGTAGCGATCGTTTATTGACGCTCGGTTCCAGTCCGTACACGAGTACGTCTTCTAGTGACGGAGGTTGCCCCACAATATCGAAAAAGGCGCGTCTTAAGAACGTTTCATCGTCACAGATATTGGTTTGAGAAACGATTGTTTCGCTGACCAATAGCTCGTCAATTTTCTGGGCAATCTCTGTGGGAGACTGAGCAAAAATGACTAGCGGTGGGAAACACCATACGGCGAGAAGAAGAACCGCGTTCAGGATTTTTGTCATCGTGTGTCGCCAAGATAGTAAATAGCAGTTCATAACCTTTATTCTCTCGAGGTTGTATTGAGTGCCCCTGCTATGAGCCTATTAAACACCTCGATCGCCGGAAGGTTCTGCTGAAATATTACGCTGCTCAAAAATTGTATTGAGAAGATAGTTTTTTAGATTAAATGTTATTATATAGCAACTTTACGGGCAAACTGTTGTTTAATAGTTAAGAAACCAAGGGGCAAGTAACCGCTTAGTGGATTGTACTGGAGAATGAGATGCAAAAATTAATGTTTGCAATAGTGTTAGTAGTTGGGTCGAGTTGCTGGGCCGCAATGTGTTTTGCACAAACGTCCAACAATCGGCAAAACATGACGCTCGAGCAGCGACAGCAGCAATTTAGAGTGATTTTACAGAGGTTCGATCTAAATAAAAATGGTCGATTGGATGCTCCTGAGTTAGCACGTGTGCGTGAAGCATATCCGCAATTACAGCGAATGCGCCAAAACAATACTGGCAATCAGGTCAACAAACCAAACGGCGGGACTACCGCGAATGCTCGAGGGGAGAATGCTTCACAAGTAATCCAGCGATTTGACAAAGATGGTGACGGTGTTCTCGATGACAAGGAACGAGCAGCAGCTCGCCAAGAGTTACAGCAATTAAGACAACGCCAAGGGAGTGACCGTAAGCTTTTTTTCTTTAACGTCAAACGCAACCGATTGGATTCTTCGCGATTGATGCAAAAGTATGATGGTGATGGTGATGGTGTGTTGAATGCTAATGAGCGTCGAGCGGCAATCGATGCGCTTCCCAAAACAGCCAACTAGCATATCAGCAGTCGGAGGGAATATAGCCGATGCTTAGTGTTGAAAGAATGAATCGACTTATCATCGAAGTCGCCGCAGGCGAAAACATCGAAGTCAATAACGCTGCCGCCGCCGAATTTGTAAAATCGATTAAATCAGACATTGATGATATGCTAGAAAATGGAATAGAGGTTCTAGTTCCGTCAGAATATCCGTTGTAGTCGACTTTAGTATTTCAGAATCCTATTCGGCGATTTTTTCTAGGATAGCTTTGAAATCGGCGCGTTTGCGAAGCGAGTCTAAAAGCGGTTCAGTTTTAAGGCGTATTAACATTTCGGGATCCTGAAAAACGCCTGCTAGCATTGCGCGACGGATAAACGAAACAGCATCCTTAGCGGAATCTTTGTCATCCGTCCTATTGACAGAAATCAGAGCGGCCTCAAAGAATACTTCCTTGGCCAGTTTGCCATCTCGTTCGAACGATTGTTCTATCAAACCCAGAACCAATTTGATAGATGCGTCTTGCTGGGCATTTTCTGATTGAGCAGCCGTGAGTTTATTGTTTTGTGCTACTGCGACAGTCGCCTCGCGGCGTGATTGAATAGCAAATGAGGTTACGGTCGCAAGCATCACGATTAGCATGGCAAAGAATGCGAAGGTCAAATTAGCGACGACTTTGTTGCGTTTGCGCCACCGCCGAATTCGCCCGAACACCCCTACGGGGCGCGCCTTGATTGGTTTGTGGGAAAGCCAAGCGTTCAAGTCCGCGGCGAGGTCTTTTGCCGTATCATATCGGCCCACGGGGTCTTTCTGCAAGCATTTTAAAATGATCGTTTCCATATCGCGTTCAATGGATCCCACCAATTTACGAGGAGCAGTTGGTTCATCATTTACGACTTGCTGCATCAGCATCTTGGCCGCGCCTCGGAATGGACGTTCACCGGTGGTCAATTCATAAAGAATGACACCAAGTGAATAAATGTCTGCTCGTCGATCGACTTGATGCCCTTCGCCTCGTGCTTGTTCCGGTGGCATATAGGCAGGTGTACCCAGAATACGCCCATCCAGCGTCATGGTAACTTCACCAATATCACGTTTGGCGAGACCGAAATCCATCACCAATGGTGTGTTGTCCGTATTGAGCATGATGTTGGCGGGCTTAAGATCGCGATGAACGATCCCCTTTTCATGCGCATGATGTAAAGCTTCGGCGACGGCTGTGCACAGCGTTGCCGCCTCCTGAGCCGACATTTTCTTAGCGGTTAACCATTCGGAAAGGTCAACGCCTTTGATATAATCACTCACGATATACAAGCGATCATCCTCGCGACCAACTTCGTGAATTGTCACGATTCCCGAGTGGTTAAGTTGAGCCACTGCTCGAGCTTCTTGCAGAAACTGTTCTTCGCCGTCACTTCCGATTGACCGCTTACGAGGAATCTTGATTGCAACTGTACGTTTGAGTTCTAAATCATTCGCTTTCCATACCGTTCCGCATCCGCCAGAACCGATTTGTTCGACCAATTCAAAATGGCCAATCTTAGTGGTCATGCGACCTTGATGCTCTAGCGTCTCTAGGTTGTCTTGGTCGAAGATTGAGAAAATGCTCTCGCACTGATCGCAATGAATACTATCCAGCGCGGAGTCATGTGGCGTTTCCGCGAGACTTTGGCAATTGGGACAGCGGATTTTCATGGGGTGTGTTTTCGCGGAACAACAAACGGTAGATTTCGAGGATGGTGTGCAATAGTTAAGTTAATTATGTCATACGCAGTGGTCAGCACACAAGCGATAAAAACCGATATCCCTATTCGCCAGGAGGAGGAGATTTAATGGCCGCGACAATTTGCACGATTTGTCGATGTACTGGCGCTGGTGCACTGATGATCGTACTCGTGCCAGGGCCTTGCTCGATGATGCGAATGTCAAGAGTTTGTTGCATTTCTCGCAATGTTTTGAGTAATGCATCCCGCCGCGTTTTGTCGGTTTTGGTGAAGTCGTAAAAACTGACGGAATTTGTTTCGAGTGCATGTTTTGCTGAGGTTATTTCAAGAACATTGTTAGCGCGAGCGATAAACGATAAACCATTTGAGGTTAGTAGTTGCTCTAAGCCACTGAGTAGCGTTTCGTTGTCGGTCACTAGTGTAACTTGACTCGTCGGTGTCCAGCCAACTTTCCACAGTTGATCCCAATTCACTTGAAAATGGAGTCCGGTCTCACTGTTGAGGTATGCCAGAATACGGACCAGAGGTGTTTTTCGGTGAAAGTTCAACGATGAATTATGTTGATATCGCTTCCAAGCAGCCAGTTCGTTTGCCAGACCATCGAGAGGGAGTAGTTTCTTTGCTTGCAACATGTGTTGTAACAATTGTTGCACTTGATCCTGAATACGTTGGTCGCCTTGGATCGTTAATCCGGTTGACGCGTTATCAATGTCATCTGTAGCGATTGATATGATTGGCTTTTCTGGATCACCAAGAGACTGGTTCACGATATCGGATAGTTCAACCGTGGTCAGGCCGAGTTTCTCGAATTGTTCTAACGGAATCTCGCTTCGCAGAACCTCGGGACTGATATGTCGTTGGTGTAGGATAATGACATGTCCACCGTTTGGGGTCATCGCTAGACCCAACGGATTTAAGACGGCGGTTAGAATTTCAGCTAAAGTTTGATTTTCCGCAGAAATCGAAACGGGACTGAATAGAGACGTGCCAGAGAGTTCGAGGGACTGCAAATCGACGGTGACGGGGAAATTTCCTAGCGTCGTTACAAGATAGAAAAACTGGAAGAGCGGTAATTCTTCTTCGATGTTTAATTGCGGTACGGTGAATGACAATCCGGCTTCAATGTTAACCTCGGTCGCCGCTTGCGGATTACTGACGGGTTTGGGCATGGCCGGTCGTTCGGGACTTGTCAGGATTGGGTTGGCACTGTTTCCTAAAAATGGCGCCACATCTAAGAGGATATTATTTAACTCCCCAGTTTCTGTAGACGTCGCTGCGACCGCTTCAAATCCGGGAGGCGCTACGGAAGGTATTTCTGGTTTCGTAGTGGGTTGCTCCGTCTCGGGCATGGGGTCTGGCTTGGTTGTTTCGCTAGCAGGTGGCTCTGTATTAGCTGGTGGCTCTGATTGTTCGGGTGGGTCCTGGATATCTTTCGGATCCGTGTCTTCTGATTGAGGAGTTGTGACTTGTTCTGTGTGTTCCGCAGTTTCTTGCGTTGACACATTAGATTGTTGTGTGGTTTGAACCGAATCCTCAGGGTCATTACTACGACTAAAGCCAATAATTGTAGTGATGGTGATTAGGCCGCTTACGCAAAGACCGATAATGACAAGCATCCGTTTGTTTTTTTGTGACTCGTCCCAATCAAGCGGAATCAAATCTGATTGATCTGCCGGGCCACCGAGATCATCTGAGTGAATTGGTTCGACGAAGGGTTGATCTTGCGCAGTCGGCGATTCAGTGTGTTCGTCCGCGAGAAGATTGTCGACATAACTGACAATGGGTATGTCGTCGTTGGGGTTGTCTTCTGCTACGTAGCCAAAATCATCGACAGTGTCGTTCGCATTTTCAGGGTCTTGGAATCCTGGTGGTACGTCTGGGATTTGCACCATACTACTGCAACTTGGGCAAGCGAGGATTTGCCCAAGAAGGTCGGGTTTGCTGACGATGAGTTTTCGGCGACAGGTCGTGCAGTGTATCGGAAATGGTTGCATAGTTCATACCTTTGGCATCACCGTAGGGGAGTGATGATAATGGACCAGCATTAATTGCTTATTGTTATTCTACAAAAATGGAGGGGAGTGTGTATTTATTAGTTTCGGCAGCTTTGCGAGTGGTTATCAGGATTGTTTTATTCCCCGGATCATTTGGGTCGGTTGTGATGAGCCAAACCAGTTTTTGGTTAGGCATTGAGGGTGATGTCACTGTGGGGTCTGGATTGGCTTTCATCACGATTCCGGTTAAGACTTCCGCTAGCGATTTATTTTTCATTGTAAAGTCGCGAATCGCTTGGTTTCTGGTAATACCTTCCAGTTGCAGATCATTACCGGCAATATTTATTTCAAATTTAAATGGTAGTCCGGTTAGGGAACTTCTGACTTCGTTGGCGATATCGGCAATTGCCAGATTTAAGTCTTGTTGTGGAATGTCGACACTGAAGGGATATTGCAGCACCTCCTCGATTGTCTGAGGCAGCATCGGCTTATTATTAACGGCAACGCTTCCGGTACCTGGTTCCGATGCTAGGCTCAGTTCACTAGCGATGATCAAATTGGAAGTGGCTTGGATTGGTAACGCAATATTAAGTACTGGGGTTTTGTCTTCAATTTGGATTCGTGTTTGTTCATGTAGAAATGCGATCATTGCCGGGAAGCGAAATGCTAGTGCGCGCCAATAGGGTGAGGGGTTGAGGGCGACCATATGTGCTTCAACTTTGTCATATAATTCGCCCATGCGTTCGTCTAGTTGAGTTACGAGTTCGCGTTTATCGACGGTCAAGCCGGCAGTCATTCGGGCTTCGATATAGAAGATAGAGTCAAAATGTAGGCTCACCATGGCTGCGTCGAGTTCGTCGCCGAGCAACCATTGTAGCGGATCGCGAATCTTGCTGGGTTTGCCAAAATAGAATTCATGCCCATCGCGAAACAAGGTTGTCGAAAGAAAACTGGGAGCGAACAGTATTGTGAGATGCCTATCGCGATCAGATTGTTTGATGAGTTGCGTAAGTGCTCGGCGAATCAGCGGTGGTTTACCCTCGACTTCAAGGGTGTCGAGCATGGCCGATTTAGTTCCCATGACAAATAATTCGCCGTTTTCAGGAACAAGGTAGCTCCAAGTGTTAGCTTGGTATAATGTTCCATGCTCAGTTTTCTCTGCCGGCGGATCTCCCAATTTTTCAAGAATCTGTAGTTTCGTTGCTGCGTCCTTCAGGTGAACGACGATTGCTGCGGTCGGAAACGCGACTCCATCCTCGTCTCGCCATGAGAGGATCATTTGTTTAACGTCCTGTAGTCTGAACCCAGTTGTCGTCTCCCAAGTGGACAGATGTTTTTGAAACGCTGGTCCCAGTGATATGAGGATATCGTCTTTCACCGAAGATTTAAGAAACTCTTCAACTTGGATGGCAATGAACAGTTGTCCGGCCGGTGGTGACCACGCTAGGTTAACGGCATCACCGGAAGTGGGTGATTGCCACAGTGCTTTTCCATCATCGGCGATGAACTGCGAGTCGCCTGTTTTAGGTGGCTCGGTGTTTTCGTTTTCCCCCGGACCATTGTTTGGCGGAGTTCCCGTGTTGGTATTTGTATTGTTATCTCCATCATTCTGGGGCGATGTTGTTGTTGACTGATTTTTAGCGGTGGTATCCGCAGACCATGAGTTAAGAATAATAGCGAGTGCCCCCATGCCTATGAGGGCAGCAGCCAATCCAGTCCATAGCATGGGATTCATCCATGGAGATTTAGCTTGACGTCGCATCCGAGCGGTAGTCTTTGTGCCGAGCGGGCCGATTGAGGTATTAGCACTTTCGAAAGTTGGCGGCGCAGTGTTACTGTTCGAAGCGTTGGATGCATTGACCTCAGATGTTAAATACTCGTCGTTGGTGTTGTCCAAAGTCACTTGGATCTGCGGTATTGGTGTTGCGGCCACGATGGGATTTGTTGGTTGGATTTTCCTAGACGGCAATGGCGCCGCGTCAAGGATAGTGCTTTCTGCGGTAATAGCTGCTTCAAACGCTAGGGATGATTGTGAAAGTTCGGAGAGCAGCGAGGGCGTTGGTGTTTTTGCGGGTAGAACGGTCGCAAGTTTATCGGCAACTTCTGCCGCAGATTGATAACGCGTGCCAGTTTGCTTAGCCATCATATAATTGATGAGTTGTATGATCGGTATCGAAACCCCGAATGCCGATAAATCGGCAATTGGTTCGTTGGCGTGTAATGTCATCTTGTCGGCGATGCTGCCGCCCGGAAAAGGCTGCATACCGGTCAGCATGAAATACAGAATGGCGCCGAGACTATAAATATCCGTCGTAATATTTAGATTGGCATCGTGTTTCTGTAGTTCTGGCGCCATATAGTCCGCCGCTAAAATCAGATCCTGGTTCTCTTCGTCCGCGGGCAGATTGAGTGGGCGGTGAATCTGGTCAAAAAACGGCAGCAATTTTACATGATCGTTTTCATCCAGCCAAATACTATTGGGTGTCAAATGCCCGTAGGCAATGCCTCGCTGCTGAAGTTGTTGTAGGGCTTGTGCGACCTGCCAAGCGATCGAGCAGGCGTCGACTTCGGCCAAACGCGCCGTCGCGGCCATGCGTTGAGTCAGTGATTGAATTTTGGGCGTTCGAATTGTTTCATCTTGCAGCACAACGTATCGATACGAAGTTTCGTTCACGAGGTCGTAGACGCGCCAGATATGGGGATCCCGCAACGCAGCAAATACTTTAACGTGTTGTATGATTGAGCCGAAAAAAATGGGTTGTTGACATTCGTCCCCAGCCAAAAAATGAAGAAAAACTGGATGACCTGTATTATGGTGACGAGCTTGAAACCAACCCTTGAGAGGCCCCGCCGACATTCGGTTTTGAACCTGATAGTGACCAAATTGAAATGGCCCTTTGCGACCCTTTAATAGGATGCGGGATTGGTAGACAGTAATCGCCTGTTGTTTGACCAACCACTTGGCGACTGAATTAACATCTCCATCAGCATCGCTGGTTTCTGCTGACGCGGTTGCTTGATATTTGTTGTGCAAGTCACTGAGTTGCTCACTTGGCAGCAGTCCGCTCTCTTGTAGCAGTTTCCAGAATTCATTGGGTGTGGTCATGGTGGTTTCTAGATTTTAATATTGAGCGCCGGAGCCCGTCAATTTACGGTCGTTTGTCAAAGCGTTGGTGACTATTTGGTTCAAGATCTCACAGGCTTGGTCTATTTGCGTATTTGAAACGTCAAGGTGTGTGACCAGGCGGACTCGAGTTGGCCCGAGCGCGAGACATCGTACGTTTTGTGATTCGAGTTCCGCCACGAGTGCCGACGGTGAGCCGACGCGAGACGAAACATCAAACATAACAATATTGGTATCGGCGCGATCTCCGGCAAGCTGTAATCCTTCCGTTTCACGGATAGTTTGTGCTAGTTGTTGAGCGTTTTGGTTATCTATGTGGAGTTGTTCGAGATTGTGCTCGAGTGCAAAAAGAGCACCCGCAGCGATGATCCCAGCTTGTCGCATGCCACCACCCAACATTTTACGGTGGCGGCGCGCAAAGGCAATCATTTCTGTTGTGCCACAGAGAGCGGAACCGACCGGTGCTCCCAAGCCTTTGCTGAAACAAATGGAAACGGTGTCGAAATGCTGTGCCCACTGTGCAGCTGGTATTCCAGAGGCTGCTACGGCATTAAAGAGTCGAGCACCGTCGAGGTGCGTCGCTAGGCCGTTGTCGTGGGCCCAATGACAGATCTCAGCCACTCCGTCATACGGCAAAATACGCCCGCCTCCTCGATTGTGTGTGTTTTCTAGACAGACTAGTTTGGTGCGACAGAAATGCTCGTTATCCGCCTTAATTGTGCCAATGAACTGGGAGGGGTCGAGCACACCATCCTCACCGGGTAATAATTGCACGGCCAGGCCACTTAGCGAGGCATAAGCACCTTGCTCGTAACTATAAATGTGACATTGTGATTCACAGATAAACTCATCGCCGGAACGGCAATGAATACGCAGTCCGATTTGATTGCTCATCGTTCCAGATGGCACAAATAGAGCGGCTTCTTTTCCGGTAAGTTGGGCGATTTTCTTTTGTAACCGATCTACTGTCGGGTCGATATCGATGACATCATCGTCGACATCCGCTTGGGCCATTGCTGCGCGCATTTGCTGTGACGGCTTAGTAACGGTGTCGCTACGTAAATCAATTGGAGTGGTCATAGGTGGTGGGATAATACTTTGGGAATGGGTAAGGTCAAGTAGTTGAGTAATTCTGAGGGAGATTCAGTCGATGAATCTATTTCTATTATGAAGTCCGAATGCGCCGGTGGGAACATCAGTGGGGAAAAAAGAGTGTGATACGAACCGAGAAAGCCAGCAAATTCAAGGGGTTACCAAAAATCAACCTCTCGTTCACAATATAAGGACTAGAACATGCCTGTTCTTAATCATTAGTGAACGTGTTAATTATGGCAGATTCCCTTAAAATTCAACGTTTTAATACGCAGCACGATAGCATCGCGACTGTAGTGGCAGCGTTGCGTGGCAAGCTTAGTCCCGCCGGAGATGTCGTTAGCGCTGCAGGGCGACAGCGGACGCTTGATGTGTTTGGGGAGCCGCTCACACCGAGTCAAGTTGTACAACGCATTTGTGCAGATGTTTGCAGAGACGGATTGTCAGCTGTTCTGAATTACACACATTCCTTGGACAACGTCGAGCTTGATGCAGATTCGTTGCGGGTTAGTGCGGATGAATTGCAATCCGCTCATGCGGCTGCGGATCCTGAATTTCTTGCGACGATCGGCAGAATTCGTGATAATATATTTAACTTTCAACAAGCGATTTTACACTCAGATGTAACACTACCCACTGCCAACGGAATATCGCTTTGCCAGCGGTATACGCCTCTCGGGCGCGCTGGACTGTGTGTGCCCGGTGGAGCCGCTGCTTATCCTTCAACTGTCCTCATGACGGCAGTACCCGCCCAGGCCGCCGGAGTTCAACAGCTGGCTGTTGTGGCTCCGCCCACTAAATTTGGTTCCTATAATCCAGATCTGTTAGCAACTTGCCACGAAATTGGTATCACAGAAGTTTATCGCATGGGTGGCGCTCAAGCGGTCGCGGCGCTGGCCTATGGACTCGAAAACGTACCACCTGTTGATATTATTGTGGGTCCAGGCAGTATGTTTGTGGCGTTGGCAAAACAATTAGTGTACGGCACCGTGGCGATTGACTCGATTGCTGGTCCTAGCGAAGTTGTGGTTATCGCTGATTCGACCACTCGGCCAGATTTTGCCGCTGCTGATTTATTGGCTCAAGCAGAACACGCTCCCGGCGCAAGTATCCTCGTCTCGTGGGATCAAAGTACATTGGATGCAACTTATGACCAACTTGAGAGTCAAGTCGCAGCACTCGAGCGACATGATGTGACGCGTCAGAGCCTAGAAGATTTCGGCGCTTTGATTCTGGTGCGCAATGCAGAGGAAGCGGTTGAGATTACGAACCAGTTGGCACCGGAGCATCTGCACATCGCGATCGAAGAACCGCATGATTTGCAGGTACAGTTGACAACGGCCGGAGCGACGTTTTTGGGCAATTATACGCCCGTCGCGTTAGGCGACTATGTCGCGGGTCCCTCACACACTTTACCAACGTCTGGTACGGCACGCTGGGCGTCTGGGCTGTGTTCAAATGATTTTTTGCGAAGTAGCAGTGTGATCGAGTACAGCCAGGCGGCGATGCAGGCTGTGGCTGATGATGTGGCGACCATGGCGAACAAAGAAGGCTTAACTGCCCATCGTCGCAGTGTCGATATTCGAGTTGTGTCTGAGTAGCGGTGGTTTTTATGTCTAATGTAAGAAAAACAATTCGAGATCTTGCTGGCTATGTTCCGGGTGAACAACCGCAGCAAGCCAAGTTTATCAAACTCAACACGAATGAGAATCCATACCCGGCTTCTGATACAGTCGTGTCGGCCATCGAAACGGCTGTTAGAGACCTTGTTCGTTACCCTGATCCAGTCGCTAAAGGGTTTCGCTTAACCGCTGCGCCCATTTTAGGCGTTGATCCGGACTGGATTTTGTGCGGCAATGGCAGCGATGATATTCTCACAATTTTGACGCGTACGTTTGTCGATGCGGGTCATACTATTCGACTACCCTACCCGAGCTATACTCTGTATCGCACATTGGCGGCCATTCAAGGTGCTACGGCGGAGGAGGTTGCCTTTAACGACGATTGGACATTGCCGACGGCTTTTCGGTCAGGCGATGGACAATTGCGATTGGTGATGTTGCCCAATCCAAATAGTCCGACGGGAACAGTGGTTAGTCGGGAAGAAATACTGGAGATAGCAGACTCGCTACCTTGCCCGTTAATCGTAGACGAAGCCTACGCAGATTTTGCAGACTTTAATTGCATTGATTTAGTACAAGAAAATGAAAAGATCATTGTTACTCGTACTCTGAGTAAATCTTACGGTCTCGCTGGTTTACGGTTTGGTTTTGCTGTCGCACAGCCACAAGTAATCACTCAAATGCTGAAGGTGAAGGATTCCTATAATTGTGATTCGTTGGCATTAGCAGCGGCGACAGCGGCGATATGTGATGCGAATTGGCTAGCCGAAAATGTTGCTAAGATTCGAGCGACTCGGAGCCGTTTGCAGGAACAATTGGCACAATTAGGATATGACGTAATACCCTCGCACGCAAATTTTGTCTGGTGTACCCATCCGGAACAACCCGTAGAACAGATTTACGAGTATCTCAAAGAGAACGGCATTTTGGTCCGATATATGAAGTATCCCAAATGGCAGGATGGGTTAAGGATCAGTGTTGGCTCGGACGAGCAAATGGATGCCTGCCTCAGTCTTTTAGAGAAACGATAGGGTAATACGATGACGCGTACAGCTGAGATCGAACGTAAAACAGCAGAAACAGACATTCAACTATCAATAAATCTTGATGGCACAGGTACGGCGGATATCGAAACCGGTGTGGGCTTTCTAGATCACATGCTCGACTTGTTTGCGCGCCACGCCGTGGTGGACTTGAAAGTTCGCGCCAACGGTGACTTGCACGTGGATCAACACCACACAGTGGAAGACATTGGTATTTGTTTAGGGCAAGCGGTAAAAGAAGCCCTCGGTGATAAAGCTGGGATTCGTCGCTACGGGCACTTTACGTTGCCGATGGAAGAAACGCTGGTGTCTATTGCTATCGACCTCAGTGGTCGCTATGCAATGGTATTCAACGCTGAATTTCCAACGAGTCGTATCGGTGAATTTGATAGCGAGTTGGTTGAAGATTTCTGGCAAGCCTTTGCGGCTAATGCTCTCTGTAACTTCCATGTCAACTTGCATTATGGTCGCAATAGCCATCATATCAGCGAAGGCATCTTTAAGGGCACAGCTCGAGCATTTCGAGCAGCTGTCGAAGCCGATTCACGGATGCAAGGCGTTGTTCCCTCCACCAAAGGTACGTTGTAACGAACGTGTTGCCTAACGCTGCGATATCAATCGATGTAGGGTTCGAGGAATCTCGCGAGTTTGTGGAAATCACTGGTTGTTTCGATGTAGCGAACGACGGTGACTAGCGTGTCGGGGTCAACGAGTTGCTCAAATGATACGTACTCTAAATCGAGTTGGCCGCTGATGCTGACCATGACGCCGTTGAGTTGTTGTTCGGCAAGCGCTCGATATGCACCCACGCCTAATTGACTACCGAGCATAATATCAAACGCAACAGGTTGTGAACAGCGTGACTCATAGCCTAATTGCAAGGCATTGATCTTGCGGTGCTTGCCAGTTGCCTCGGTGTAAGCCGTGCTCAGGTATTCGGTTAGAATTTTCCCCAGACTGATTTCTGAAATGGCAATGTGGCCGTGGTCATCCCGCGGGATTCCCTCCAGGTAACTATACGGCAAGAATTCTGCCAAGCCTTCGGCTACAACGATCACGCCAAACTCCTTACCCTGCTCTTCTCTGGCTACCATCGTCCGTACCATGCGTTGGACAAGCACTTGCATATCCATGATTTTGCGAGTTTCGGACTCGCCAGTAACTTCGTTTATAATTGTCTCTTCGGTCGCATAGATGCCGACAATATCTTCCACACTAATGACCAGACTTGCTTCGCCTGCCATCGCCGCTCCATAAGCAAGCCACCCTGCGCTGCGTCCCATTGCTTCGCAGAGAAAATATGCTCGACCCGCAGCAGCATCGCAGTTCAAGTTGCGTATTTCCGTTGCCAAAAAATCAACGGCCGTGAAAAATCCAAAGGTAAAATCGATTCCCATGTAGTCATTGTCGATGGTTTTGGGTAGGTGGACGACAGGGATTGTGACTTGGCCATCGCCAAGATGCTTTTGGAACAGTTGGAATTTGTTAGCGGTCTTAAGTGTGTCGTCGCCGCCAATGGAAATGAACGCGTCGACGCCGAGGCTACGCATGGCATTGTAAGTGCGCTGCAGTGCCGCGGTCTTGTCGGCATCTAGAAAATCGGAAGGTTGTTGAATTGATTTACCGGGGTTCGCACGAGCGGTACCAATCATGATTCCTGGTTTGGCGCGGGTTTGGTCGAGCGACGATTCATTAAGCCGAATGTAATCTTGACCTTCGACTAACGGTGTTTCACCGTCATATTCCATCAAAGCGGAATATCCGTGTTTGATGCCAATGACTTCCGCGCCATTGCGAAGAAACGAAATGGCAGCGGATGAAATGACGGCATTAGCCGCTGGTGCTGGGCCGCCTGCGAATAGGATAGCGACTCGTTTTATTGGATTGTCTGTTTTTTCAGGGCGGGATAAAGTATCAGTAGTCATGGAGAAAACTCAAATAAAAAAGAAAGCGGGACCGACAGATTGCATTCGTGTTATGCCGTCAACCACAAGTACCGTTAATAACGTTTAGTCTAGCAGCCTTCGTTCAACGAAGGTGGTATCGATATTGCCAGCGATAAATTCGGGGTGCGTCAACACTTTCTTATGGAAAGACGCCGTTGTGGCAATACCGCCGACCTGTAGTTCATCCAAACAACGGAGCATTGTAGCAATGGCTTCTGTACGGGTTGGTTGGTGCACTAAGAGTTTGCCGATCATGGAATCATAATGTGGTGGTACCGTGTATCCCGCATGAACATGCGAATCCCAGCGGACACCTTTACCGCCTGGGACAATGAGATGATCGATTGTTCCAGGACACGGTTGGAAGTTACGATCTGGGTTTTCGGCATTGATGCGACATTCAATCGCATGCCCTTGACATTGCCCGACATCTGCTTGGGTAAAGGCGAGTGGTTCGCCAGCAGCGATTCGAATTTGTTCTTTAATCAAGTCCACACCCGTCACCAATTCAGAGACGGGATGTTCAACTTGGATGCGAGCGTTGACTTCGATGAAGTAAAAATCATGGTTTTTGTCGACAATAAACTCAACGGTACCCGCATTGGAGTAATTTGCATTGGCGATCATCCGTACTGCCGCTTCGCAAATGGCCGTACGTATTTCCACGGGTAAATTTGTCGCGGGTGATTCTTCGATTAGTTTCTGATGTCTTCGTTGGGTGCTGCAATCTCGCTCCCACAAGTGCACTACGTTGCCATGTTGATCGGCGATGACTTGTACTTCTACGTGCCGAGGGTTTTCGACGTATTTTTCTAGATAGACAGCGGCATTCCCAAAGGCAGCCTCTGCTTCTTGAGCCGCTTGTTTCATCGCGGTCTCTAGGTCGTCGGCATTCTGGGCGACTCGCATTCCTTTACCGCCACCGCCAGCTGTTGCTTTGATTAGCACAGGATAGCCAATTTCGTCGGCGACCTTTGCTGCTTCGGCGCTGTCGGTTATCAATCCGGCACTGCCAGGGACAACAGGAACGTTTGCTTCGCGCGCCATACGGCGCGCTGTGTTTTTGTCCCCGAGTTGGTCCATGGAATCTGGTAAAGGACCAATGAAGTCGATTTCGCAATTTCTGCAGACGTCATTGAAGTGAGAGTTTTCAGCTAAAAACCCATAGCCGGGATGAATAGCTTCCGCGTTACCAACTTCGGCGGCACTGATAACGCGATCGATTTTGAGATAACTTTCGTTAGAGCGAGCGGGTCCGACACAATAGGCCTCATCGGCGAGGTCTAAGTAAGCAGCCCCTCGGTCACCTTCGCTGAAAATGGCGATGGTTTCGATTCCCATTTCCTTACAAGCGCGAATTATTCGTAAAGCAATTTCGCCGCGGTTTGCTATTAGGATACGTTTGTACATATAAGTCGAGATCGAAAAGTAAGAGATAGATTTATGGAGTACACCTACCGAGTAGGCACAAACTGCTAAATTGATTTATGACGGTTGGCTTGCGGAATTATAGTACCGGCGACAAAAATTAGGCGCTGGTGTCAACTTTGAATAACGGCTTGCCAACGTCGACAGGAGTTAGGTCATCAACGAGTACAGCCACGATCTTCCCGCGAATTTCTGCAGGCAGTTCATTGAAAACTTTCATCGCCTCAACGATGCAGACCGTCGATTCCGCCGTAACCATATCACCTACTTGGATATAAGGTTTCGATTCGGGATTGGGACGGCAGTAAAAGGTGCCAACCATGGGGCTATTAATTGTCACAATATGATCTGGTTCCGCTGCTTTGTCATTGTCCGTAGCGGCCGTTGGTGCGGCTACGGTCGCTGGCGCAGAGGTAACGACAGGCATGACGCCGCCAGACCTAGATAAGCGGATTTTTTCGCCGTTTTGTTCTAAATCGATCTCGGTTATGTCGTTTTCCTTCATGAACTCTACGTACTGATGGAGACGATCGATATCGAAAACATTGCCGGATTTCGCCATGCTACGCTTTCTTTCTTATTTAATGTTTCTGAAACGAATGCGGGTAATCTTGCATTTTAAGCCCCAACGACGGGCAAAAACGTAAAAATAGGTGCTGATGTAACAGAATTGAGTAATAAAAGTTTGTTTCGTTCCCTTGTTTATCGGTGTTTTTGACGGTTTGACAAGATCATATTTCCAATCGTGCCAAAAAACTAGCTTAGACTTCTAGAATGCATTCTTCGAGTTTCTTAGGTAGATTCGTCAAAACTTCGTGTCCATTGCGGGTAACAAGGACATCATCTTCAATTCTAACACCGCCCCAACCGGGTAAGTAAATCCCCGGTTCAACCGTGACAACCATACCGAGTTGCAGTGGAATGTGCTGATTTTCTGCAAGTCGCGGCGACTCATGAATGTATGTTCCAATACCGTGACCAAGGCTGTGTCCAAAATATTTCCCATACCCGGCATTGGCGATATGTCCCCGTGCCGCGGCATCGATTTTACTCATGATCGCTCCAGGTTTGATTCGTTTGATAGCCCGTTGCTGTGCTTGCAGTACCGTATTGTACACTTTGCGGTATTTTGCAGTCACTTTGCCAGTGACCATTGTACGTGTGATATCGCTGAGATAACAATCGTAGTCGGCACCCCAGTCGATCAATACAAAATCGGCATCAGCGATAGTTTGGTTACCAGGAGTTGCATGCGGTAGTGCCGCTTGACTACCAACAGCAACGATTGGATCGAAGCTCGTACCGCGACCGCCGAATTGGCGAATTTGATGTTCGAGATTGAAAGCAATTTCTTTTTCTGTCTGATCTTTGGTGAGCGAACTGGTGATGACCCCAAAAGCCCTTTGGGCGGCATATACCGCTTTGCGAATCAAGGCAACTTCACTGCGGCTCTTGATCTCCCGAAGTTTTTCGATAATGCCCGAGGTCGTGACAAAATTGACTTTAGGCATCTCCGTGTGCATTTTTTCTGCGATTGCCAGCGGCAGTGAATCGCCCTCGAGGGCAACATTGTTTACGCCGGATTTGTGAATTAGTTTGGCACTGACCTTAATCATCGAGTCAGTAGAACGGCGGATTATCGAATCAATGTCACTGCATTCGTCAGCGATTTCTTGCGTGTAACGAAAGTCCGAAATGATAATGGCGTTTTTAGCGGTGATGAACAAGTAGCTCGAATCACCTGAGAATCCGGATAGGTAACTCACGTTGCGCACGTCAGTTACCAAAATTGAATCGAGGCCCTGCTTCTTTAGTTGAGATCGTAGTTTATTGCGTCGCTGTGCAGCTTGACTCATTTAAGGTGCCTTTTGGGGGAAATAACCAATTTCAATTTCGTTGTGCGTTGTGTTCATCGACTTTAATCACAATTGGATTAGGGGCTGGTTCAGATTCATCAAATTGAGCATAACTACAGATGATCACCAGATCCATTGGCTGCATCAGATGAGCCGCTGCTCCATTGATGCAAATCTCTCCAGAATCCGCAGGGGCTTCAATGGCATACGTCGTCAAACGTGTGCCACGACTAATGTTATAAATATCGACTTGTTCATAGGGTTCAATATCAGCCAGTTTTAGCAGTGACGTGTCGATCGAAACCGAGCCATCATACTCAAGCTCGGCTTGAGTGACTGTTGCTCGGTGGATTTTGCTTTTTAAAAAAGTGCGTTTCATGTTGTATCGCAAGGCTATTCGATTGCCGTGAAGGCTCCTGTTTATCTGACGCGTTTACCGAGGAATATGTGGGAAAGGCAATACGTTGCAATTATTTATTGCAGTATAAATTGTCTTTCATATCATATTACAGGGAAGCCGTTTTGTAGAGGTGAGGCCCCCCAATTGGTGTCATTTTTTGCTTTATCGGTGTCTATGCGATTCCAGCCATGACAAATGCCAAACCAACGATGGCAAAGCAAACGAGCACGGAAATCGTAAAGCCGACAACATCGGCAGTTGTCGGCTTTTGAATTTCCAGTTGTGAGTTGGGGAATAGTTTGACTCGTTCCGTGTTGCTCGGTTCCCCATAGACAGCCTCGAGTTTGGCTAGATCGGTCGCCGGATCTGGATCGACGGGTGTTTTCATCTTTGCATAAAAGCGATCCAGGGCCTCGGGTGAGTTGGATTTGCCAGTAATGCTAGTAATCCAACTCGCTATGATCATCACCAAAATCGGCAGGATTATTTTCGACACAAGTTCGAGCGCGTTGCGAGTGGAATTTGTTTGCGCGGCGAGGTCGATTCCCAGCGGCAGGAAGAAGGCGAGATTTAGTTTCAAGTTGCCAGACGCTTCGAACTTAGTACCTTGTGGGTAGGCAAGTTTGTAGCGAGTGGTGAAGTCATTGATTTTCGTTACGCCGATAACTTCTGGAGCGATGGAACTGTCGCTTGGCTCGACGGATTTAAAAAATATCGCATCTCCCCCATTTTCCGTAGAGGTTTCGATTCGCGACACGCCAACCTCCAACTCGACGAGTTCTTCACCAGTGCTGCTGGGAACAGCGATTTTAGTAGCACTGATTTGCTGGGGTTTGAGAAGTTCAAGTTCAGATTTGTTAATATTGTTAGCTCGGTCGAATTGCGCTGTCCAAGTTGTCATTGCCTTAGCGTACTCTCGACGAAGCGTTGATTTGGAAACAATATCTTGCGAAACAGTACGTGTCATTTCAGTGCGTGCCAATAGCGTCTTGTTGGTTTTAAGGCCGGAAAGCTTAGCTAGACGTTCTTCGAGTTTTTCGCGATCGTAGTCACTCGTCGAATTCTCAATTTCATAATGCAACTGATCAATGCGTGCCAGTAGTGTCTCGTTGGTTTTAAGGCCGGGAGCGATGATTGGTGCTAGATAGGGAATCATGCCAAAAACAAGGATGCAATAAGCGACGGTGATCCAAGCAGCTCGTGTCGAGGCGCGGCGCCAATACATGCCAATCCAAAACGGAGCGGCAAAGACGAGTGGGAACCAAAAAGTGATCGTGAGTTGGGCGATCATGTCATAAATTGCTAGTGAGAAAAAGATGGATCCAGCGACTACGAGGATACCTGTAATGCGTCCAACTCGGAGGCATTCTTTATCTGTGGCAGAGGGTTTGACAAAGGGAACATATAGGTTGCGCACGATCAGTCCGGCGCCGACAATCATGTAGGCATCGACACTACTCATCAGAGCGGCAAGCAAGCAGGCGAGCATCAATCCTCGGAAACCAGGTCCGAGCAAGTGCATCGAGGCGTAGCCCCAGGTCTGGTCAGGGTTCTCGATCAATTGACCGACATCGGCGTATAGTGTGGCTGCAATTAGCCCCGTGAGTACCCAGCCAAGTGTACAGAATCGTTTGAGAAAGTTACCCACGACGAGTCCGATACGGGCATCATTCTCGGATTTAGCTGAACCTCCACCGGTCGCGATGAAATGGGGTTGAACGACGACTCCGATTAAGTTGGACATTACAATGGCCGCTAAAAAAAAGAGCGAAAATTCGGAAGTGCTATCTCCGATGATCTCAAAAAAGGAATCAGGTAACTGATCAGCCATGATTTCAAAACCAGATTGCTCACCTGTTGGATTGAGTGCTGTGTCATTAGTAAGGGCATTAAGGCCCAAAGGTATCAACATACAACTTAATGCAATGATGCAGATTCCTTGGATGAGGTCTGTGAAATAAGCCGCTGTTAGACCACCGATGACGCCATAGACTAATACGATTATCCCGATAGCGGGAATAAGTACATATTGCAGATCTACCGCTGTACCGAAGAGCATGACGTTCGAGCCAATCATGGGAGCGGCTGTTTTGGCGATGGCAGAAAAGAACATCGATCCATAGATCATAAAAAATGTGATGCCAAAGATAGCATAGGCACCACCAAGTGGTTTGGATTCGTAACGCTCAACAAACCAATCCCCGAGAGTGATATGTCGCATCCGCCGATACCAAACGGCGGTGATCCAATAGAACGGCGTAACAAATAGCCAATACATCGAAACCCACATGCCATTCATGCCACTGGTGTAGGTCGCTTTACCCGAGTTAATTGGGTCTTGGGGGCCGGTGCCTGCTCCGAAGGCGGCAAATGTTTGCAATAGTTTACCGAACCCGCGACCCCCTAGAAAGTAATCTTCCTGTTTTTTGTTTTTGCGAGCGCAAAACAGGCCAATGGCAACGAGGATGAGGAAATAAACAGTAATGACAATGTAGTCGAGCGCAACCATAAGTGTTTTCCGGAGTGTAGTCGATTGTTTTTATCGTGGCGTAGAGTTTAGCTTAAGGCAGTAATGATAAGTGATGTTGGGTTTAGTGTAGGGATCATGGATGTTGTGTCGATGTTGGCTGCGAATTGAATGTCGGCGACCTTGTCCACTTGCATCAAATTACGTCCTCCACGACTCTCCTTCATCTTATCTAATAAAAATGTCGCTGGTATATCACTAGCGATAATTTCTTTCCAAGCGTTGAGAGCTAGTGTTGCTTGGTCGTTAACGCCCGCAAGTGGTTGTTCGGTTCGGGAATGCACAATGGCACCGGCAAGTAGAACGTCTTCGAGAGTGATTTCACCGTTGGTACCGGAGCAGATGATATTGAGAGTTGATTCTTGTGCAGTAATGGATGTGATGGCTGATAGGTTCGAGAACGCAGCAAGCAAAAGCTTGTCGGCCATCGCGCAGGCGAGCATCGCTTTCGTACCATTGGTGGTCGTGAACGCAATGTCTGTGTCTTTAACAACATCGCTTGAATATTCTGTAGGCGAGTTGCCCAAGTCAAACGTTTCCGGTTTGACACAATTACGTTCACCGCCCAGAAGAACTTGTTGTTGAGTGGCGATTTCGGTGGCTTGCTCGATGCTGAGACAAGGAATGATCGACCGCGCCCCATTAGCCAATGCGGTGACGATAGTTGTTGTCGCCCGCAATACGTCAATAATGACGCAACAGGATCCGCCGATGGACGCGGAGTTGATCAACTCTGGTAGTAAGAATACATTCGTTTGCATGAGACTTATTTTTATTCTGGGATTTAGTACAGGCGTATTGAAGTGATTGGGTTTCTAAGATGTTGAATATCATACCCAATTATCCATTAAAGGGTTACGATAAACAGCATAACTGCGGGTACAAAAACGTACCACGTAAAAACACCGCTAGCCGCTATTAGTTTATGACCGTACGAGACGAAACTGAGCAAGTCGAACTTGATAAATCCAATCAACGCGTACAACGTATGTTTGGGCAGATCGCTGCGCGATATGACCGCATGAATCACTTGTTGTCGCTGAACGTTGATCATTATTGGCGGTGGCGCACCGTACGTAAAGTAGCACCTCAAGGCACCGCGCCCATTCTCGACATCTGCTCGGGTACCGGAGATCTAGCGTTCGCCTATTGCCGCAAATCGGACGCTGCTACAGAAATTGTCGCCGCGGATTTCACTCGGGAAATGCTGCAAATTGGCGAACAGAAGAAGAGTCGACGTGAATCCTATGAACGCATTAGATTTGTAGAAGCCGATGCCCAGCATTTGCCCTTTGATGACGACACTTTTCAAATTGTGTCAGTTGCCTTTGGCTTGCGTAATATCGCAGATACAGACAAAGGGTTGCAGGAGATGATGCGAGTCTGCCAACCTGGGGGGCGAGTTGCAGTGCTTGAGTTTTCCCAGCCAACGTGGCAGCCGTTTAAAGGGTTTTATGGATTTTACATGAAACACATTTTACCGCGCATTGGTCAGATATTGGCTGGAAACGATGAGCAGGCGTATAACTATCTGCCGGACAGTGTCGGTAAATTCCCCTGTGGCCAAGAACTTGCGGATCGCATGCAAGCCAATGGTCTCGTCGAAGTTTGTTACTATTCATTAACCGGTGGAATTGCTACGCTCTATGTTGCGAGTAAACCTGAATCCGAATCATCCTCTCTGTTAAATGAATAAGACATATGGCATCTGTATCACATCCAGTCGTCGTTGCTATTTCCGGTGCGAGTGGTGTTGTGTATTCAGTGCGATTGTTGCAACAATTGGCACTCGCGGGTATTGACGTCGAGTTGACGATTAGTGACGCTGGTCGACAAGTCATCAAACAGGAATTAGAGATAGAGGTTCATTTGGAGAAGTTGGATCTGCCAGCTTTGCTGCAGGTTGAGTGCCCAGCGCTTATTCCGATCGAATTGCCATCGTTGGAAAACATACGGTATTACCACTATCGCGATCTGCTGAGTCCGATGGCGAGTGGTTCTCATCGTACCAAGGCGATGGTCATTAGTCCTTGTAGTGGCGCGACGTTGGGAAACATTGCCAACGGTACGAGCCGTAATCTTATTCAACGTGCAGCCGACGTTCATCTCAAAGAACGTCGGCGGTTGTTGTTAATCACTCGAGAAACACCGTTGTCATTAATCCATATTGAAAACATGCGCCGCGTTACACAGGCGGGGGCAATTATAATGCCAGCAAGTCCTGGGTGGTATCAAGGTGTTACCGAGTTAAGCGACTTGGTTGACTTTATGGTCGCGCGGATCTTAGATCAGCTTGGCTGTGATAATGATTTGATGGAGCGTTGGGGCGATCAAGAAGTCGATTGTGACGACACGCTGGAATCACAGGAAAGTTGAAAATCTGATGTGGTTGCGATTAAAAACATTGCTGGAGATGATTCGCTTCAGCCACACAGTGTTTGCCTTGCCCTTTGCACTGTTGTCAGCCGTCATGTGCTGGACGGTACCTAGTTCTCTGGGGCCACCACCACCGTTTGTCGTGCTAGATTTATTGGGAATTGTGTTGTGCATGATTTTTGCCCGCAGCGCCGCGATGGCATTCAACCGAATCGCCGACCGACGAATTGATGCGGAAAATCCAAGAACGGCCGCTCGTCATATACCCGCTGGGGAGTTGTCGCTGTCGAGCGTGGTTTGGTTCACTGTGTTGAACAGTGCAATGTTTGTGGCTGCGACACTGTTGTTTTTGCCAAATCGACTGCCGATTATATTGTCCTTGCCAGTCTTAGGGTTATTGGGACTATACAGTTACAGCAAACGATTTACGTCACTCGCTCATTTTTATTTAGGTGTAAGTTTATTATTGGCGCCGGTTTGTACATGGGTAGCACTGCGAGGGGAAATTCTGCAGGAAGATATACTGGATATTGTTCCGGCTGTTGTGGTGGGATTGATTGTGATGTTTTGGGTTGGCGGGTTTGACATAATTTATGCGTGCCAGGATACGGAATTTGACAAGCAAGCCAAGCTAAAGAGTATCCCAGCGCGGTTTGGTGTTCGCGGTGCATTACGAATCGCTGCGGTTTCTCACCTGCTGATGATTGTGGCGATGGTGGGATTAGCATTTGTTAGCGAGTTGGATGCTCTAGGTTGGATCTATTATGTCGCTGTCGCTGCAGTAGCTGTTTTATTGACGATTGAGCATTGTTTGGTGAAACCGGATGACTTAGCGCGAGTTAATATCGCTTTTTTTCAGGTAAACGCATTAATTAGTATCGGGTTGTTCTTGATTGTATCGCTAGACTTGCTGTTATAATCCCTCCTGACAGTATCGTGTGGTAAATCTATGTACGGAAACATTAGGTCCTTGATACATAAACAGAGTTGGCTATTACACATGGAGGTGTTGTTCGTGTCTAGAATTCTGAACACCGCAGCGTGCCTTGGATTGATTGCGGCGATGCTGTTGATGACGGGTTGCGTTGGCAGCGATACAACGACGGATGGCACAGGTGATGCTGAGAGTAACAACTCAGCCAGCCCACAGAATAATAGCAACAGTGGTTCATCCGATCCCTTGAATGCCACTACAGCGACGACGGGCGATGCCAATGCGGAAGGATCTATTTTACTGGACTCCGAGATTGGCAAACTGTTAGGAAATCTTGGTGCGGGTAGCAATGACGAGCGAGTGGTTGCTAGTGATGCGTTGCGCGAGCGCAGGGAGACCGTCTTGGCAAGTGTCTCGGGTTGGTTGAAAGCTGGTACGCTTAAACAGCGGCAAGGATTGATGTTGTTTCTTACCGGACAAGCACAGCAGTTTCCAGAGCAAGTCTCGCTGGCGGTTGGTTTAGGTTTGCAAGACGAGGATAGTAAAGTTCGGTCAATTTCGATTCAGTTGATTCGACAATTGTTTCCGGAACAGCAAGCGGCGCAACAAGCTGTATTGCTAGCGATAATGGTCGATGCAGCGGAGACAACTAGCAACCGAGTGAATATTATTCGATTGTTGTCAGTATTTCCAGGTGATCGACCGACGATTGAATCGCAAGTCGGCCAGTTAGCTGCGGATAATAATCAAATAAGCGAAGTACAGCGTTCCGCCTTGCACACTTATGCTCGCTTGGCACCCCGCGAGCCTGCCGTCCCGTTGTTGGTTAAAGTGCTAGAGACGTCAAAGAACGACGATGTGTGTCGCACGGCGGCAGTGTTGGTGGGTAAGTATGGTAGCCAGAGTGAATCAGCTGTTGCGATGTTAGCTGTCCATTTAGAATCTCAACATGATGATTTACGTGACGCCGCAGCGGAGGCTCTGGCTAGGATCGGCCGTCCGTCGATTCTTGTATTGGGTGCTGCGTTAGGTAGTGAAAACTTGGCGACTCGACAAATCGCAATCTACACACTTGGCGTCATTGGCCCATCGTCGCGGGCGTACTTAGAAAAGATTTCCACGATGATCACCGCAGATGACGAGGACACTAACGCAATCGCTCGAGAAGCCTTGAGCCGGATTTTACAGCAGTGAAAAGAGTATTGGGTGTGCTCTTACGGTAGCGTGCTGGCTAGTTTCTCGCCGGTTGCCCATTTCGATGGGTCGTGTGGATCACGGATAATTTGGTTGTAGAGGGTGTCGCGTTCAATTGGTTCGCGGCCAGCTTCGCGGATTAACTCTTCCAACTTGGCGACGGATACTTCCTCTGGCGTTGTGGCCCCAGCGTCATGATAGATGAGTTCGTGGCGGACCGTGCCATCGAGATCGTCGGCACCATAGGACAATGCTGTTTGTGCGGTGCCGATGCCGAGCATGATCCAGTACGCTTTGATATGCGGGAAGTTGTCGAGCATCAATCGCGACACGGCGATCGTTCGCAAATCTAAAAGCGCAGACGGTTTCTTCAAGTGGGCTAGTCCGGTATTTTCTGGGTGAAATGCAAGGGGTATGAAAGTTTGAAAACCACCTGTTTCATCTTGTTGTTCGCGCAAGCGTATTAGATGGTCGATGCGGTGGAACTCATTTTCAATATGTCCGTAGAGCATCGTGGCATTCGTGTTGATTCCTAGTTGGTGAGCTGTGCGGTGCGTTTCAAACCACTTTCCGGTATCGGCTTTGTGCTCACAAATCTGATCACGAATCTCAGGGTGGAATATTTCCGCTCCACCGCCGGGCATGCTTCCAAGCCCAACTTCGAGCATGTCTTCGAGAATCTGGCGGATGTTCTTTTTGGTTAAAAACTCAAACCAATTTATCTCAACGGACGTCCACGCTTTCAGGTGAAGTTGTGGGTAGGTATCGTTTAACAGGCGCACTATGTTTAAATACCATTCGTAATCTTTTTGGTGGTGCAATCCACCGACAATGTGGACTTCGGTGCACCCATTGTCAGTCGCCTCTTGCCCCCGCTGTAGGATTTCGTCGTCACTCATCGCATAGCCACGTTCTTCTCGCAAATCTGCTCTAAACGCGCAGAAATTACACCGGTAAACGCAGATGTTGGTCGGGTTCAGATGTGTGTTGATATTGTAGTAAGCAACGTTTCCACTGATGCGTTCACGGACAATATTGGCTAATTCACCGACAGCTTGCAACGGTGTGTCGTTGCGATAAAGAAACATTCCATCGTCAAATGAAAGTCGCTGTTGGTCGTCAATTTTTTTGCGGATGTCATCAAGAACTGATTTTGCCGTCATCGATAGGGTGTCCGAAGGGAGGGTTGTGAAGATCGAGCCTGAGGTTGTTGGTTTTGTGCCGGTTACTTGATTTAGTTAAATCACTAATTAAGTAACCGTAGAGTTTAGGTGAAAAGTAACGAGCAAATAAGGACCAATCAGATGAAAAATGGGACTCATTGCGGTCGCCGGGGCTTCCCTGTTGGTTGACCGCATTGCTGTCGTTCTAGCTTCAGTTGCTGCTCGATTTCCTGCTCTAGTTGTGATGCTTCTTGCTGTGAGTCGATACCAAATCCTTTCATCCAGCCGATTACTTCATGATCGGATAGTGCGGGATTAGATTTGGCGTTATTAGTCTGGTTGTCGTCGGCGTTTTGGAATTGATGTTGGATTTGTCGTGCCCAACGGTCAGCGTCCATGGCAGTGGCGCGTTTGCGTTTGGCTGCACGTTGAATCCGATGATCGCTGGTAACTACGGTTAGATTTCGGGGGGCATGGTGTATACGAATATACTCTTCCATCAAAGTGTCCGCGTCCGGATAGCCGACGGCAAAATGAATGGTAATGCTACTGCGATCAAAGAGAAACCTTCGGTTTGGTGGTGGGTTTTTTGCGTCGAACACGATCACTGTTTTTTTTCGAAGGTTCGTTGGAAGTGTCGTAATCAACCAGTTCGTCAGTGAGTCACGTGCTCCCTGTAGAGTTCCGTCGTCGTTGTCTGGACCAAACTCACCGGTGTTCCACCACAGATTGTACCCGTCGATCAAAAAAAGCGGGGCATTGTGTGCTGGTGGATTCGAGCGATTCATCTTCGTTGATCCAATGAACGACTTAAGTTTATGTTCCGGTGCATATAGTTTTGACGCAGCCGCCAATAATTACGGTGTCGGCACGACCGATTAACTCAGCGCCAGCTAAGGGAGTGTTATGACTACGCGAAACCATGGACTCAGGCTGTACGGTCCAGGCGGCATTGGGATCGATGATGGTAATGTCTGCCGATGCTCCGATAGCGAGTGTACCTTTTTGGTGATAGCTGGGTTCGTTAAGACCAAGCGCGATTGCTGGGTTCGTCGACAACTTGGCAATCAGAGTCGAAATATCGAGATGCCCTGGCTTTACTAAATGTGTAATTGCTAATCCCAGCGTTAATTCAATTTGGCTCATGCCAAATGGTGCGCGGTCGAGTTCTGTCATCTTTTTTTCAATCGCTCGCGGCGCATGTCCGCTTGTAATGACATCGAGTGTCCCATCAGCTAGTCCAGCAATACAGGCAGCGATATGTTGTTGGCTGCGAAGCGGCGGATTGACCTTGTAATTTGAATCAAAACTTCTCAACAATTCATCGGTGAGGAACAGATTTGCGATACAAACTTCAGCCGTAACGCCGACTCCCCTGCCCTTGGCTCGTCGAATCAATTCGACACTGCCTTGAGTAGAAATATCCATTAAATGTAGTCGCCCGCCGGTTGTTTCACATAGTCGCAGATCACGTCCGGTGGCGAGTTCTTCGGAGTCTGGATGCATTCCTGAGAGTCCTAGCACCATTGAAGTCGCACCGGCATGCATGATTCCAGATTGAGACAACTCGGGAAGTTCTGGATGGTCAATGATTGGTTTGTTAAACATTTTGCTGTATTCAAGAGCCCGCCGAAACAGGTCGGTGTTGCCCAGTGGTGCTGGAGCGTCAGAGAACCCCACCGCGCCAGTTTCAGCCAGCATCCCCATCTCCGCTAATTCTTCGCCTTGGCGATTTTTGCTGACACTAGCAATGACGTACACATTGCAATTGTCAGCTAGCAGCGCCTTTTGCTGAATGAATTGAATTTGAGCTTGTGTATCGATGGCGGGGGAAGTGTTGGGGAGACAGGCGATCGAAGTGAAACCGCCGGCGATTGCCGCCGCGGTTCCGGTCGCAATACATTCGTCTTCTTCGAATCCGGGTTCGCGTAGTTGCACATGAATATCGACCAGTCCGGGAGCTACGATCTTATTTGTGGCATCGATAACGGTGCTGTTGCCGGAGAGATTCTCGCCGATTTCTACGATGACACCATCGGTGACAAGCATGTCGGCAACGCCATCATAATCTTGGCTCGGGTCTATTATCCGGCCGCCGCGAATGAGCAGACTGTTTTTCGTTGGCGAATTGGTGGGCGACGAGTGAGACATTACTATATGTTGCCTCCATTTGGTGACTGCCGCTGATTTGCTGTGGTGGTAAGTGTGAGTGCAGCCATTCGAACGGCGATGCCATTGGTGACTTGGTTTAGGATAACCGAGTGCGGGCCATCCGCCACTTCAGGAGTTACTTCCACTCCGCGATTAATTGGCCCGGGAGCCAAGATTAGAATACCTTCTTTGGCGTGCGCCATTCGTTCTTTGTTCATGCCGTAAAGGAAAGCGTATTCACGCACCGATGGAAACGGTCGAGTGTATTGTCGTTCAAATTGAATCCGCAAGAGATTCAAGACATCGCAACGGGGGATGATGTCATCAAGGTTGTGTGATACTTCGACTCCGTATTGTTCCCAAGCCTGGGAAACTAACGTCGAAGGTCCGCAAACGATAACGTGTGCTCCAAGTTTTTTGAGTCCCCAGATGTTGGATCGGGCCGTACGGCTGTAAGTAATGTCGCCGACCATTGCCACGGTCAAGCCTTCGATCGAACCGCGTTGTTCGTAGATCGTCATGATGTCGAGCATCCCTTGCGTGGGATGTTCGTGTGGTCCATCTCCAGCATTGAGGATGCTGCAGTCAACGTTGTTTGAAAGTAAATGTGGACTGCCTGGCGTACTGTGACGAATTACAATCGCATCGACATTCATTGCCTCAATTGTCTTCGCTGTATCAATTAACGTTTCACCTTTACTCACACTGCTTGAGCTAGCTGAGAATTCAACGGTTTCTGCTCCGAGTCGTCGAGCCGCTAAACTAAAACTGTTACGTGTGCGTGTCGAGTCCTCAAAAAACATGTTGGCGATCGTTAGGCCAGCGAGGATGTCGAGTTTATTGTGGCACCCGTTAGTTGCGGATTTTAGTGTAATCGCCGTCCCTAAGAGCGTGGTGATATCTTCTTGGCTGAGATTTTCGAGTCCCAATAAATGACGGTGTTTCCACGACTGCGGAACTAGATCTGCAGCGGTAGTGAATTCCGAATTTGGGTTGGTCGTCCCCACGAAGATTTTCCCTTAGTAAGTTGCAGAATTTGTGTTGTTCGGACGTGAACGCGTGTTTTATAGCGTTTGAGCGATTTTAGCACCGTTGGGTAGGCCTGTGAGCGCTAGAAAACCAAAGCACGATAAGATTGTTTGAGATTTTTTGTAGGTCTTAACGATTAGAGTAAAGATTTTGTAGTTATCTGCCGATTCGTCGCTCACACAGTCCAAAGTATTTGTTCATTGGAGTGTTGGTTTGTTTGCTGTAAAAATAATTTACCTGTTACGGAATATAAGACAAGATGAAAGATAAATCTTTGAAAGTGGTGCGTTTTCTATATTTCACCGTGATTATTGGTATTCTAAGCGGATGCTCAATGACGGGAAATAAGGAGCAAGTAATGCGTGCACCGAATGATTTGCTCAGTGAAAAAACTGAAATGATGCAGTTAGCCGCCAAGCAGGTAACCTATCAGACTCCGCAATCTGCTTTTGGTCACTACACCGTTGAGATTCAAAATGCATACGGCGTCAAGCAACGGGCCAAGTTTGAATTACGCTCGGGCATGTTTATCCAAGATGCACTGCGTGAATCCAAAGCGATTGAGCAGTTCAATTTTATGACGATCAAACTGCGCCGTCCGACGGATGACCCCATGCGTTTTCTGCCGCTGGACATTGAATTTAATCCAGAGTTCCGCCGGGTTGAACCGATCAATGACTACGCTATTCACGATGGTGATTACATTATTATCAGACAACACGCGACGGGAGAGCTAGATAAGATGCTTGGCAATTTCAAAACCCGCGCAGGCCTTTAGCGGGCAAGTCATAAAATAATTGTTAGCATCACTGACTCTCAGGGCTAACGTGTTCAATACTCACGTGGTGTTGTCCGGCCTTGCACTCGGTAAGGCAACCCCATGATTCGCAGGAAACCCTCCGCGTCGTCTTGGTTATAAGATCCACCGCCTTCCATCGTTGCGATCCCTTCGTCATACAAGCTGTTTTCGCTAGTACGGCTGTCAACAATGATGTTGCCCTTGTACAAGCTTAGTTGTACTTCGCCGGAAACGTGCCGCATCGACTCTTTAATGAATGCCAACAGTGCATCCATTTTGGCACAATACCAGTGGCCGTAATAAACCATTTCAGCAACGTCGGCTTTGAGGCGATCGCGGAGGTGTGTGAGGTCACGGTCTAGGGTGAGTTGTTCTAGCACCAACAGGGCATCGTATAGAATTGTCATACCGGGTGCTTCATACACTCCGCGGCTTTTCATCCCCACGAATCTATTTTCAACCATATCGATTCGACCGACGCCGTTACGGCCGCCGATGTCGTTCAATGCCTGGACGATTTCCAATGGATTAAGGTCATTGCCGTTGACAGTCAGAGGGACGCCGTGCTCAATGCGGATGGTAACTTGTTCACGTTCATCAGGAGCTTCCTCGGGGGAGACACCCATGCCAAAATCAACGGTGTCGACGCCGTTGCGTTGCAAATCTTCAAGATCTCCTGCTTCGTAGCTAATGTGTAAACAGTTTTCATCGGAGCTGTACGGTTTGGAGGTGGAAACCTTAATGGGAATGTTTTTGTTTTCGCAATAGGCAATCATTTCCGTGCGTCCTGGAAACAAATCACGGAATTTTTGGATTCTCCAAGGCGCAATCATTTTGACACCGGGATCTAACGCTTCTGCTGCGAGTTGAAAGCGGCATTGGTCGTTGCCCTTGCCAGTGGCACCGTGCGCGTAGGCAACGGCGCCAACTTCGCGGGCTACTTGTAAGCAGACTTTGGAGATCAACGGGCGGGCGATGGATGTGCCCAATAAGTAAATACTCTCGTATTTAGCTTGCCATTGTAGAACGGGAAAGGCGAAATCACGGCACAGTTCTTCCTGGACATCGACAATTCGTGCGCTTGCGGCGCCGCAGTCGTGCGCTTTTTTCATGATCGCTTCGCGGTCTTCACACGGTTGTCCAAGGTCAACGTAGACACAATGCACATCGTATCCTTCGTCTTGTAACCAACCAAGAATTACGGACGTATCTAATCCACCGGAATAAGCTAATACGCAACTGGGCATTTCGCGAGTCTTTCTGTTTCTAGTGTATATGTATTAAATATCCAAACCTTCAGTTTGTTATTGTGATTTGGGTTTGTTGGTCTGGCAAGTCCTGAGAGCATCGGAGTTTTATGGTTATGAATATATCGGGCCCCAAAAATGCGCGAATTTGTTAGCTGCGCGAATACAAAAATCATCGTCGCGATAAAAGTTCGATATACCTTTGAGCGGCTGTGGTAAAATTAAATTGTGAGGCGTGCCTGATCACTTCCGCGTCATCGAGTGGCTCATCAAGGGCTTGCTTGATGGCAGTCGCCAAGGCGATTGGATCGCCACAGGGTGTGAGACGCTGGGCAAAACGCTCGCCGAGAATTTCCGCCGGGCCGCTGGGGCAATCTGTCGACACAAAATTGCAGCCACATGCCATGGCTTCAATTAAGACGGTTGGCAATGCTTCCCAGCGCGAAGAGAGCACGTATAGGTCCGCCCGTTGCATCCACTGGTATGGATTGTCAGTAAACCCCACAAGACAAACACGCTCCGTTAACCCCAGTTTATCAATGAGCGCTTTGATGTTAGCTCGTTCTTCACCGTCACCGAGAATAGCCAGTCGAGATGCCGCTACTGGTTGCAACTGGGCGAACGCATGGATCAATGTGGGATAATCTTTTTGCGCTGATAATCGACCGACTGCTAAGATTAATGGTTCGGAACGTTGTTCGACAAACGGATGCTGCAACGGTTCTTGACGACTATCGTGAATATGCGCACTGACAACGGGATTATAAATGGTGGTGACGCTAGACGTTGGTAGTCGCAATTGTTGTTCTAAGTCTCGAGCGGCGGCGTTTGAGACAGCGACGACTCGATCGGCGGATTTGTAGAGTCGTCGAGCGAGGGGACGGATGAACCTATCGCGCCATTTCGCGCCTCGGTAAGCGGACATCGTCATGTGTTCCACAACAGCAACTTCTGGAAGTTTCAATCCTTGGTTTCGTTTG
Source organism: Planctomycetaceae bacterium (assembly GCA_018660825.1). Lineage (GTDB taxonomy): Bacteria > Planctomycetota > Planctomycetia > Pirellulales > Pirellulaceae > UBA721. The sequence goes on along the minus strand of JABJJO010000084.1, from coordinate 105,523 downwards.
TGAAGTTTGCGCATCGCCCACAGCGCGGCAATGTTGGCATGGCTCAAGTGGGAAATCAAAAGATCTAGGTTTGCCTGTCTCACATAATCCCGCAGCGGTCCGATGGTGTGTCGAATGTTTGCACATTTCAAGTCCACGACTTCGACGTCCCCGGCGATGTTATCGACAAATGGCCCCGTCAATGAACCAGCGATCAAGACGGGTTGTACTTCGTCTCGCGGAAAACTTGCACACAGATTAATTACCACACGTTCCGCTCCGCCACCGCTAAGGGATGGAATGAAATTAGCGATGCGGAGTTTACGAGTAGTCATGTATCTGCTGTCAAGAGATTAGTTTATAGGTGTTTTACGTAGTGCGGGCGAAAATGGTCGTAAAATAAAGTTGTCTTGGTGGCGTAATCTGTAATAGTAGACGTTGTGTTTACGAAACGAAATGTTGTTTAAATTGTTCACACTGGCGGTACTATAGGTTTCGGCATTTGCGATGGGTAAGGTCTAGTAGATGTTGACGATTGGTGTGGCATTGCGTACCAATATAGAGACGTTGAAAGTACGGTTTAGATTACAAATGGAATTTGGCAGATGGATCAAAATCAAATCCTTGATTTATTACATCAAGTTGCATCCGGGCAGTTGAGTTTGACTGACGCGCAGTCTACGATCGCCGCTCGTATGCAGGCTCAGGTTACGCCAGACTTGACTGGGGTCGAGGTGACGATGGACCTCGACCGCGAACAGCGTTGCGGTTTTCCCGAAGTGATTTATGGTGAGAGCAAAGATGCTGGCACAATCGTTGATATCTTGCGAACACAATATGCGGTGGGGCAATTGTCGCTAGTGACTCGAGTCAGTGATGCGAAGGGACAACATGTTGTGGAGTGTTTGCCGCACATGATTTTCAATGCCAAGTCGCGCACTCTGCGAAGTATTGCTGTGCCCGAGCAAAAACTAAACGGGATTATCACGATTGTGACAGCGGGAACAAGTGACTTGCCGGTTGCTGAAGAAGCACGTGAGACGTTGTTGTGGATGGGAGCCGAGCCACAGGTTATTCATGATATTGGAGTTGCTGGTCCACAGCGTCTGTTAGATCATCGCGCACAATTGCGTGCGGCGGACGTCTTAATTGTTGTGGCGGGTATGGAAGGAGCTTTGCCTAGTGTGATAGGTGGCCATGTCGATAGTCCGATTATCGCTGTGCCGACGAGTGTTGGTTATGGCACGGCGTTAGGTGGATTCACCGCACTGTTGGGGATGCTTAATAGTTGTGCGTCGAACGTCGTGGTGGTCAATGTTGACGCTGGTTTCAAAGCAGCGTACGTGGCCGGGCTGATGCTGAAAAGGTTGAGGCAAGGAGGCCACGATGGTTGAATCGGAACCCCCCGCTGAATTCACTGGTTTACCGCTGCGCAGTGCAGATAGTCACAAAGGGGATTATGGTAAGTTGTTGTTGATTGGTGGGAGTTGTGCGATGCCGGGTGCCATCGCGCTTTCAGCAATGGCGTCGCTACGAAGCGGTGCGGGGCTCGTTACCGTAGCGACTGCCGCGGTTGTGCATGGTATTGTCGCAGGATTTGATCCGTGCGTAATGACGATTCCACTTTGCTGTTCGGCCAACGGCACGATCGAAGAGGACCTCGATTCTTTAACGCAGCTTGTCGGACCTTTGGAGCGATATGATGCCATCGTCGTTGGGCCAGGATTAGGGAAAAGCACTGAGCTAGCGAATCTTGTTACTGATCTGTATGAAAAAGTTCGTGGTCCGTTGGTTGTCGATGCAGATGCATTGAATTTATTAGCTGGTGATGCTGGCGGGATACCAGATCCAAGTGGGCCGCGGGTGTTGACTCCGCATGCAGGTGAGTTTGTGCGGTTGTTACAAAACAATCATCCTGGAGTAGATCGAATTGGAGTGCCCACGCGCGATGATTTAGAGCGGGCTGCAGTTGATTTAGCGGGGAAATTTCAATCGGTCATTGCGTTGAAGGGCAATGCCACATTCGTTACGGATGGCTCAATGAAGTGGCATAATAAAACGGGGAATGCGGGAATGGCGACCGCGGGTAGTGGAGATGTGTTGACCGGTGTGATCGCCGCTTTGATCGGCCAAGGCATGAATGTATGTGATGCTGTTCGATTGGGAGTACAAGTGCATGGTCATGCTGGCGATTTAGCTGCAGCGGATCTCGGCATGGTGTCGATGACCGCATTAGATATCATTGATTGTTTAAGCGTCGCCTTCCAACAGTAAAAGATGATTTGGATTTGAGTTGCAACTATGGAAATAATACGAGACTTAGCTGAGATGCAACTTGCGCTGCAAGGTGGTGCTGTTACGATTGGGAATTTTGATGGCGTACATCAAGGGCACGCGAAATTACTAGAGCAATTAACTTTACGAGCCCGAGAAGTCTGTGGTCCGGCGATTGTATTGACGTTTGACCCACATCCAGTCAGGATTTTGCGTCCAGAATTGGCTCCACCCCCGTTGACTTGGACTTCTCGAAAAGCTGAGTTGCTGAGTGACCTTGGTGTTGACGCAATGGTGGTTTATCCCACGGACAAAAAGTTGCTTAGCTTGTCGGCAGAGCAGTTTTTCGAGCAGATTGTGATACAGCGATTGGGCGCGAAAGCGTTGGTGGAAGGCCCTAATTTTGCATTTGGACGAGATCGAGGTGGTTCCATTGAAATATTGCAGTCGTTATGTGATGCGCACGATGTGCAACTACAGATAGTGCCACCTTTGCTTGAGGGGGATCAATTTGTTTCGAGTAGCCGCATTCGCGCGGCCATTTCCACCGGTGATGTTGACATGGCTGCTAAGATGCTTACTCGGCCGTACCGCGTCCGCGGGATGGTTACGCACGGGATGAATCGAGGAGCAGCAATGGGTTTTCCGACAGCAAATTTAGATGGTATTGATACGTTGGTGCCGGCAGCTGGCGTCTATGCGGCAGTTGCTTGGTGGCAAGGCAGACCCTATGCCGCAGCTGTTAATGTTGGTGGAAACCCAACATTTGCCGAGGCCGAACACAAATTTGAAGTTCATTTACTTGACTTCAAAGAAATGATCTATGGGCACGTGTTGAGCGTGGACATACTTAGTCGTTTACGTGGCGTTGAGGCATTTGACAACAAGGATGCATTGTTTGCTCAAGTACAACAAGATATTGTAGCCGTGCGAAATTTGTCGTTACCGTGGCTAGCAGGGACCACCAATGACGAGCAATAGGTCGTAACGACTTTCGTCATTGCTACTTTTGATGTCTACTTAGAAACCGTTACTTGCTGCACATAATAGTTTATTGCGGCAGAAATCGAATCCGAATCAATATTATCAGGAACAATCCAATGGCTGTCGACTGGCAAGCTTTTACCGAGGTCATCAACAAGCACGACAAGTTTGTATTGACGAGTCACATTCGACCTGATTGTGATGCGTTAGGTAGTGAATTGGGCATGCGAGCGGTGTTGTTGGAATTAGGTAAAGATGTGATTGTCGCTAATGGTCACGCCACCCCACCGAATCTAGCTTTTATTGATCCGGAAAATTGCATCCGCGTCATTGGAGAAGATATTCAAATCGAGGATCTCCGTGATCGTGATGCACTAATGGTGCTCGACACCAGTGCTTGGGCGCAGTTAGGTGACATGGGCGCCGCTTTAAAACAACTGGATTGTTATAAGATGGTGTTAGATCACCATCAGGGTGAAGATGACCTAGGCGCCGAATTTTTCAAGGACTCAACGGCGGAAGCTGCCGGCCGTTTAGTGGTGGATGCCGCAGATGCATTGGGTGTTGAACTGACAGCGAAAATTGCTCAACCATTGTTCACAGCAATTTCGACGGACACGGGGTGGTTTCGATTTGGGTCAGCTAATGCCAACACTTATCACATTGCTTCGCGGCTAATCGCAGCAGGGGCGCAGCCAGCGGATATTTATGGAGATTTATACGAACGCGAAACGGTTGGCCGAATTCGGCTGCGGGGCCGTGTTCTGGAACGCATTGAGGTACAATCTGAAGGACGGTTGGCGCACACGTTTATTCGTTGTGAAGATTTTCAAGAAACCGAGGCCCTGCCCTCAGACACAGAAGATTTAGTTAATTTGTGTTTGACCATTCATGGGACACAAGCTGCGTTAATCTTGGTGGAACAGACACCGAGTGTCTATAAAGTCAGTTTTCGCAGTCGTTGCGCAATGGACGCTAGTGAGGTTGCGCGAGAGTTTGGCGGAGGCGGCCATAAAGCGGCCGCGGGTGCGGAGATCGAAGGTTCTTTTGCTGAGTGCCAACAGCGTCTCCTTGACGCGGTCACCTCACGTTTGTAAAAACTAATGTATGGCACGTTGGCAAGAATTCAATTTTCCCTAACCCACCAGTTTTACCACCTTGCCAATGAACCACCCCACCCCCTTCAAGTTTGCTAGTGCACGTTAACGCACCTATGTTTTGGCGATGCGAGCCTACTGCACACTGCCCACCAGCGCAACTCCACCAACGCGACGGAGATAATATTATTAGATATGAATGAAGTAAAACCAAAATCGCGTGACACGGAAACTAGTCCACCACAAACGACGAACGAACGACGGGGGTTTTTGAGTTCAGCGGCAGCGATTACGGCCGCCGCCCTTGGAGGGTTGCTAGGCGTTGGACCGCTGGCAATCGGATTGTATGCAACTGTGATGGATCCGTTGCGAAAGAAAACGACACCTCAGAAAGCTGCCGGTAGTGCAGGCGCCACGGGAGCGAAAGAGGGTTACTATTTCGTCGCACAGATTGGTGAACTTGACAGTCACGTCCCACGCCGTTTTACAATAGTAGCGGACAAAATAGACGCCTGGAACTTTATGAAAGACCAGCCCATTGGTGCCGTGTATATGCGCATGCAAGGGGAACAAATTGAATGTTTCCACACAACTTGCCCGCATGCAGGTTGTGCCGTTTCTTATGAGCTTGAAAGCCAGGCCTACCTGTGCCCTTGTCATAACAGTTCTTTCAAAGTTGATGGTTCCAAGTTGGAATTTAGCGGTTCTTCAAATCCGAGTCCGCGCGGGCTGGATGCCTTAGAAGTGGATGTTCAAGGGACGAATGTGTTTGTTAAATACGAAGACTACTTCACCGGACGGCACGATCAGGTTGCCAAGTAACAGCGTTGATTAACAGATCTAAACACACAGCACGAAAAAAAGAGCTAAAGCAATAACATGTTCAGAAAACTATACAACTGGTTTGATTCTCGCACTGGTGCACAAGCATCGTTGGAAGAAGCGTTGTACGAAAATATTCCGGGCGGTGCTAAGTGGCGTTATGTGTCTGGTAGCATGCTTGTGTTTGCTTTCATGACACAAATGATCACCGGTTTGTTTTTGTGGATGCACTACAGTCCCGGCAGTCAGAATGCGTGGGCTAGTGTGTATTATATCACTTTCGAAATGGAAGGTGGAAATCTGTTGCGGGGCGTCCATCATGTGATGGCCCAAGCGATGGTTTGTTTATTACCGATTCACTTGCTGCAAGTCGTCATTGAAAAAGCGTACACTAAACCGAGAGAATTCAATTGGTGGTTGGGTTTAGTGTTGATGCTGATCACGTTGGCTCTAGGGTTAACCGGATATTTACTTCCGTGGGATCAAAAAGGGTATTGGGCGACAAAGGTTGCTACGGAACTTGCGGCCTTACCGCCAGTGATTGGCGGACTGACTCAAAAGCTAATTGTAGGTGGCACCGATTATGGTCATTTTACGCTAACTCGGTTTTTTGCCTTACATGCCGGAGTGTTGCCAGGATTGTTGATTGGCTTTCTCGTTTTACACCTAGCGATGTTCCGGAAGCATGGAATTACGGCTCATTCCTCGCCTCATCGACCGGATCAGTTGTTTTGGCCCATGCAGGTCCTGAAAGATGGAATTGCTTGTGCGTTGCTCTTCGCCGTGGTTGTATTCGCTGCGATTGCTGAACCGGTGGAATTAGGTCCACCGGCAGAACCAACGGAGGCGTTTGGTGCTGCACGTCCCGAGTGGTATTTTCTGTTCCTGTTTCAGATGCTTAAGTATTTTGATGGGAGTCTAGGCTTCAATACTGAGTTGGTGGGTGCAATTGTTCTGCCAGCGGTGTTAGTTGGATTTATGTTTGCGATGCCGCTCATTGCACGTAAGAAGTTCGGCCACCATTTAAATGTAACGGTTATTGTGGTGATTGTTTCTGCCGCAGTCTATCTGACGTGGGAGGCGAAACAGGAAGATAATTATTATTTGAATCATCCAGACGATACGCAGTCCGCGCCGTACAAAAAATCAAAGCGTTTTCACGAAGAGGTGGGGCGTTCTGAAAAAGAGTTTGAATTGATTCAACAGTTAGTCAAGGATTATGGGATCCCATTGGAAGGTCCCACGGCGTTGCAACAGCGAGATCCATTAACGATGGGACTGCGATTGTTTAGGCGTCAATGTGCTAGTTGCCATGCGTACAGTCATGAAGAATTCGCTATTGCAGGACCTGCCAGTCCGGCCGCGACAAGTGACTCACCGGGTAATTATGGAGCACCTGACTTGGCGTATTTCGGTTCCGTGAAATGGATCCGAGGTTTGTTAAGCAACGATTCGGTAACGGGGATTCGTGGCGAGCGTTATTTTGGTAAGACTTTGCATGTTGCGGGTGAAATGGCCGAGCACGTCCATGAAACGCTGTGGGCAGCAGCTGAGACTGAGGCGGATCGTCAAGCATTAGCTACTCAAATAGAGCAAGTCGCGTGGGCACTCTCGGCGGAAGCTAAATTGCCGTACTTAGATTACGCAGCGAACCAAGAAAAGATTGACGCGGGTATTGGGCATTTGAACGATGACACGCTTGGTTGCATTGGGTGTCACAATTACGGCGACAATGAAGATGGATATGTTATTGATCTCAACGGTTACGCATCTGTCGACTGGCTCACAAAAATGATCTCAGATCCGGCACAAACTGGGTTCTACGACGGCGGTTCCGAAAATGACCGCATGCCGTCGTTCCACAGCGAAGCGACCAAATTGTTAACACCTCGAGAAATTGAATTGCTAGTTCGGTTCTTGCGTGAAGACCACACGTTACTCGACGATTGATAGGGTGCGTGTTGTCGAACCAGCGAACGCTAGCGTAGAGCCAAGCTGGCGTTGCCGCAGGAGGTGGAGCAAACGGCTACTACGAATTACCACGAAAGTGATTGTCGGAAAAACTACCCGATGCGTTTGCGGATTTCTGCGAGGACCTCCTCAACCCGCACGCGGATTTGTTCAAGTGTATCGCGGTCGCGGATCGTGACGGTATTATCTGCGACACTTTGACCGTCCACGGTGATGCAATACGGCGTCCCGGCTTCGTCTTGACGTCGGTAGCGGCGGCCGACCGCACCTTTTTCATCATAGAAAACGTTAAAATGTTGTTTCAGATCAGCATAGATCTTTTTCGCTAACTCGGGCATGCCATCTTTTTTAACAAGCGGGAAAATGGCCGCTTTGATTGGAGCAATTCGAGGATGCAACTTCATTACGATCCGTTTTTGCATGTTTCCTTTTTCGTCGGGTTGTTCATCTTCGGTATACGCTTCACACAGAAAAGCCAACGTTGCACGGTCTGCACCAGCTGAGGGTTCAATCACGTGCGGGATATACTTTTCGCCAGTCAGATCATCGCGGTACGAAAGATCCTTGCCACTGCCACGGTGTTTGGGTTTTCCGTGTTCATTGAGTTCTAATTCAAGTGGATTTGAATTAGGGTCAAGCTTGCCTTCCATATGACTGCGTAAATCGAAATCACCTCGATGGGAAATTCCTTCAAGCTCACCGTATTCTCCGGCAGGCAAAAATGGAAAAGCATATTCGATATCGGCTGTGCCCGTTGAGTAATGACTCAGTTCGTCCTCAGCGTGTTCGCGGAGGATCAATCGCTCTGCAGCCAAGCCTAATGCGGTGTACCAGTTCATGCGGCGATCGCGCCAGTATTGATACCATTTAGATGAATCGTCAGGGTGACAGAAAAACTCGATTTCCATCTGTTCGAATTCTCGCGATCGGAAGGTGAAATTTCGTGGAGTGATTTCATTGCGAAAACTCTTGCCCGTCTGTGCGATTCCAAACGGTAGCTTTACGCGAGTACTGTCCAATACGTTTTTGAAGTTTACGAATATCCCCTGGGCTGTCTCAGGGCGCAGAAAAGCGGTTCCCTCTTCACCGGCAAGTGCGCCGATGATGGTTTTGAACATTAAGTTGAATTCGCGAGGCGCGGTTAGTGTGCCAAGTTCTTTCGCATCGGGGCCGAGTACATCCTGCATATTCTCAATTTCGGTCAGCGATAGAAAGGCATCTTCAAATTCCAGTTGCGTTGCATTTTTGGCGCGGAGTTTGAAAAACTTCATGGCCCGTCGCTGCGTATCTTCGTGCTCTTCTGCCGCTTCGACGATGGTGGCAACAAAGATGCGCTGACCTTTGGCATTTGCCCATCGCCCGCGGACTTGATCATAGCGGTAGCGTCTTTTTGTTGTTCGGCAATCGACCATGAAATCGTGAAACAGATCATAGTGACCAGAGACTTTCCAGACTTGTGGGTGCATGATGATTGTGCAATCAAGACCGGTCATTTCATAGGTAGATGGTGCTCCTGGGAGTTGAGTGAGTTCATCGTGCCCACTAACCATATCGTGCCACCAAGCGTTCTTGATGTTGCGTTTTAGTTCAACTCCCAACGGACCGTAATCCCAGAATCCTTGAATCCCACCATAAATTTCGCTTGACTGAAACAAAAATCCGCGTCGTTTGCAAAGGGATACGAGTTTATCCATTTCCATAGTTACTGTCTTTCTTCGGTGGTTAGTGTGAGTGCTAGATTCGTTGGGAGTTGGTGATGTGAGGCACACAGAGGGTATCGGCAGAATATTGTGTTGCTGTGCAAGGAAAAAACCGCTGGGATCCTTCTTAGTGAGACTAAGTGGGTGGGATCTCAGGGGTTTTGATCTGCGTTCGAATATAAGCTAGCCCGCAGGGACTTGAACCCCGACAAACAGAACCAGAATCTGTTGTGCTACCAATTACACCACGGGCTATTTGTGCATCTCAGTCTATCTGCGCTCACCAGTTGGTCAAGAGGAAGTCGAGTGGATATGCTTTTGATTCGGTGCTTAAGTTTTACATCGTTTACGTAGTATGCAATCGTGGTAGATGTCATATAATGAAAAATATAAGTCGAAAGGATATTAGAGAGATTCAATGGCATATTTGAAGGCGCAGAACGGTTCGCTCGCGGGACAACGATTTGAGTTGGAAGAAGAGGAATCTGTATTAGGTCGGTCTCCGGAATGTTCTATTCACGTGGAAGATTTCGCCGTGAGTCGGCAACACGCCAAGGTCCACAATAATGACGATAAATTTTTCATTGAAGATTTAAAAAGCCGTAACAAGACTTATCTCAACGATGTTATGTTAGGCGAAGGCCACCATCAATTACGCAACGGCGACCGCTTGAGTATCTGTGACGTCATCTTTAATTTCTATCAAGAATTTTCCACGGGATTGTCTGACAGTCTCGATGGATCTCAAATAAGCGTTCTTTTCGATGGGGCAGAAACGAGCACGTCGACGATAATGTCCAAAATGGAGGTTGGTTCTGGCCACGGATCGATTCAACTCACAGCCAGTCCCGAAGTGAAGCTGGCAGCGTTACTTGAAATAACGCAGGCTTTGGGAAAAGCATTGAGTTTGGGTGATGTTTTACCAAGTGTTCTCGATGCGTTATTTAAAGTATTCATGCAGGCGGATCGAGCGTTTATTGGTCTATTAGACGAATCTGGGATTTTGGTGCCTCGTTGGTCCAAGGCGCGCCGAGAGGATGCCGAAGAGACGATCAGAATAAGTCGCACGATTGTTAACCGAGTGATTGAGCTTAAGGAAGCAATTTTATCAGCCGATGCAGCTTCGGATCAACAGTTTGATGCGAGTCAAAGTATTGCGGATTTTAAAATCCGGTCGATGATGTGCGTGCCGTTGTTTGGTATTGGTGGTGAAGTATTAGGTGTTCTGCAAGTGGATACTTTAGAACGCAATAAACAGTTCAACGATGGCGATCTAGAAGTGCTCGTAAGCGTGGCAACGCAAGCTGGAATTGCTTTGGATAACGCGCGATTACACGACGATGCCCTAGCACAGCAAGCCATTAGAAAAGACCTCGAACTTGCGCAACAGGTTCAGCTTGGATTCTTGCCGAGTTCCGGTCCGGAAATTGAACATTATACGTTCTTTGATTATTATCGCGCTGCAAATCACATCGGTGGTGACTATTACGACTACTTGGAACTTAAAAATGGAACGTTAGCAGTGATTGTGGCTGATGTGGTGGGCCATGGTGTCGCAGCTGCTCTGTTGATGTCCAAAGTCGCCGCGGAAACTAGGTTTTGTTTAGCGACTGAGCCGAATCCATCCGCGGCCATAAACGAACTTAATAACAATTTAAGTCGTTTAGGGCTTGATCGCTTTGTGACATTCTTGTTGGCCGTTCTGAATCCGGAAACGGACGAAGTAACGGTCGTTAACGCTGGTCATATGGCGCCAATTCATCGTCGTGCAGACGGGACGATTGAATTGGTGGGAGAGGATCTCGCCAATATCCCAATCGGAATAATGGAAGACGTTGAGTATGAAAGTTTTACATTTACACTGCAGGCAGGTGATTCAATAACCATGTATACGGATGGATTAAATGAAGCGGCGAATCCAGACGGGGCGTTGTTTACGATGGAGGCGATTGAGGAATTGGTGCGAGCGCATCACGAGCCAGCCGAACAACGGGGCACGCGAATTCTCGAATCGATAACGACTTTCATGCAGGGCGAACAACCGGATGACGATATGTGTTTGGTTATCTTTGACCGCGACTGATGGCACGTGTTGTGCCTACTGTTGAATTGAATCGTGCTTTGGTATACTTGCCCCGCAAGGCAGGCAATCATAGAACCTAAAGATCACTAGAAACTACGAAACCGAAAAGGAACCAACTTGATGAGCGACCCTGTTTTGGAAACTAATATCACTGGAATGACACCACGCCGCGGAAAAGTCCGCGATATGTATGATCTTGGCGATTCTTTGCTAATGATTAGTACAGATCGCATTAGTGCTTTCGACTGGGTATTACCATCGGGGATTCCGGACAAAGGTCGCGTGTTGACAACGATTAGTGAATTCTGGTTTGAGAAGCTTGGCATTGCGAATCATCTGTTAACGATGGATTTAACGACCATCGGCTTACCGGACGATACGGATGTTGAATCTTTAACAGGTCGCAGTATGGTCGTCAAAAAATGTGACGTCGTACCGATTGAATGTGTTGTTCGCGGTTATTTAGTTGGCTCGGGTTGGAAGGAATATCAAGAGTCCGGCACAGTATGTGGAATTGAATTACCACCGGGCTTGCAGCAAGCATCTCAGTTAGAAACTCCTATTTTTACTCCGGCTACAAAAGAAGAATCGGGCCACGACATCAATATCTCTTTCGAGACGATGGTTGATATTGTAGGAGAGGATACCGCCACGGAATTGTGTGATCGCAGCATGGCGATTTATCAGCAAGGCGCTGAGTATGCCCGTGAGCGAGGCGTTATTATTGCGGACACAAAATTTGAATGGGGCTGGTTTGAAGGAGAATTGATTCTGATCGACGAAGTGTTGACCCCCGATAGTTCACGGTTCTGGCCGGCTGAAACCTATCGTGTCGGCGAATCTCCGCGGTCCTTTGATAAGCAATTTGTTCGTGATTGGCTGGAAACAACGGATTGGGATAAAAACAGTCCTCCGCCATCTTTGCCAGATGATATCGTTATGAACACCCGGGCAAAATATATCGAGGCATACGAAGTTATTTCAGGGCGCGAATTTCCTTGGAAATAGTCCACCATCTTCCTGCGGCGATGGCGCAGTAAACTCGAACTACAATTGTGCAAGTAGTGAGTTTTAATTGTTGCCTGTGGCTCGCTTGGTAATTAAGCTGAACGGTTTAATACCTCACATGTAATTCAAGCGAGAAAACGATGCGTGCTATTCCTGTTACTTGTTCCCTAGTTGTTTATCTGTTGGCTGCCATTGCTGGGGGTCAAGAGCGAGTTGCTTTTACGGACATTGAACAGGCCGGCGCGGATTATTCGTTTCAGGGCGAATATCAGGGCGTCGTGCGATTTGGGGGGAGGCCGGTTAAATCAAAGGCTGGTTTGCAAGTTATTGCTTTAGGCAACGGCAAGTTTCGCGGGAATCTGCTAGCTGGCGGATTGGCTGGAGCTGGCTGGGACGGAGAAACGCAGTTTGAGCTAAGCGGGGATCGGTCTGGGGAACAATTGACACTTAGTGATGATGTATTCACGGTTTTGATCGAGGCGGGGGTTGCAAGTGTTACGCCGACACACTCCCACAGTAAATCATGGGGGCGACTCAAACGCGTTGTTCGACAGAGCGTGACCATGGGAATGCCGGCTCCGAAAGAGGCCGTTGTTTTGTTTGCTGGAGAAGCGACCGAGCAATTGCTTGATGCCCGTATTACGGACGAAGGCTTGTTGATGGAAGGTGTGTTGACGCGACCAGTCGTCACTGATTTTCGTTTGCATTTGGAATTCCGCACTCCGTTTATGCCAAATTCGCTTGGGCAAGCTAGAGGTAATTCGGGAGTTTATATTCAACAGCGGTACGAAGTTCAAGTGCTGGATTCGTTTGGCTTAGCGGGAGTTCACAATGAATGTGGCGGTATTTACCGTCAGCGCCCTCCTCAGGTGAACATGGCATTGCCCCCATTAGTTTGGCAAACCTATGATATTTACTTTCGAGCTGCTCGATTTTCAGATGTGGGTGAAAAAACGGAAAACGCTCGAATTACGATTTACCACAACGGCGTTGCGATTCACAGTAACTATGAATTGACATCTAAAACTGGAGCGGGAAAACCGGAAGGTCCACAAGCCATGCCGATATTGTTGCAGAATCACAGAGATCCTGTAAGATTTCGCAACTTCTGGTTGTATCACTTACCTACGCAATAGTTAAAATCGCGCAGCAGAGACTTTTTTGGTTACTGCTTTGCACCTCGAGTGCGTTTGTATGAATTGCGGGTTTGCCTTTTCAATGGTAAAATCACCACTTTTAGTCCTCTTTGCGCCATGATTAAAGATCACCTAGGTAATTGTTAACGCTAACGACGATTGCTGGGAGTTCAATGGCGTGAGAGAGGAATGTTTTTCCTCAAACGTGGTATTGGTCAAATGGGCCAGATTCGCTTTCATACATCTTATGTGACCGACGTCGAGCAACAGCGTTTGCGGCGTTGCTATATGGTGGGCATGGAAGGCATTGCTTGGGAACGCGAATTGCGTATTTCTGAAAAGATGCTGATCATCGATCGTTCCACTCACGAATCAGGAAAATTATTCGCCCCATGGTTACGAGTGGACGGTGTTGAGGTCATTCTTTCGACAAGCAATTTGAGGGAACAAGAAACGGCATATCATCTCGAAGTCGAGTTGGCGCGCGGAACACTAAATCGCTTGAGGAATTATTTGGCTAACCGCGATCAGCATTTCGAGCTATCTGTTGCTTACCAATCTCTGTTGGATCAATCGCAGCAGTCTTTCATGAACGCTGTATTGCCGACCGACGATCGCGAAAGTAGTCAAGGCCATGCTGCGGATTCTATAGAAACTGCACTGGAGTTGATTGAACTTGTGTTATTGGAGGATGCGGGGCATGCTGTTGAAGTTCGTTATCAAGCGGGCGGGATAAAACCTTTGATAGGCATTGAGATGTCGACTGTGCCAGAATCCGAACAGTCACAGCAACAAATTGATGAAACCTTCAATACGGTAACGATTCCGTTTAATTGGCGCACGCTGTCACCGGACACGGATAAATTCAATTTTGATGAAATCGATAGCCCACTGCATTGGGCTTTGCAACACGATAAAAAAATCATCGCGGGACCACTGGTGCGTTTGACGGACGAATCGATTCCAGAATGGATGTATCTATGGGAAAATGATTTCACGGCATTTCAAAACTATCTTGTGAATTACGTGAGTGAGATTACTCAACGCTATAAAGGTCGGGTTCATGTGTGGCATTGTGCGGCCGGACTAAATTCGACGACGGGTTTGAGGTTTTCTGAAGAACAAGTCGTACGCATTGCTGTGGATGTTGTAGAGACCATTCGACGCATTGATAATAAAACACCAATTGTGATGAGTTTTGACATGCCATGGGGTGGATATGCCGCGGATCGTCGAACCGATCTGTCACCACTGCAATTTGCGGAAGCTCTAGTACGAGGCGATATCGGATTAAATGGCATTGGTTTGGAATTGAATTTTGGCGACGGACCACATGAATGCGGGTTGCATGACTGTTTAGCAATCAATACCTTGATGAATCGTTGGTCTCAATTGCAACTTCCATTGGTCTTAAGTGTTTCGACGGAGAATAAACCGATATTGCCGGGCGGAGTTGAACATGATCTGAGTGATCGAGGTGATTTGGATGATACTGTCGATGGCCTCGGTGCCGACTTAGGCTCGAATGAAGTCGCTAATTTATTGATGGTACTTGCCAGTCAAACAGCGACTCAAGCAATTCTCTGGAATCAACTAAGTGATACACCTGATCGACGCGCGGGACTTTATGCCGGCGACGGACAAACTAAACCACTGATTAACGACATTCAACGATTGTGCAAAGAACAATTGGGGATTTAGGATGCGGGATTGGCTGGCAATTGTTACCTTCGTGTAAATTGGCAAGAACTGCAAAAACTAACAGCCCATGGATAGTTATTTTGTGGATAGCACTGGAGTTATTTGATAGGTGTTGGCATAATCTGCTCGAGTCGAAACAAATGTTGTCTGCCTAAAAGGTCTCATGGAAAATCTCACGAACAACCCAGTTGCGATCGCTGATTTGCAATGTGGTACGGATCAGTCGTTACTGCTAATTGCGGGTCCCTGTGTAATGGAAACGGCGGATGCTACTCGACGGATCGCCGATACGTTGCAAAATATCATGGCCGACCTGCCGGTGCAGTTAGTGTTTAAGGCATCTTTTGACAAAGCGAATCGCACAAGCATTCATTCGTTTCGCGGCCCTGGTTTAGATGCCGGCTTGGATATTTTAGAGCGAATTTCTCAAGAAACCGGCTTGCCTGTCACAACGGATATTCACGAAGCAGGTCAAGCAGCCGCAGTAGCCGATGTTTGTGCAATATTGCAGATCCCTGCTTTTCTCGCTCGACAAACCGATCTGCTGATTGCCGCTGCGCAAACCGGATTACCAGTAAACGTCAAAAAAGGACAGTTTTTATCACCTAGCGATATGTCAAACGTGATCATCAAGCTGACACAAAGTGGCTGTAATGACGTGTTGTTGTGTGAACGTGGTACATTCTTTGGTTATGGACAATTAGTCAACGATATGCGAAGTTTGCCACAAATGCAACAATTTGGAGTGCCCGTTATCTTTGACGCGACGCACAGTGTACAGCAACCAGGAGGGCAAGGAGAAACCACGGGTGGCCAGCGAGAAATGGTTGAACCACTTGCCCGTGCCGCCGTAGCAATGGGAGTGGATGGCCTGTTTATTGAAACACACCCGGACCCAGCCCAATCACCGAGCGACGGCCCTAACATGATCCCGCTAAATGAAATGAAAACTCTGCTGCAACGACTCACCAAGATTCGTGCTTGTGTCGATACTTTATAAAGGTGCTGACACCAATACTTTCGATATGGAAATTCGATGACCGTTAATAAAACCCTTTTTTTGATATTTGCCAGCCTCGTGATACTCACCGGTTGCCGTGATCGGACTCAAGTGACCGTCGCGGAAATTCGGCCCCGAGAAACCAATTCTGATCACTTGCAACAAGCGTTACAGGTGATTGATGAATTGGATGTTTCTGATTTTAATCAAGCGACTACCACTAGTATCTTTAATTTTAATCTATGGTCCAAGTTGCATGACGATGATCCGCAATGGGTTACTCCCTCGTTAATTAACACGGTCCCAACTGCACTCGCTAACACTGGGTTAGTACAAGCGATTGGTGGTAAACTATTCATCCCATTGGACATTAATTATTTGCATGAAACGAGTTGGTTGCATGCAATTGCCCAATGGGTTGTAGCGGATGATTTACCGCACCGGATGTTGTGGGAATCCTATAAACCAGCCCTTGCTGATGAAGTTGCTAGTGAAGAATTGACCAAGGTACTCAAGTTGTTTGACTGGACGGTGCGTAATATACAGCTAGCACCTTTGCTGGACTATCCAACGATTCCTGCCAACACAGAGGGACCAGTTAAGACAGTCTCCCAACTTGGCTTGCCGGGACCTGGTTATAGTCGCACTAACCGCGATGTCCTTTCGCTTGGTGTTGGTGATTGGTGGCAGCGTGCACGGATTTTTGTGTTACTCGCTCGGCAACAAGGCATCGATGTCGTGTTGTTAGGATTGCCCGCTGAGTTTGGCAAGACTAATCAACCATGGTTGACGGCAGCAATTATTGGCAAGGAACTTTACTTGTTTGATTTTAAAAAAGGGCTGCCGGTATTCAATGCAGCCCGGACTGAAATCGTGACGCTTAATCAACTCAAAGCGGATGTTGATTTCGGACGGACACTATTTCCAGTTGCTCATCAACAGCAACCCCAAGAAACTTTTGATGGATTGGTGGGATTGATTGAAGCGGATGTTGTTGCCGTGTCGCATCGAATGGCGATTTTGGAAAAATATCTTACTGGTGAGCGTCAAATGGTTTTAACCGTGGCGCCGAGCATTATTTCTTTGCGGTTGAGGACAGAGCATCAAATCAATCGGTCCAAAATTTGGCTACCCATTTATGAAGGGTATTTATTTGAAGCTGCGTTGCATGCGAAACTTGTTGCTCAGGATGCGTCCGCATTGGAATTTGTTAATTCAACGCGAGATCACTCGTTGTTTCACGAAGTTCCCCAATTATTAGAAGGTCGTTTTAAATTATTACGAGGTATTTTTGATGATGATGAAGCGAATTTGGGAGTCAAAGGTGAAAACGGTGCCAAGACGTTGATGATGGCATCACGTATCCCGACGAAGTTGATTGAAGGGTTGGTTGAAAACGAAGGTGTTCAGCAATCACTCGGGTTGCTGAAACCTAGTGGCACACCAAATTTATTGTGGCGTCAAATATTGGTCAATAAACAACATACATTTGTGCGAGCCAAGGATTACGCGAGTTTTTGTATTGCCATGATTCATATGGAACAGGGACATTATCAGGATGCAATCGAGTGGTTCGAACGTAGAACGATAATAAATACTAATGAAGGTGCAGCAAATGCTGAGGGCAAAGAAGCTACCCCAGCAGTCAACGCTGCGGCAAATAAGAATGTTCCCGTTGGTCAGCCAACGGTTAATATCCAAGATATTCTCTCAGGAAATTCTCTGACACACGGCGTCACGGAGGACATCTCGTTGACTCGGTCGGCCTTTCAAGATTTAGCACTATATAATCTTGCTCGCTGTTATGTGGCTTTGGATCAGCAAGCAGCGGCTGCTGAATTACTACAAAATTCTGAGTCAGAACAACAGACCGGCGACCAGCAGTTATCAAAATTGTTGCGAGAATAAGCCAACTGTTTACGGTTCTTGGTCATCCAGAAATGTTTGCGGAACGAGCAGTCGCAGGCGGTTAGGTATTGTTGTCACAGTGATGGGCAACGATGTGCAAGGGTCACCGTCAATTTGGACAACAACTCGATCTTGAGTGTCCGCATGAATTCTGAATGATTTTGCCTGTCGCGTTATGTATTGTTTGCTGCGCGGATGAGTGGACCACCAGAGTTGCCAGAAATATTTTAGCCCGTGCAATAGTCCTGGTTTGATAAATCCACAGGCGTCAAGTCGGCCGTCGGTGGGATCGGCTTGGGGTGCAATCATCAGCTTTAGTGCATATTGGCGGATGTTCATGATGAATAGAAAACGAGCGTCAAATGAATTGTGTTTATTAGCAAGGTCTTGCACAAACATTTTAGGATACCGGTACTTCCAGATGGCGGTCAGGACTGGAATGAAATATGAAAATTTGGTGATGTGGCCTTTTCGACGATTCGCTAAACGTTCGGCTATATCACCATCAAAACCACATCCGACCATCAAAGCAAACAGAAACTGCTCGCCCGCATCATTTGTGACTTGCCCCGCATCCATCGGAATAACTTGCCCTTGCTCAATCAGATCAGCGACGAACTCGGGATCCGCTTTTATTCCGAGATATTTAGCAAGCACATTTTCTGTGCCTTGAGGAAAGATACAGATGTTAGTTTCTTCGGTTAGGGTATTTAGTAACAGGGATAGTGTTCCGTCGCCGCCGACGCTGATAACGGTTCGTAGTTCGCCACAAGCTTGTTTTTGCTCGGCGATAAGCTGAATCTGATCGATGTCGGTTTCAACGACAGCTTGGAAACCACGATCCTCTAATATGGCAGCGAGCTTTTTAGCCAATTCACCGCTAGGACCGTGTCCTGCTTGGGGGTTGAGCGAAATCAATACGAATCGAGCTGCCGGGTCAATTGATTGTGCTGTGTGAGTCATCATTTGAAGTTAATAAATTGGTTTTACCGCTACTAATCCAAGGAGAGCCTAACGGAACTAAGTGTATGAAAGTGGGTGTGGTGAATATGAACACATGTCTGTTTATACCACACATTTGCAGGCGACTGTTTTGCGTGCATGGTGTAGTAACGGGATCAACAGAAAATAGCAGCAGGGATCGTTTACGAGGAATAAATGCACCTAAAAACACCGGATTTAGTGGTATTGGTCGGTTTGCGGGCGTTGATGATTGTTCGATTTCGAAGTTTTTATAGCAAGTTGTTTTTTTTGGCACAGGACGTGCATTTAGATATCTCTCGTTAGCTTGTTGCTGACAAGAGATCTTGCATTAACTCGGTTTGATTGTTTTAGGTCGGGTTAGCCGTGAGATTGTTCAAACACGCGAGGTTTGGGCGCTTAATTTGCTGGTTTGAGTTTTAGTTGCCCCTGGCTCATCCAGTTGACTGACATTGTTGTTAGTCGGTGCCCAAACCTCGTTCTTTTTATGTGCGGCAATGGTTCGAGCACTACAGGTGCCCTCCAACGGCTCAATTGCGCGGAGCAAAAACTCGTTGGCGAATTGGTGTGGTAGATCAATTTGTCCTGCGGAACTCACCAAAGGCATAATTCTTTATATGTTTATTTTATTGTGTGCGTTTTAACACCGTTGACGAGTTTAAACTGGTATTCTAAAGTGGTGGTTTCCCCTGCATAAATGGGATGTTGCCAGCGTAGCTTCAATTGGCAGAGCACCGCATTCGTAATGCGGGGGTTACGGGTTCGATTCCCGTCGCTGGCTCTGTTGCGAGCTGTTGCACGTTAGCATTATAAAGATATTTTACAGGAGTTTCCTTCCATGGCGATGATTACGGATTTTGATATTAAGTCCCTAGTTTGTGACAATTCCAGCTTTGGTCCAAATGAGATCAAATTGATTTCTGGTGCCATAACCGAAGATTTTTCACAGTATGCCGTTTTGCGAGACGCAGTTGCTGAGCTTGAAATTGGTGAAGACTTAACACCCGCTAGCACTGTGCGTCTGGGTGTCTGTTATTATTTACTTGGTCGTTTCAGCCGTGCGATCGAAACATTAGCAGAATCCGACAAAGGCGCGCTTTCATATTTTTACATTGGTCGCAGTCACTTTGCGTTGGAAGATAACGCAGCGGCAGTTGTAAATTATGATTTGGCGGAACGATTTGGTTATGACCGAGGCATTTGTGTCTTAGCCAAGGTTGAAGCGTTACGAAACAGTGGCGACTGTGACGGGGCATTACAAGGCCTCGAGTCGCTTGATGGTGCCATTATGCAAGAAGCGGATTACGCATATCAATATGGCGAAACGGTTGCAGCAAGCCGAGACGCTTCTGAGTTAGTGGTAGAATGGTTTGAACGAGCCGTTAAGGCAGATGACACACACGCCGGCGCATTATTCGGTTTGGCCCGTGAAAACGATCGTCGAGGAAATGATGAAGTCGCCATGGATTATTACCGTCGCAGTTCTATGTCTTTTCCGTCCCACGTTGGTTCATTACTAAACTTAGGCTTGCTGTATGAAGATCACGCACAATATGATCGAGCTCAGCAATGTTACCGCCGGATATTGGAAGTATTTCCCACGCATCCCAAAGCGTCATTGTTCCTGAAGGATGCAGAAGCGTCGGATGATCAGTTCTTTGATCTTGAAGCTGAAAAAGCACAAGATCGAATGTCTCAAATATTGAATATACCGGTTACTGATTTTGAACTTTCGGTTCGCAGTCGCAACTGCCTTGCCAACATGGGTGTTGAAACTCTTGGTGACTTAGCACGAACGAGCGAGCAGGAATTACTTGGTAGCAAGAACTTCGGTGAAACCTCGCTGATTGAAATCCGAGATATGCTCATCTCTAAAGGTTTGTCCTTAGGTCAGTTGGCACACGAGGGACGTCCTGAACCAACTGTCGACCGCAGTCAGCTCTCGCCAGAAGAAGCAGCCGTTTACGACCGTCCAATTTCAGATTTAAATTTGTCAGTGCGTGCTCGCAAGTGCATGGTTCGTTTGCGTATGAACACCATTGGTGAGTTACTTCGTAAGACGGGCGATGAAATGCTTGAATGCAAGAACTTCGGCGTCACGAGCTTGAATGAAGTGCGAGAAAAACTTGAAATTCACGGCTTGAAACTACGTGGCGACTGATCTCGCCAAGTAGGTGAGGTTGTTCTTTGCGCCGCAGCTTAGATGTTCTTCTGGATTTTTCGTTGGTGGAAACTACTTCCGCTATCAAGATGACTTATGAATTCACCTGAAACCACAAGTTCCGATAGCGTTAGTCCCGTTGGTTTTAGCTTTGAAGTGCTGACGCAAGATGCAAAGAGTGCCGCGCGCCGCAGTATCTTAAACACTCCCCATGGCAGCGTGCAGTTACCAACATTTATGCCCGTGGGCACGCAGGCAACAGTCAAAGGATTGGCGATTGATCAAGTACAAGCAACCGGCGCTGAAATGCTGTTGGCAAATACCTATCACTTGTCTTTGCGACCTGGTGAAGACATTGTCGAGCAGCTAGGTGGCCTGCATGCCATGATGCAATGGGATGGTCCGATCCTTACTGATAGCGGCGGCTTTCAACTTTTCTCGTTAGCAAAAATGTCTCAGGTGACCGAGCACGGCGCAATCTTTAAATCGCACATTGACGGTTCCACGCTGGAACTAACTCCGGAAAAATCGATTCAGATTCAAGAGACATTAGGGTCTGATATTGCGATGGTCTTGGATCACTTGGTTGCGTTACCCAATGAACAATCAGTGATCAGGGCAGCCTGTGAGCGTTCTATACGCTGGGCACAACGCTGTCAAATCGCAGCGCGCAGTGCACAGCAAATTCAATTTGCGATTGTACAAGGAGGTTTAGACGAAACGTTGCGAGTGTGGTGTGCTGAAGAGTTAGCCGATTTGGATTTCTTTGGGTACGCAGTTGGCGGGTTGAGTGTTGGTGAGCCTCCGGCGGAGATGTACCGGATATTAGATGTTACTTGCCCTGCTCTTCCAGTTGAGCGTCCTCGTTATCTGATGGGAGTCGGGCGTCCGCAGGATTTACTCGAGGGTATTCGTCGTGGCATTGACATGTTTGACTGTGTGATGCCAACACGAAACGGACGCAACTCACTGGCCTTTACCGATCAGGGACCACTTAAGCTGCGTAACGCCAAACACCGTACGGATAAATCTCCAATAGATCCGGACTGTCCTTGTTTGGCCTGTCGACATAGTCGAGGGTACATTCGTCATTTGTTTCAGAGTGGTGAGATGTTGGGGCCGATTCTGCTTTCGCATCACAATCTGTCGTATTACCAACGGCTGATGATAGATGCTCGCGCAGCCATTGAAGCGGGTGATTTTGAGGCCTTTTACCAGAAAAAGATGGCTGCGTGGAGATAACTCTGAGAACTTCGCGCTAGAATATGCGAAAAGCAGAAAAAACTCCCTAAAAGAAGGGAATCGCATCTCTGCATTGATTGCTCTCCCTTGCCGGTAATTACCAATGAATCTAAGATAATCGGATAGTGCAAATGCGCACATTTGGTATGAGATTGTTGATTTTCACCAAGGCGTGGCAATGACGTTGCTATGGTTTGCTTGTATTGAGACTCAATAACTTCATTTTTTATTTATTTCGAGGTTTTGCTAGCCACTGCTAGTGAATATTAGGCACGATAATGATAACGACGTTAAAAATACTCGCTTTTGATTTACATTGGCTGCTAATCGGAGAAGTGGTCGCTGATGAAGCGGTTGCGCCCGTTGAAAATGGCGTTACTCCGCCAGCAGAGACCGCAGACAACACTCCCTTTATGATCATGATGTTCGGCATGTTAGCTGTGTTTTACATTATGATGTTTCGTCGGTCGCGCAAACGACGGCAGCAACAATCAAAAAAAATGGATGCCCTCACAATGTATTGCGAAATCACAACCATTGGTGGATTGTGTGGGACGGTCGTTAATATCGAGAATACGACTGACGATAAAGGCAATGAATCGATAAGCCATGTCACCATTGAAACTGATTCAGCAACACAATCACGCATACGGATCGTTCGTGAAGCGATCGGTCAAATTGTAAGTAGCGATGATGACAAAGCGACGGACGAGGAAGAAAATAAAAGCTTTAAAACAAGTAAGCGATAAACATAAAAACAACTATTGAACCGGAACTGATTGAAATGAATCTTTTGGCAACTTTAGCGACCTTTTTTACTCCTCTGCTGGGCCTAGCAGACGGTGCTGTAGAAAACAACGAAACCAACGCAGTGATTGTATTTGCTTTAGCTCTCGCCGGAGCTGTGTTAGTCAACATTGGGCAACACAAGGCGCTCAGTGCTAAGGTCAAAAGTATGGCTAAGGTTAGTGACCCAAACTGGGGTGCAATGTTCGGCACTTTTGTGTTTGGCTTGTTGCTTGGTGGATTACCGAACCTGTTTGCAGAATTCAGTGCTCAACCGGCATTTCGATATCTCGGATTGATCATTGCTGTGTTCAGTGGTTTGTATCTACTTTCGCGAACTATTACTGAAGGCCGTCGCATCAATGCACCAGAACAAGCTTGGCGTTTGGCGATTGTTGCAACGAGTGTCATTTTTGGCGTGTTGTATTGTAACTCAGCTTACAGAAATAAACTTATCAAGGGCGGTGTTGACCTGTCGGGTGGCGTCAATCTGATCTACGCGATTGATTTTGATTCCGTTAGTGATGCTGATGGACCTGCTCAATCTTCGTTAACCGATGGCGATATGGATGCCCTGCTAAGCGCTTTAGGTCGTCGCTTGAATCCTAGTGGTGCCAAGGAATTGGTATTGCGCTCCTATGGTAACAATACGCACGTCGAAATCGTAGTGCCCGCTGCCACTGACCTTGAAATTAAGCAACTTAAAGATATTATTACCAATACTGGTGCATTGGAGTTTTTGATTTTGGCGAACGCCAGTAAACACCCAAAACTGCATACCCAAGCGGAATCTTCCGTTGAATTGAAGACCAACCTTATTGTGGATGCGGATGATCGTTCTGATGTTTTGGGAACTTGGGTGGCGGTATCCAAAGATCCGGATGGCAACTATGAATATAATGCTTCCGGTGGTTCGCTCATTCGTCGTGTTACTTATGCTGATGGTGAAGATGAAAAGCGCATTTTCGTGGACGGAGAGAATTCTGGAAGCACGCCGCAAGAAACGGCAGTTCATGCCGCGTTTGTTTTTGTGGAATCGGATACTTTGTTTTCACAGCAAGTTCAAGCTGTTGGCGTTACCAATATTGAAGTATTGATGGTTACACCTCCGGAAACTGAACGTACAACCGGCGATGACCTAGCTAGTGTTCGTTCTGATATCGACACTCAAACAGGCACACCTTGCGTGTCATTTGCGATGAACAGCGCTGGTTCCCGTAAGTTTGGAACCTTCACGGGGAATAACACTAGTAACTTGCTAGGAATCGTGCTTGACCATAAATTGTTATCTGCCGCCACTATCAATACTCGGATTTCCGTTAGCGGTCAAATTACAGGTAAATTTTCCCGAGAGGAAGTTGATTTTATAGTTGGGATATTACGTGCTGGAAAGCTGCCGGGTACCTTAACTAAGGAACCCGAGAGTGAGAACAAAATGGGCGCCACCTTAGGTGCTGCTACGATCGCCGCGGGAAAGACCGCAATCATGATTTCGTTCGCCGCCGTATTGATTTTCATTGTTCTCTATTATTGTTGCGTTCCGGGAACAATTGCTGCTTTCGCATTGGTATTCAATGTTGTTTTGATTGTCGCTTTGATGGCGATGATTGGAGCCTCTTTTACGTTGCCCGGCATCGCCGGTTTGGTTTTAACGGTGGGGATGTCCGTTGACGCAAACGTGCTGATATTTGAACGAATACGCGAAGAATTAGCCAATGGGTCGAAGATTAGGCAAGCGATTCGTAATGGATTCTCGCGCGCAACAATTACGATTATTGATGCAAACTTAACTACGTTGATTACAGCTGTGTTGTTGTATGCAATCGGTACGGATCAGATCCGGGGTTTCGCGATTACTTTGATCCTTGGGATCATTATGAGTATGTTCACGGCGATTTATGCGTCGCGTGGCTTCTTTGAGATTTCAGAGCGATTGGGCTTTTTGAAAAACTCTAGCTGGGCATTTCGGAATTTCCGTATCGTGTCTCGTGAAGTCAACTTCCTCGGGATGCGAAAAATCATGGCGGTCGCTTCGATAATCATTGTTGTGGCTGCAATTAGTGTGACCTGGAAACGAGGTCACGACATGCTTGCTATTGATCTCGCCGGGGGTACATCCGCCATTTTCTCACTAGATGACAGTGTTCAAACGGCCGATGATGTAGAAGCTGAAATTAAATTAGCCGCTGTTGATAATGGAATCGAGGATTTACAGCTTACGGTTACCAGCATCCAACTCGGCGATTCAGCGACAGGCTGGCGCGTGGATGCGAGTATCGATGAACAGCAGACGTTGATGCAGGTACTTGAGAAAGCATTTGCAGGGCAACTCCCAACTCAGAGCTTTAAAATCACTAACGGTCAATCCGCGTCTCAATCGTCCATAATTCCAGTCACGACTAGTCGCGGATATCAATTTGTGGCTTATCAGGAGGAAGCCGAAGCCACAGCGGCAGGACCTGTCGCCCCGTCTACGCCTGCAGAAACACCTGCGGTAGAAGAAACAACGACAGTCGATGAAAATGAAGCTGTAGCTGAAGAGAGCCCCGAGGTACCAACGGTGTCGGAACTTCAAAGTAGTTTTGAAGTTGAAACCGGTGTCAGCAATATGGCTACTGCCGACGCAGATAATGAATATCAACTCAGTGCCGAAACTTTGTTGGGAATGATTAAAAAAGCAGCAAGTAGTACCGGAGTCGAAGGTGTTACTGCAGTCAACGTTGAGCTGTCATACTGGGAGAACAGCCAATGGAATAAAACAAGTGGCGAAGAAGAACAATTGCAGGACTACAGTCGTTGGAATGTATTACTTACGGGAATAGCTCAAACGGACGCGAATAAGATCAAAACGAAACTGCTGGAGAATGACGGCGTCACGTACTTCCACCAAACGCAAAAATTCGGTGCTCAAATTGCTGGCGATATGCAGATGCTCGCCTTGACGGCGATGCTATTTAGTTTTGCGGGGATTATTACCTATATTTGGTTGCGTTTCCAACATTTAACCTACGGTATCGCGGCTGTTGTCGCTTTGTTGCACGATGTACTGGTAACCTTGGCTGCGATGGCAGTGAGTGCTTATGTCGCCGACTATTTAGGATTCTTGTTGATCGAGGACTTTAAAATCAGCTTGCCGGTTGTGGCCGCATTTTTGACGATCATCGGATATTCACTAAATGACACGATTGTGGTCTTTGACCGGATTCGAGAAGTTCGCGGCAAAAGCCATGATTTGACTGAGTTGATGTTGAACAAGAGTATCAATCAAACTTTAAATCGAACGTTACTAACTTCTTTGACCACATTGATTGTGGTGATTATCCTATATGTATTCGGTGGTTCGGGCATTCATGGATTTGCCTTCGCGCTGGTTATCGGTGTGGTTGCCGGGACGTATAGTTCGATCTTCATCGCTGCTCCGACATTGCTGTTTTTGCACCGCTTAACGTGGAAGAAGGGCTAATTGCAACGCAGCATGCATAGCCGCTTAATTGGCTTATTTACTCGGATTCAGTTGTAGCTCGTAGCGGTCGTCATGGGGCACCGCGGGAGCGGGTGGGATCGGTTTTCTTTGGTTGTTGCCTGACTGCGATTGTTGCTCGGGCGTAAATGAGACGTCAAACCGCTCAAACTGTCCTGCCTTAGGTTTGGCGGGGATGTTTATTTCCGAGCCAATTGGTAACAGGTACGGGCTGCGAATTAGCTCGCGATTTTGTACATATATCCAATCAGCGAAATGGGCAGCACCGAGGTAGTATTGAGCAATCGAAGCAAGTGTGTCTCCATTGCGAATTCGATGCTGGGTGATGATACGTGGGACGTCGTTGGCACTGGGTAGACTTGCTAGCTGAGTTGACGCATTGATCAACGGTAGGTCTGAACGAGGAAAGTGAGCGGCCATTTGTGGAATTGGCGGTGGCATGAGGATAACGTCTGGTGGCGCGATTTGTGTTTGTTCGCGCAGTTTGGTATCTGTTGCACCGGTAGTATATAGTGCAGCAGCCGCCGGAGAATCGAATAATCCTGCGGGTAACGGAAGCGGATGTTCAGTCACCGAGTTCATGGTGAGTGCGTTTAGGTTGGGAGGTATGGACAGTTCCTGAGAGTTCGAATCACCGTCCATGGTGTGCCGCTGAAAAGGCATTGCTGCCAAGCTTCCAGCGATCAGGATGCCCAGACCCACAAACCAATGTTTGTGGTTTAGCATCTTTTGTACCTACACTTCGTTTGTAAAATAAAAAAGTACGCTGGAATTTTATCCGGCCCTTTGTCGATAGCGTCCGGAAATGGATTGATTTGACAAATGGTTTCCAGCACTATCAAATTCGACAGCTCTGCTCACAAAAGATTAGGGGCTTACGTGCTGTGCCTGAAAATAAGTAGTGTTGGCGATTGGTTACAGCAATCATATCGATTATTCAGCGGTTATGCTACGATTCTTCCAGATGTAGCCTTCTTGTTTTTCAAGACGATAGCGAATAAAGCCGGCGATAAGGTCGCGCGGATTCGGTTTTAGATTGGACACTAAGAGCATTCCAGATCCTTGAGTTTTCGTGTTGAGGCCATATTCAAAGAGGGTTTGGTTTTCGAGTTTGTCTTTTTCGTCCTCAAATTTTTCTGGATGAAATCGCGCCAGTTGATTGTAAATACGTTTACTACCACTGTAATATTTGGTGTCTATCTTTCCGGCGAGTATCATGATGCTCAATGTTCGCTGAATCACAACATGGTTGAGTGCTTGTTGAGCAGTGAATCCTTTGTAGGAAGCAACGGGGGTTAATAGAATTAGAGCTTTAACGTCTTGGCCGTTTTTGATCAATACGTTGCCCGGTTGGCTCCAATCATAAACTGCCCAATTGAGTGCCACGATGGCCGAGACGTCGGAACCGATTACGCAAAGTTTTTCTATATTGAGCTCTCCCTTGTTGTTTTTTTCCATCAAGAACTTTTTGCAGGCTTCAATGTCGGCTCCAACCGCTGCAAATTGAACTTTGGTGAATTTGTCAGGATCAATCGTAATATTGCTGTTGGGATCCCTCGGGTTACGTCGCTTGGTGGATTTGCCGTGCCCACGTAAATCCGGAATGATCACGGCGTGCCCCATAAATTTCTGAATATCGCCAGCAAGTTTATAATAGGTAGCTCCGGTAGATGCTGTATTGATCATACTGTGCAGCATGATGATTGGGGCTGCATCTTTACCTTTAGTACCGGGGAAGTATTTAGCAGATAACAAAACACCATCTTTTGTCTCTAATGTGAGATTCTCAATGGGCGGAAGTGTTCCCTCAGGTTTCTTCTGGTCTTGTGCGTTTACCAAGGTGCACAATATTCCAAGGAACAATGCAATTGAGAGGTGTATCGGAGAATAGTACTTTGTCATGGCTTGAACCCTTGAAAATCTTAATGCGTTAAAAACCGTGTACGTTCGATAGTTGTGGAGAAATCTCTACTCCATTTTTAATGATAAACGATAATTTCCGCTACAATACTAATTGTCTTTATGGAAAAGAACTTACTTAGTTTAGCGGATTTCCGCTAGGTCGTTACGGTCGACGCGTTTCACACTCAATAGTAGGACAATCACTGCGAGGGGTCAAATTAAACTAGTTAACTGCTTTGCTCGAGGCAATGCCCTGCTGTTCCCCTGAGGGGACAGTTATCATTAAAATGGGTACAAAATCGCCAACCGTTCGTTGCAGTGGTAGTGCGATAAATGCTATAAAACGTCAGTCATCTGTTGATTTTTTCTGGTTTAGCGAAAATAATAGATGGGTAGGCAGAAAACAACGCCGATTTCATGAATGGGCAATAGTTCATAGTGAACGGCATTTCGGGAGGAGTGTAGGCATGGTCAGAAAATCCAAGATTTCACAGTGGTGGCAGAAACAAACCGGAGAAGAGGAAACTCCTTTTGATTCCGATTCTTCGGCTTTCTTTACTAGTGTCATGATTCACGTTGTCATTCTAATTGGTTTGGGATTGTGGCCATTTATCATTGCTTCGGACAAGGACGAAATTATACTAACCACGACGTCGGTTGATATAAGTGAAGTGACCGAAGCTGAACCACCCGAGCAAATACACTTTAGCGAACAGCAGATGGCTGAAGTGGGCGCCAATAGTGACCTTGGAACTCAAATGGCACTATCGCAAGCCGCTGTCATATCCGATGTCTCGGAAATTCCTAATCCAGCGGATCCATCAGACGTCGAAGTTGCTGAGATATTGTTGAACAATCAAGTGGTGCAGGCAACGGGTTTGCAGTTTTCCGAGCATTTAACGGTAAGAGGTGCTGTCGGTGAAGGCACAACCGGTGCCAGTGGCGCTGTGGATCGGATCACGCACGAGATTTTGCAATCTCTAGAAGAACGCCGGACATTGGTTATTTGGTTGTTTGATCAATCAGGTAGTCTTATTCGTCAACGTGAACAGATTCATGACCGCTTTGATAATATCTATACGGAACTAGGTATCCTAGAAGCGGCAGAGAACGAAGCATTCGCCACGCATTCATCAAAACCATTGTTGACTCAAGTCATGGCCTTCGGCAAGGGCGTGTCGACCATGATGAAAGAACCGTCGGATGATCTGGATGAAATCAAATCAGCCGTTCGGGCAATTGCTCAAGATGATTCTGGCGTGGAGCTCACGTTCGAAGCAGTTTTCAAAGCGGTCAATGGACACAGTAAATACCGCGCAGTAGATGCAGCGGGAGAACCCAAACGCAACGTCATGGTAGTCGTTGTGTCAGACGAAGCTGGCGAGGATCAACAGCATGTTGACAAGACAGTGCGGTTGTGTCAGAAATTAGCAGTCCCAATTTATGTGATTGGCATCCCTGCCCCGTTTGGGCGTCAAGAGACGATGGTGAAATGGGTTGATCCAGATCCCGCATATGACCAAACTCCTCAATGGGGCCGAGTGAATCAAGGACCTGAGTCGGCAATGCCAGAACGGATCAAACTGCATTTTGCTGGAGAACGTGAGGACAAGGATCCGATCGATTCTGGTTTTGGCCCCTGGGCACTCACGCGGCTGTGTTATGAAACGGGTGGTATTTATTTTGCGGTGCATCCCAATCGAAATGTAAACCGTGCGGTCAGTAAACCCGAAGTTGCTAGCTTTTCATCTCACTTAGAGCACTTTTTTGACCCGTCGATTATGCGAGATTATCGGCCCGATTATGTGTCGTATCAAGAATATGGTCGACGTATCCAAGCTAGTAAAATGCGTAGTTCGCTAGTCCAAGCGGCTCAATTGTCATGGAGCACGCCGATGAAAGATCCGCGTTTGAAGTTTGTTAAACGCAGCGAGGCTATTTTCGCCAACGAATTATCTGAATCGCAGAAAATGGCAGCCCAACTTGAACCGCAAATTGATGGGATTTATCAAATTCTGCAAATTGGGTTCTCGGATCGTAAAACCGAAAATTCATTGCGCTGGCAAGCAGCCTATGATTTAGCATTGGGGCGAGTGTTAGCCACCAAGGTGCGCACCGAAACATACAATGCAATGCTTGCTGCGGCGAAGCGAGGTTTAAAACCGAGTGTGGATAAAAACAATACTTGGACTTTGGTTCCAGCGAACGAAATCAGTGTTGGTAGTCAATATTCTAAAGCCGCGGAGAAAGCTACTGAGTTATTAAAACGGGTAGCGAGCGAGCATCCAGGTACGCCGTGGGCTTTGTTGGCTGAGCGGGAACTGGCAAACCCCATTGGCTGGCGGTGGCAGGATTCGTTTACGGACTTGACGCCTCCTCGACCGGGCAATGGTGGCAATGGGAACAATAACGCTGCGGCAGTAAACGATGCTGCTCGGATGATTAAAAAGCCACCACCAAAACGTCGTCCACCCAAACTCTAAAAATAGTTAGGACGCGGTTATCTCGGCCATCATGCGCTTTGCTGTGGGGGGTCCCCAATAAAAATGTATGCCGCACTGTGATTAAGGGCAATGAATGCTATTGCCTTGGATGTTCGTTTCTGAGTATCTTGTGGTCGTTGATGTTAGTGAAATTCTAAGCTCTCTGGCTATGGTAGGGAACATTGGGCAGGCATCCTTGGTATCACCGACTATTCTTTGCAGTTACAGCGATAGCAATGGCAGCGGTCCTCACGGTCGCTGCGAACTTGCCACCGGATCCTGCAGGTACAGGTATGGGAACACATGAACAACTTGGTTTAGCTCCTTGTTTTTTTCCGGAAAAACTCGGCTTTCCCTGTCCTGCTTGTGGAATGACAACTTCTTGGTCGTATTTAATGAACGGTGAAGTTGCCAATTCCGCTCGGGTTAATTTTGGCGGATTTTTACTCGCCTTGGCCTGTATCGTTACGGTGCCGTGGTTTTTGTTGACCGCGATTCGAGGCAAGTGGGTGCTGGTTAGTTTAAATGAAAATTGGTTACTTGTTGGTTTAGTAAGTTGGTTAGCACTCACTTTGTTGGATTGGGTTGTACGGCGACTTATTTTTTAGCGTAGGATGGAATGAAAATGTCACGGATTCGAAAAATTATTGTTTTATTACTTGTAGCATGTACTCTCAGCAGCTTCACTGGCTGCCGGACACTGTTTTCCAATGCGTTGTATGTTATTAAGGGCGATAAAATTGATGCGTTATACGCTGGCCTAGAGGGCAAACGCGTTGCGGTGATTTGTAATTCATCGTCACCAGCGAGTGGTCCGAATTCCCCCGCTGGATTGGTGGGGCGACAGACGGCGAAGCTTTTGGGGCAACGGGTTACCGATATTGAAATTGTACCGATGGAAGAAGTGGCAAACTGGATTGACCGCAATAACTGGAATGAAATTGATTATGTTGAAGTCGGCCGTGGTGTGAACGCCGATGTCGTATTGTTCTTGGATATTGAATCATACAGTTTGCGTGACGGACCAACGCTCTATAAAGGCCGAGCGGCAGTAACGACTTCGGTTTATGACATCGTCGATGACGGTAAAGTAGCCTATCAGGGAAATACCTATGATTTTACGTTCCCTCAAAATGGCGCAAAACATTCAGCGGAAACTAGTGAAGCGGCATTCCAGCGAACGTATACCCGAGCGCTGAGTCATCACTTGGCAAAAGATTTCTTTTCCTATGACAAAAAAGAAGATTTTGCTCAGGACGCGACGTTGATCCGGTAGTGGTTGACGTGTGGATTACTCAGTTTGAGCAGCTTGTTTCCAGACAAAGGATTCAATCGACGTTGCTTTTCCGTTTTGGTTGTTCACCTCGATAATCGCTCCGCAAATACGAATGTCTTCAGTGGCTACTTGGAACTGTGTCGGTCGAAACGTAGTCACGGCTTCGGTCACCGCAGCAACTTTCCTGCCCAAGATGCTGTCATACGGGCCGGTCATTCCGACATCACATTGAAATGCAGTGCCATTTGGAAGAATGCAAGCGTCTGCTGTGGGAACGTGGGTATGCGTGCCAAGGACTGCTGTTACGCGCCCATCAAGGTAGCGACCCATCAGTTGTTTATCGCTGGTCGCTTCGGCGTGAAAGTCAATCAAAATCACTCGTACGTTTGCTGGGACCCTCTTGAGAACATCATCCGCGGCTGTGAAAGGGCAATCGACGGGCTTCATAAAGGTTCGCCCCATCAAACTGATGATGGCAAGTTGCTCGCCCACGTTTTCGCCAATGATTGCGAGCGAGCGTCCGGGTGCGGCGTCCGGGTAATTGGCTGGTTTAACGATATTCATTTCCGAATTAAGAACTGGGTAGATTTCCCGGCGTCGATAGATATGGTCACCGAGCGTAATACCATCAATGCCAGCCGCGACGAGGCTCTGGTAGATTTTCGGAGTTAATCCAGAACCATCGGCTGCATTTTCAGCATTGGCAAGAATATAATCCAATTTATATTCTTGACGAATGGCCGCCACGTTTTCACTAACGGCTTTGTGGCCGGGCTTACCAACGATATCACCAATAAATAGAATGCGCAAAAAAAGGTCCTTTGTTATAGGTGGTCTTGTCGCCGACCGTATAAATTCGACTATATTTATCTAGCCAATTCCGTAAATCGAGTTTCTCGAATCACCGTGATTTTAATTTCACCAGGATATGTCAATTGTTCTTCGAAACGCTTGGCGATATCGCGACAGACTTTGGCAGCAGCTTGATCATCTACTTTTTCCGCCGCTATGATTACTCGTACTTCTCTGCCGGCTTGAATAGCAAACGCTTGTTCTACACCATTAAACTCATGGGCAATCGACTCGAGCTCTTCCATCCGTTTAATATATCGGTCAAGTGATTCGCGGCGCGCACCCGGTCGTGACGCTGAGCAGGCATCACCGGTTGCTGCGAGGACGGTATATGGATATTCCGATACAATCTCGTCGTGATGACCGAAGGCGGCATGCACAACTTCAGTCCCTTCACCATGCCGTTTGAGCAGGTCGGCGCCGATTTGAGGATGGCCTCCTTCCAGTTCATGGTCGGCTGCTTTTCCAATATCGTGCAGCAAGCCACAACGTCGTGCCAGCCCGGCGTCGAGGCCCATCATGTCAGCGAGCATGCCCGCTAGGAAAGAAACTTCGACACTGTGTCGCAACACGTTTTGACTGTAACTAGTGCGGAAGTGCAGGCGTCCGAGCATATAGATAACTCGTTCATGAAGACCGGACACATTGACTTCCAGGGCGGCCTCTTCGCCCTTTTTAATTATAAAATTTTCGATAGATTGTTCTGTTTCTTTAACGATCTCTTCGATTCGGCTTGGGTGAATACGGCCATCGGTAATGAGTTTGGCGAGCGTTTGGCGAGCGACTTCGCGGCGGACAGGATCAAATCCGCTAACAATTACCACCCCTGGTGTATCATCGACAATCACGTCGACGCCCGTTGCTTTTTCGAGTGCCCGAATATTCCGCCCTTCCCGACCGATGATCCTCCCCTTCATCTCGTCGTTGGGAATATCCACGGAACTGGTGGTGCTGTCGGCTGTCGTCGCCGCAGCTACTCGCTGCATCGTCATTAACAGTATCTCGCGGCTTTTTTCTTCGCAGGCTGTTTCAATGGTCTTTTCATGACGCAGAATGATGCCGCCCATCTCCTGTTCCAATTCAGATTCAAGCAACTCCAGCAGACGCGTTGCTGCTTCTTCTTTATTCAGTCCCGTTAATTCGTGCAGTGATTGCCGCTGGGAATCGAGTAGCGTGTTGAGTTCTTTTTGCCGCTGGTCGATTGTTTGGAGTTTGTCGGTAAGCCGTTGTTGATTGTTTTGGACCATCTTTTCTTGCTTGCGTAGCGCCTCGTGTTGCTGCTCAAGAGCAGCTTCGCGGCTTTGAAGACTATCGTCTAGATCACGCAGTTCTTTGCGGCTGGAAC
Organism: Planctomycetaceae bacterium; assembly: GCA_018660825.1. Classification (GTDB taxonomy): domain Bacteria; phylum Planctomycetota; class Planctomycetia; order Pirellulales; family Pirellulaceae; genus UBA721. Next base: position 71,351 of record JABJJO010000084.1, on the reverse strand, counting down.
TGAGTTCTTCTTCAACTTCGCTTCGCAATTGCAACGCTGCTTCTTTGCCTGCAAGTTTTGCTTCGGAAATAATTTGTCGGGCTTGACTTTCGGCATGCTGCTTATTATCGTCAGCCCGTTTCTTTTGTAATCTTTGTATGACGACGAAACTACATATAATGCCAGCAATGGCGCCGCCGAGGCCGACTAGACCAAGTTCGGCTGAAGTAGCCAAAAGTAGGGGGGGTGTTGCTAAAACCATGGGTGAGATTCCGTTGGATTAATGACGGAGAATCTCTTAAATGCATGTGCACTACAACGCGCTTTGCTGTTCAATGCGGCTGATAGGAGAGAGAATGTGTGGTAGTCGTTATGGAAAAAAATGTTGTGTCGATCAGTGATTTTGATTGGTGTGAACCTTTTGAGGCAATCATCAATCAACTATCGAATAGTCATCAGGAGGTTATTAAGCGGTCGTGTTTGTTTGGTAGAAGCAGCGGATTTTCGGAATGCTTCGGTGGTTACGGCTTACCTTTGCTGATTCACTGGATAATTAAATAATAAGTTGGTCCCTTTAATGTTTTTAAGTTTGGACCAATCGTTTACGCAAACGCAACATGTAGTTTCTTGTTAGACTTTACCATCACAGACTCAAATCCTGTCGTGCTTCAAATGATTTTCAGATTGGTCCGTCTAAAGTAAAATATATATTTGTAATTAATGTTTGATGCCGCTGTAGTGGTACGAGTGTTCGTTTTACAATGCGACTATCTTAATCTACAGCCATTTACGCTTCCCTGCAACTTACCCCAGAAAATTGATTACTCTGTATATTCCAAAAACCAAGTATTCTAAACCGATTAAATCAACGACGGCGCACGCTAATGCCCCCAGATGAACTCCTACTTCCGTTTGAACGCTCTTTGCTCTCCCATTGGCCGCAGAAACGTTGGTGCGATGTGCGTTGTATTCTAGCCGTGTCTGGCGGTGCAGACAGTGTTGCCTTGGTACGCAGTCTAACACGAATAATTACGCCTGAATTGCGTTCGAATCTCGTGATAGGGCATGTGAATCATGGTTGGCGTGGTAAACAATCCGAGGCCGATGCTCAATTTGTGAAAAATATGGCGAAAGAGCTTGATCTAGAGTTCTTTTGCCTTGTTCCAGAGGATGTTTTACGGACTGAAGTAGCAGCACGGGATCAACGATATAGCCTATTAACAGATTTGGCTAAAGAAAAGGGCGCTCGGTATGTCGTGATGGCCCACTCGCGTGACGACCAAATCGAAACGGTCCTTGATCGAATCTTGCGTGGAACGGGACTGGCCGGGTTGCGGGGAATTCCGCGGCAGCGCGAGTTAGAGCATGGAATCGCGTTGTATCGTCCCTTGCTGGAGGTTTCACGGCACGAAATTGTTTCCTATTTAGATGAACTTGGTCAGGAGTATTGTCACGACGAGTCTAATGACGACGTGGAATATACTCGTAACCGCATTCGCCACGAGTTATTGCCACTGTTAAAGAATCAGTACCATGGTGCCGCTGACGAGGCTTTGTTGCGTCTGCAACAGATGGCGAGTGAATTACAGGATGTAATCGCCGAAATGGTTTACCCATTATTTCAGACGCATGTGCGTTTCACAGACGGTGTTGCGGGCGGGCGGGTAGAGATTAATTGTGCGGGCTTGACCGATATAGCACCGTATTTGATTAGAGAACTATTTGTTTTAGTATGGAAGCAGCAGCATTGGTCGCGTGGTGAGATGACCGCTGTGCATTGGTTGCGTTTAGCAGAGGCCGTTACAACACCGCTGGCGGCGTTTGAGTTACCGGGGGGAGTGCGAGTGGAGCGTGCGGATGATGTGTTGGTGTTGGCCACGAATTAACACAAATGGGCACCAATGAAACGTGTCATCGGTGCCCATTCGCACTTTGAACTGTCGGAACCGACCGGCTCCGTTGCTGTGTTAGCGAGGGCCTCAGCCACCGCCGCCCCCTTCACCCTCGTCGTCTCCACCGCAACATTCCTCGGCACCTTCTTCGACGGTCGATACTGCCAGCGGATCACCGTCATCGGCAGCATCGTCTGAGCAGGATATATCTTCAGCACCTTCATCATCGCCACCACAACCACCTCCTTCGCCAGTAACGTCTTCCAATGTGAGGGGTTTATAGCCGCCGATGGACTTGTAATAAATCAACAACCCGAGAAAGCAAATAGCCATGCCAACTGGAATCATTGCCGTGTTTTTTAGTGCCGTACGACCACCAGTGTTGTATGCTTTCGCAATAGCCGCACTATCGTCAGGAAAATTAGTACGTACGTCTTCCTTGCTGTCAGCCGCTGCCGCCGCTACAACTGCAACCAGTTTCTCAGCTTGCTTGGCGGCATCATTTTTCTTAACCGCGGCGTCGTAGTCCATTGCGGCTTGTTGCATTCCCGAATTAAGCGTTTGTGATTTATAACCAAAAACATCTTCTACTTCTCCTTTGTAGCGAGCATATGTGACACTGCTGGATTTCTCTAAGGACAGACTCATGGCGTTACTTTGCTGTGCTCCGATCATTGCACTGCCCACGAGTCCAACGGAAATCATCCCGGCGGCTCCTAGGGTGCTCATTGCTACTGCACCACATTGCGGATAGCGTTCACCAGCAATGGCCAACATAGTTGGCCATAAGAAGGCTTTACCGAGGCTATATACAGTAGCTGCTGCAAAGATCATAAATACACCGGTACCATAGATTTCTGAACCAAGCCAGAGTAGCCCGACAATTGCGAGAACGGAGCTAATGAGCAAAAGTCCAATGGGATTGACTCTATGAGCAATTGGGCCGGCAAAGAACCGCAATACGAACATTAATGCTGATGTATAAATTAGGACTACGACCGCATTGTCGACCATCCCTTCCATGAGTTTTGTTTGCATGGAGTCGACACCCAATTCCATGTATCCGATCAAAGCGTGTGCAACGATGAGTACGAGAAATGGAATCGAAAGAAAACAACTGAAGAGCACAGCAAATGCGGCACTGCTCTTGCGAGATGCTGTTTCTGGGAATGGTTGCTTAAGGATAATTGTTGTCATAAGAACGAGGACAATAGAGTAGGAAGCGACGACATATTGCCAGTCAATCTGGGTGATCCATGCCGTTTCGTTTTGAAAACAGGCCGCCAACACGCCACCAATAATAATCCCACCCGGCCAACCGGCATGGAGGATGTTTAAGTAATGGGTTTGATTTTCCGGATACAGTTGCCCCACCAATGGGTTGATGACTGCTTCATATAGTCCCGCACATATTGAGAATAAGAGGATGCTATAACTTAGTAAATTGACTAGATTATCGGTTGCTACGTTAGTGGCATTAGCTTCATCAGCAACTAGCCAGCCGTCATGCAATGAGGGTGCGGCTAGAATCATCAACGCACTGATAAAGTGTAAGCCGATAGATATGAGCAACAGTCTTTTGTAACCAAGGAATTCAACGATTATGCCGCTGAATAAAATAACGACACCGAAGCCAAGAAATCCAAGGCCCATTATTTCCCCAAACCGAACAGCATCGATTCCCATGGCAGTCCAAGCTGGCCCCGCGGCGCCCCGTGTGATCATCCCCATCCCAGCGGCAACTAGCGTAAGAAAACTCGCAATCAAAAGTGTTTTTCGATTATCCATTGTCAGATCGTCCCAGTATAAAAAATTACAACCAACGTATATTCCTTCATTTAACAGACTACCAAGATACCACATTTTTAAAGTGCTAGCATATAGCAAATTGTTGATAATCTGACTTCATATATTCGCCTTGACCCAAAATGCAACTTGGTAATAGATTATTAACAGCGGGAGAGATTGATAAAGAAATCCATGGCTAGCACTTCGATGCAGGTTTGAGCATTATGCTGGGTGCGATGGAAATATTTTGGTTCTAGCGAATGATCGCACATGCGATAATCCTCGCTCGAGCATCTCTCAAAAACATGTATATATAGCACAGCTTGCGTGGCAGGGTTCCTTGCGGGGGTCGGTCTTGCGCAGGCGTTGCGCTGTCGGAGACAGCCATGCAAACGGTAGGGATGCCATTGAGCCGAGCAATCATCGGGTGGACGCTTGTTTTTGCGTTCGCGTTGTCAGTGCGCTGCGCTGGTGGTATCTGGTGGCAAGCTCGCCAAACCGATGAAAACGCCTTTGCCTTTGGCGATTCATTTTCCTATTGGGTACTAGGTCACCAAATCTATAAGGGCGAGTCCTATCAGTTCGGCGGCGAAAACGCAAAAATCTCTCGCACTCCCGGTTATCCCATTTTGATTGCTGCTTGGCATAAACTCTTTGCCGGAAAACCGTCGGTCGTTTCGGTACGGATGCTTAATGCCATTTTGGGTGCCTGCACTGTGGTGGTTATTGGAATCTTCGCAACATTATTGTTCGATCGCAGAGTCGGTGTTTGTGCGGCAATGTTGGCCAGTATTTACCCAGGTGGAATTGTGATGAGCATTTTGATTCTAAGTGAAGGCCCGTTTTGCTTGGTTATGATTTTACAACTTTTGGCATTCTATTATGTGCTGCGTGATTGCAATTCCGCAAAAGACAATTCACTACGTTGGCGATCGGCAATTCTGACGGGCATGGCTGCTGCTGTGGCAGTGTTGATTAGGCCGAGTTGGTTGTTGTTTACCCCGCTATTGTTAGTCGCGGTGCTACTGTGTTCTGCTCAACGAAAAAAACTATGTTGGCAAGGGATTCTCATCATGCTGGCATTTTGCATCACGATGTCACCATGGTGGGTGCGCAATTATCGAGTCGTTGGTCATTTTGTACCAACGACGTTGCAAGTTGGTGCAAGTTTGTACGATGGGTTGCATGAAAATGCAACGGGTGGCAGCGACATGTCGTTTGTGTTGTATTTTCATGGAGCTCAAAATATTGACGATGCTAAGTTGGCGACGCCACCACTGGATTGCTATGAATTCCGCTTGAACAACCGCATGCGTGATGCTGCCTTGGATTGGGCCGCAGCTAACCCGAATCAAGTGTTAGCGTTAGCTGGCACTAAGTTCGTTCGCTTCTGGCGTCCTTTGGCCAGTGATAAGGTGGGGGCTTCAGTTGCCATGCGTTGGGGCATGGCAGTAGGCTACCTTGGTATCGTCGCGTTAGCTCTGTATGGACTCATCCTCTTGATTAAGCATCATAAATTAAATCAAACCGATGGTTCGCCATCAACTCAGGCACCTGTGCTAGTGGCGGTTCTGTTAAGTATCTCTCCCGCGATATACTTCACCGCCCTGCACATGGTGTTTGTGAGTTCTATTCGTTACCGTCAACCGGCTGTATTGGTTCTAACAGTGTTAGCCGGTTTTGGGTTCAGCCAGGGACTGCAGCGGTTTGCCTGTGGTCGTCGACTTTTAGCTTGGTTTGCGGCGCCAACGGAAGGGGGGGGTTGATGCGTAGAACTGATCAATCTTCCTCCCACCCACAGGCTGCCTCTGATCGTTCTGCGAAAGGTCCGAGCTGTTTTCAGCGTTGGTTGCGCAGCGCCGCGTTAACGGTGGTTGTCATTGCTGCTGCTTTGATTGCCAATCAAGCTTGGATTGAACGGCAAATTAACGAGCAGATTCGTCTACAAATCGAGCAACAGATTACAACGGCGATCCCCGAGTTGATTGTGCAAGTGGGTTCCGTTGCGCGTAATGGAAACCACGGTATTCGTCTTGGGGATGTGCGGATATCATTACCGGCATCCGCTGCGGCGAGTTGGGATTCTGAGGTGATCGCGACGATTGATCGTTTGGATCTAGTTGGACCTACGGACTATGCGACATTGCTACAGCAGCAACCGTTGATTGATGAAATTCATCTAATCGGTGGTCGGATTCATGCCGTGCGCAACTCGACTGGCAATTGGAATGTGGTTGATTTGGTCGATCGCTTGCGCGCAGTCAAGCCAGTGGGTGCCGAGACCGGCATGCCAACGATTCGCATCTCAGGATTGGAGTTGGCAATCAGGGGTGCGGCTCAATTGTCACAAGATCCGTTTGTGCTGACCTTTCGGGATACGGTCATTACGGATCAACAGCGTGCACACTTGAGTGTTGATGCTGCCCGCAACTCTCAGCAAGGGCGGGTGTTAAAGGTGCGCAGTCAAGTGACGAATTCGTTTGTGGGGGGCATTGAGGTACAAGGAGCGATTTCTTTAGACGACCAGCAGTCGCTGCTGTCCGTGCGAATTGGAAAATTACAGTTAACCAACGATTGGTTCGAATATTTGCCACTGAGCATGCTGGAGCAATTCCCAGCGGGGTTGGAGATTCGAGGTCAAGCGGATTTAGCCGTTCAACTGGAGACCAAACTTCAGACGACCATCGCGACTACGGATGATCCCGCATCCCAAACAACGGTTGCAAACAGTCCGGTATTGCAAACTAAATGGGTGGCGGCGGGAGTGTTGGCCAACGGTTCGTATCGCGACCGCAGGTTACCGTTTCCAATCACAGATATTTCTAGTGCGATTACGTGGCAAGACGGTGTATTGCGACTTGAAAAAATACAGGGCAGTTTCGGTGGCACGTTGTTATCGGCTCATGCGAGAATTTCGGAATTTGGTGTTAAGCCGACAATAGAAATAGAGTTTGCGACCGATAAAATTCTAATCGATGAGGATCTATTAATCGGTTTGCCGCAAGATGAAGTGATCAATGGTATTCGCAAAACGCTACATACCTATGGTCCGCGCGGCACTGCCGCCATCAAGTATCATTATGACAATGTTGGGCAAACGCCACGATCGCACTTGGATATCCAATTGCTGGACATGGACCTCACCTATGAAAAATTCCCCTATACGCTAAAGAACGCGACTGGTTTTATTCAAATTCACAATCGCGATATTATTGTCCGTGATGTGTTAGCGCAAACTCACGGACGCACGTTCAAAATAAGTGCCGATATAAGAGATTCAAAAATAGCACCTCGCGGTTGGTTGGAGATTACCTCAGACGGAGCGATTCCACTGGACGCGGAATTGATTTCAGCCCTCGATCCCCGATCGCGGGAGACAATCGACGTACTACGCCCGACTGGATTAATCACCCTGCATCGTGCCCGCTACGAATATCGTGGCACACCTGGTAATCCTTATCGACAGATCGAATTTGATTTCCAACAAGGGACTTTGCAATACAGGGGGTTTCCTTATCCCATTCATCGCATCAACGGCAAAGTCCGTTTGCAGGGTGACCAATGGGAATTTCAAGATTTCTCAGGATACAAAGGAAACGCGTTTGTACAAATGCAAGGGCGATTTACAAAACCAGCGGGTCAGTTCGGCCAAACAAGCCACTCAGGATATGGGTCCGCGGAGGCTCCGCTGCAAATGGTACTAACTGCTACGGACGTGCCACTTGATAACGATTTGCGAGATGCATTGGCCGCTAAGAATCCAGCCATCCTAAATACGTGGCGATCATTAAAACCGGAAGGGGCTTTGGATCAAGTTCGTGTTAGTTTAGAGAGCACGCTAAAACCAGGTGGTACCAACGTGTTTGTGCACGGAAAAAAATGGATTCCGGATGACAGTTTGACATCCTCGACGGTCAGTTTTATGCCGACGTGGTTTCCCTATCGAATCGAGGGTGTGACGGGCGAATTTATAATGCAGGACGGCCATGTTCGTTTGACTGGAATCCATGGGTTGCATGGCGATACAGAGTTTCAAATGGATGGTGTTTATAATCGAGCACCAAACGGGCAATGGCATTTTGCGATGGATCATTTGAGTATCGACCGTTTGCGGATGGATGCGGATTTATTAGCTGCGATGCCCGCAGAATTGAGTCAGCAGATTCGCGGGTTGGATATTCAAGGTCCGCTACAACTAGAGGGTGACATCTATCTCGCTCATCAACCGGCAGCTATCAAATCACTGCATGCGAGTTGGAGAGTTAGATTAGAAGTTGCCGGTGCGTCAATCGATTGTGGGACTCGCTTAAGTGGCATGCAGGGTGGGATTCAATTTACGGGAGTATTGGATGATCGAGGATTCCGTAGTAGCGCCTTCGTAGAAATTGACTCGATGTTTTTAGGCAATCAGCAGATAACCAAAATCCAAGGACCTTTATGGATTGATGAACGGCAAATACTCGCAGGTACTTGGGCTCGTGCCACACAGGAAAACAGAACGGGTTCGACTGTCATTCGCCAGCCGCAACGTCCAGCGATGAGCCTGACGGGACATAGTTTTGGGGGCTTAGCAAAAATTGACTTGCAAGTGTTGTTTGACAAAGATCAGCGTCGATTTGCGAGTAATAATGGCAAGTCACAACCACGGTTCATGTTACAGGCGTCATTACTTCAGGCTGATTTAGCGAAGCTTGCTCGTCATCGACGAGTGCAAGAGCGTACGTCCGGTCGAGTCGATGCAACGTTAAGATTGCGAGGCGTTGTCGGTGACCGCACGAGTTGGTTAGGCGATGGCCAGGTGCGATTAAAACAGGCCGATACTTACGAGTTGCCATTAATGGTTGCACTATTCAATAAAATTGACATACAAGCAGATCGTGGAGTGTTTTCATCCACTGATGTCGACTTCCGTATAAAGAACGATCAGATAGTGCTGGATCGCATTGATTTGCGTGGTGACACCGTCAGCTTATACGGAACAGGCTGGATGTCATTTGAGGAAGAAATCAACTTGAATTTCTATTCGAGGGTTGGGCGGCAGCAGATTGTAATTCCGATTATCAATGCGGTATTAACTGAAGCTAGCAAAAGTTTGCTGCAAATCGAAGTTGTCGGGACGGTTGGGCAACCACGCGTCAATAGTACGGCTTTTCCCGAATTAGACGGCGCGATGGAACGTATTCTAAAAAATCTCGAACCGCGGATTGCCTCGCCTATACGTGACGGACAAGGTGCCGGCGTGTTACAGTTGCGGTAGGAAACACATCATGAAGCTAGCGACATTCTATCCAGTACGCGGAGGCTAATTCAGATTATGAAATTCACAAAAATGCATGGTATCGGCAACGACTATGTTTATGTTGATGGCTTTACTGAATCGCTACCAGAAGATCTTGATCTTGCGTCGTTAGCGCGCAATATCTCGCACCGCCGCTTTGGCGTGGGTGGTGATGGTCTAATACTCATCTTGCCGCCTAGTGACTCTGCCCCAGCCGATGTGCGAATGCAGATGTTTAACGCCGACGGCAGTGAATCCGAAATGTGCGGCAACGGAATTCGCTGCCTTGCTAAGTATGCTTACGAGTACGGAATTTGTCGTCAAGAAGCCTTGCGAGTCGAAACTGGGCATGGCGTATTGTCGTTGGAGTTACGCGTGCAAGGTGACGAGGTGTTAGATATTCGAGTAGATATGGGAATCCCACGACTACAGCCAAACGAGATTCCGACGACGCTTGCAGGCGAACAAATTATACTTGAGCCATTTTTGATTGGCGATCATTCATTAGCGGTGACATGTGTATCGATGGGCAATCCCCATGCCGTTATTTTTGTGGAGGAGGCAAGCGACGAATTGGTGTTGGGAGTGGGACCGTTGATTGAAACAGACCCACGGTTCCCCCAACGCACCAACATTGAATTTGTGGAAGTCCTATCTGCGACGGAAGTTCGCCAACGTACCTGGGAACGTGGGTCCGGTGAGACGTGGGCCTGTGGGACCGGCGCCAGTGCTGTTTGTGTTGCTGGAGTTTTGACAGGTAAAACTCAGCGGCGGCTCAAAGTCCATTTGATTGGAGGTGATCTCGATTTGTGCTGGGATGAGCATTCCGATCATGTGTTTATGACAGGTACAGCGACGGAAGTGTTTTCAGGGGATTGGACGATTTGAAGTCAAATTGGCGTTGTGGTAATAGGCGGTAGCGAGTCATTGTGAGTCTAGCAGGATGCAAGAGAACCCGTAGATGAAATTCCAAGCACCATGGATGATGCGACTTGGCGGATTTGGCATCAGCTGCGCGCTGCGGAGTTGGATGGGGACGATGGACTATCGCAAGGTCTGTGAAGATCCGACCGTCGATCCTGTCTCGCCTGATTTTAGTGGCCCGATGATTTACTTGTTTTGGCACGAATACATCGCCATCCCGTTTTATTTGCGAGGTCGGTGTAATATTTCCATGCTCTTGAGTCGTCATCGAGATGCGGAGTGGCTTTCGCATGCAGCGCGATATATGGGATTTGGTACGGTGCGTGCCTCGTCTTCGCGAGGCAGCGTTGCAGGCCTTAAGGAACTGCTGCGATTGGGAAAAACGACAAACTTGACGATGACGCCTGATGGTCCGCGCGGCCCGCGGCGGAAGTTGGCACAAGGGTGCATCTACTTGTCATCTCGTTTGCAAATACCATTGGTTTGCCTCGGTTTCGGTTGTGATCGTCCTTGGCGAGTTACAAATGCGTGGGACCAATCAGTTATCGCGCGGCCTTTTTCACGTGTGCGGATGGTTATGAGTCACCCGATTCAGATTCCGGCTGACTTGAATCGCAGTGAGATTGAGGAACATCGGTTCGATGTGCAGGAGCTATTGGAATCGCGAACGCAAATTGCACAGCGATGGGCGCAATCCAAAATGCGGTTATGCGACGAGTTGCCATTAGCGAAAGATCCGGCGCCGTTGGGGATTCTCGATGAGCAAAGTTGATTGTGCGGTAATTTTCCAGAGGTTAAAAAAAGATTTCAATAGATAGATGTTTTTCACTGCGTTGACACCCAGTGGTATGGAGTACCAGGTCAGACCATTGTCGCGCGACACTGCAACGGTTAAAAATAGAACTATGGAAGAGGAAGAATTACCATTATTTGCAGCGATAGCAGGTTCTAGCAATCCAGTTAGTGAACCAACCGTGGAACAACCCGACGTGCTTAGCGTCAGCGAGCTCAATTCATTAGCGAGGGATGTTTTAGCAGAGCGTTTTGCACGAGTTTGGGTGGCAGGTGAGGTCGCGGATCTTTCACGCCCTGCTTCTGGACATCTCTATTTTTCTCTTAAGGATGATCAAGCGACGATAAGAGCGGTTATCTGGCGTAATACGGCTCAACGACTACCTTTTGACCTAGCAGACGGTCAGCAGATTCTTTGTTGCGGAAAAATCGATCTCTACGTTGTTCGTGGAAGTTATCAACTGGTTGTCAATCGAGTTGAATCCCAAGGGCAAGGTACGCTGCAGCAGGCATTTGAACAACTACGGCGTGACTTGGAGTCCGAGGGATTATTTGCAGCGGAGCACAAAAAGCCGATACCCTGGCTGCCCCAGCGGATTGTATTTGTGACAAGTCCGACAGGAGCGGCGATTCGTGATTTTCTAGAGGTGGTTCGTCGTCGTTGGAGCAGTGTTAACGTTGTCATTGTTCCGGTACGTGTGCAAGGTACTACTGCCGCAAGTGAGATTGCCAACGGCATCCACTTAGCGAATCAAATGCAGCCACCTCCAGATCTAATTGTCACAGGCCGTGGCGGTGGCAGCATGGAGGATTTGTGGTGCTTCAATGATGAACAGGTGGTGCGAGCAATCTTCAATTGTTCGATTCCGGTTATTTCCGCAGTTGGGCATGAAATCGATGTTACCTTAGCGGATCTTGTGGCGGACCGCCGTGCTCTAACGCCTTCCGAGGCCGGAGAAATCGCTGTACCGCAGGAAAGTGAAGTTCGCAGCAATCTCATGGTCTTACGGCAACGGCTCGTGACTTTGTTACAAGCTCGACTTGATGCAGCGCGCCAGCGGTTAAAATTACTTTGTTCCAGACCGGTGCTGACGAATCCTCACGAGGGCTTGCACCTACGTGCTCGCGCGGTGGATGATCTTGAAAAAGAACTTGCGCGTGGGATTGAATTGGCGTTGCAACAGGGTCGCGAACAGATGTCGGTGATGGCGGCAAGATTGTCAGCCCTAAGTCCGCTCGAGGTATTGCAGCGTGGGTACAGTGTAACCCAATCGTCTGAGGCAACGGTGGTGCGGAGCATAGCAGACATTCAGATTGGGCAGGAGTTACACACGCAACTTGCCAACGGTAAGTTCACCAGCATCGTGGAATCACTGGAATCAGATTTAAATTAAGCTGAAAAAAAAGGAAGAGGATATTAGCATGGCCAAGAAAGCAGCAGTCGCTGAAGAGTTGACGTTCGAAGAGGCTTTAGAGGGACTTGAAGGCGTTGTAGAACAACTGGAACAGGGTCAGTTGGATTTGACGGAGTCTCTAGCTCAGTATCAAACTGGTGTAACTCTACTTAAGCAATGCCATGACACACTCAAGCAAGCGGAACGACGAATAGAGGTTTTGACGGGCGTTGATGCGGATGGAAATGCCGTCACGGAGCCGTTTGCAGATGAAGAAACGACTTTGGAACAAAAGCAATCTTCCCGTGCGAAGCGTCGTTCTACGCAAGAAGAACTAGACGATTAGACCATGCTGAATTAAGGTAGAACTGTAGGCAAGGAAACAACAATTGCCCATTTTATTTTTCTGTTCTTCAATGTGATTAGTACCTGCTGCTTGGATTTACCATAAATGGCAACCGACTCAACTCACACTCTTTCTCAGTACATGGAGGTTGCAAGCGCGGACATTCACGCTGCGCTTGATCAATGGACACAGCCTCAAGCTGGTTGTCCAACAGTGCTTGAAGAAGCGATGCGGTATGTGTTGTTGGCGCCGAGCAAGTTATTGCGGCCATTATTGGTGTTTATGGCGAGTGATGCATGCGGTCAACGTTCTAGTGCTACCCTTGCCAACGCTTGTGCGGTCGAAATGATCCATACTTACTCTCTTATTCACGATGATTTACCAGCGATGGATAACGACCTATTGCGTCGCGGACAGGCGACATGTCATGTTAAGTTTGGCGAAGCGAACGCTATTTTGGCTGGAGACGCACTGCTCGCGTTAGCGTTTCAGGTGGTCTCGAGCAGTGAAACGTCGGCAGAAATACAAGCAGCATCTTGCCAAGCTCTAGCTATAGCAGCTGGTCCCTGTCAGTTAGTTGGTGGACAAGTGGATGACTTAGCTGCTGAGCACCAAGCTGGGAATCTAGACTTGTTACGACAGATCCACCATCGCAAGACGGGAGCGATGTTTCGTGTTTCCTTGCGACTAGGAGCGATTGCGGCTGCTGCAAGTAATGAACAAATTGCCCACTTAGATGCGTATGGAAAGCGATTAGGACTAGCTTTCCAAGTGGTAGACGATTTACTAGATTGCGAGGGCGATCAGGAGCAGCTCGGAAAACAGACAGGAAAAGACTCAGAACATGGTAAACTGACATACCCCAGTTTGATGGGAATTGTGGCAAGTCGAGAATATGCTGAGGAGTTGATTCAGCAGGCCCAAGCTGAGTTGACGGCATTTGGAGAAAGTGCAAATTGGCTGAGGCAATTGGCCAAGATTGTGTTGTCGCGAACTAATTAGTCGCAGATCAAACAGTGATACATCACGAGACCTTATGAAACATCCAAATCTCAATCGATTAAATACGGCCGAGCCGTTGCAGGGCATGTCCAATGCTGAATTGAACGATGTTGCTGTCGAGATCCGCGATGTGCTGTGTGAGTTGCTCAGTGAACGCTCGGCACACTTTGCGTCTAATTTAGGAGTGGTCGAACTGTGTCTGGCGCTGCATAGCACTTTTGACTTTCGCCGCGACCGCTTGATTTGGGATACGGGCCATCAAATATACCCACATAAGTTGGTGACAGGTCGTTACAAGCAGTTCATGTCGATTCGCACCAAAAGTGGTTTGATGGGTTATCCCAATCCAGCAGAAAGCGAATATGATTTATTTATGACGGGTCATGCCGGATCGAGTGTGTCTTCGGCATTTGGGATTCACAGCGGCGACACATTAAAGGGTGAAGGCGACCGCAGGTCGATTGCAGTGATTGGCGATGGAGCTTTTCCCTCGGGCGTGGTCTATGAAGCGATGAATAACGCAGAGGGAAATGTGTTGGTTATCTTGAATGACAATGAAATGTCAATCTGCCCGCGAGTCGGCGGCGTTGCATCCTACTTAGATCGCTTACGACTGACGAGTTTGTATTCGGGGTTGAAGTCGGAAATTGGGCGAGTGTTAAATAAAGTACCTTTGGTTGGGGATCCGGCCGAGCGATTCTTAGCTCAGATGAAAGAAGCTGTTAAAGCTGGGTTGCACGGTGGGATGTTATTTGAAGAACTCGGTTTTCGATACTTGGGGCCAATAGATGGCCATGATATTGCGTTGTTGCGGAAGTATTTGAAGATGGTGAAAGACCTGGAAGGACCCGTTTTGTTGCATGTCGTCACAGAAAAAGGTCATGGGTTTACACCAGCGGTGGACGACCCGCGAACATTTCATGCTCCGCCGGTGTTCGAGCGATCTGATGAACATGCGATTTTTGATGATGTCACCTCGCCTAGACAGCCAGTTTATACAAACCACGCTCGTGATGCCATTTATGAGCAACTCAGTAAGAATCAAGACGTGACGTGTTTTACTGCAGCAATGTGTCAAGGGAATAAGCTAGAGCAAGTGCGAGCAGATTTCCCTGACCGCTTTTTTGATGTAGGTATTTGCGAAGGGCACGCTGTCGCCTTTGCCGCTGGTCAGGCTAAAGCAGGATTGAGACCGATCGTTGCTATTTACAGTACATTCTTGCAACGTAGTTTTGACCATATTTTTCAAGAAGTTTGTTTGCAGGATTTACCTGTTACGTTCATGCTTGATCGTGCTGGACTCGCTGGCCCCGATGGGCCAACACATCACGGCTTGTTTGATTTGGGTTATATGCGATTGTTTCCGAATATCGTAGTGATGGCGCCAGGCGATGGCAAGGATTTGCGATCGATGCTGGAGTTTTCAGTGAACCACTCCTCTGCCTGCGCTATCCGGTACCCGAAAGGAGTTGCTGCGGAAGTGCCTCGTGAATTGGCGCCGCTGGCTCCCCTGGAATTAGGGAAATCCGAAATAATTCGTGAAGGCAGCGACGGTACGATTTTAGCTTGTGGTGCGATGTTGATGGATTGTCTAACTGCAGCAGATCGGTTGCTAGAAGATGGTATTCAAGTGGAAGTGGTCAATGTGCGATTTGTGAAACCGCTTGATGAAGATGTCATCACACGCGTACTGCGCAGTAGCCCATTTATAGTAACAGTTGAAGAGGCAGCGTTGATCGGCGGATTCGGTTCAGCAGTGTTAGAGTTTGCCTCACAGCGCCAATTAAATACTGGACACGTACGACGACTTGGCGTACCAGATATATTTGTGGAACACGGAAGCCGCCAAGAATTGCTTGCAGATTTAGGACTTGATAGCGATGGCATCTACCGTGTTTGTCATGAATCGAACAAACATAATACAAACGCGGGCACTCAGACATCAGCAGATGACGCTACGACGTTGAGTTCAGATAAGGTGTGAGAGACCGTTACTAAATATTATGAATGAACCAAATTCGAGCGGCAGTCAAAAATCTGCAAAGCCCACTTGGGTGAAACAAGATGGGTCTCGTATCAACGTTGTTGTGCTTGGTGGTAGTCATGGGATATCCGCTGAAGCAGAGCAGCGAACTCGAGAGTGCATTGATAAATTTTTCAATGTCGTGGACGACCTTGCTGAGCAGCCGGCCTTGGCAATTGTGCTTGGAGGAGATGGATCGATTCTGCACGCAGCCAAAGACGTCAGCAGCAAACAGGTTCCAGTGGTTGGTGTCAATCTTGGTAAATTGGGGTTTCTAGCTTCGATTTCTCCTGATCAACTAAGCCAAGCATTTCAGGACGTGGTTGCAGGGAATTGCACGATTGTGGAGCATTTGATGTTGCGCTGCAGTGTTATTCGTGATGGTGAGACGATTGCGTCGACAATTGGCTTGAACGAAGCAGCCATTGTCCGCGGGGCTCCATTTGCCATTCTCGATATCGATTTGTTCGTTGATGGTCAATTGGCTACGACGTACAGTTGTGATGGATTGATTATTTCCACACCGGTGGGATCGACTGCTTACAACTTGTCTGCCGGAGGGCCTATCCTTCGGAAATCTCTTGATGCTTTTGTGATATCACCTCTAAGTCCCCATACGCTTACTGTGCGGCCCGTTGTTGATTCAGCGGACAGGATAATGGAGATGCAAATACATGGGGGTGCGGCAGACACGGCAGTGACTGTCGACGGACAAGTATTAGCAAATATTACGGAATTGGACCGCATCCAAGTGAAAAGAGCGGTAGAAACCTTCCGGATGGTTGAAGTTGCTGGCCAAAATGATTACCAGACTCTACGTGAAAAGCTAGATTGGGGTGGTCGAATCCGCCATAAGAAATAACAATACGCTTCAGCTTTGCGATTGATACGCAGTCGCTTTAAATTCAACACCATTCATTCATGCAAGGACGCATCAGATGAATCGACAATCTAATGTTGTTGTCACACTTCGGAAATACGGATCGCCACTGTCGCGAGCGTTATTATTATTACTGCTGCTGGCACCGACACTCCAGGGTGAACCGCAGGACTTGGCGCAACAGCTTGATAAAGCAACCAGTGCGGCGATTATTGATGCGGGCGCCACCAAAGAATACCGTTTAGCCTACCGGATGATGGTGGGACAGAATGTCCGCTCGCGAGTCGTTCATCTCGTCTCAATGGACACAAAAATCGAAGGTGAATTTGAAAGCCTTAAATCCCGCAGTGTTTCTACTCGGGTTTTTCAAATATCGAATGTCGATGATCAGGGAAACATGACGTTTGTCCATTTAGTTGAAGATGCTGAATTATGGCAAAAGGTAACGGGTAAGGAGGAGGTGCGTTATGACAGTAAGAAAAACGCAGTTGTTCCAGAAAGCTATATCAAAGTAGCTGAGGCGATTGGTAAGCCATTGGCAACGATCACTATTTCGCCGACTGGCACTATTGTGCGCCGCGACGATGCGGTCGCCC
Organism: Planctomycetaceae bacterium; assembly: GCA_018660825.1. Classification (GTDB taxonomy): domain Bacteria; phylum Planctomycetota; class Planctomycetia; order Pirellulales; family Pirellulaceae; genus UBA721. The sequence goes on along the minus strand of JABJJO010000084.1, from coordinate 54,457 downwards.
AATTTAATCCTGGGATTGGAATGTTATTACCACAACTGCCACAACGTAGTGTGAAAATTGGGCAGCGATGGTTCAGCATGGAAAAAGTGCGTGTGCGTTTGAAAAGTGGACGAGTCCAAGCGATTCAACTGCGGAAACAGTATAAACTGGAACAAGTCCAGAATGGCTTGGCGACGATTTCTGTCAGAACGCAGGTACTAACGCCAGTGAATGATCCTAAAATCCAGAGTCAATTGATGCAGCGATTACAGCACGGTACGATTAAGTTTGATTTGGATGCAGGGAGAATCTATTCATCTAAAATGGAGCTCGATGAACGGGTCATTGGATTTCGAGGTGCAGCGAGCATGATTCATTATTTGTCGCGGATGACAGAAACTCAGGTGCTCTCAACCGGCCCGAATCGTTCTACTGCGTCGTCAGTTGGTCAGGGTGGCTGAGCGCGGTTCTAAGTGGTGCGTGAGGAGAGTTCAGCGACAGTGAAAAATTGCGTCACAATTCGAGCAGTCTTGTTGTTTTTGACTGCCCTGCTCTGTTTGTTGTCTCCGTCGTTGTTGCCATTATCGTTGCACTCATTGCAGGGTCGCTTGCACGCTGTTGACATCGTGACTTTTCAAGATGGTGGTCACCAAATCACCTTGAAGGGCACTTTCGTTACAACACCGTCATTAGACACGCTGTTGTTGATGACCGCCGACTCGCATTATCATCTGCTAAAAAAACAGTCAGTGATCGAACAAATATCTGATTCAGCGCCTTTTGAGTACGCTGACAAGGGTGTGGTAAGCCGTACGTTACAACGAGAGTTTGGTAGTCAGTTTAATGTGCAAAGTTCAACGCATTACGTGATCTGCTCTTCCGCATCAGCAGTGGACACGAACCGCTGTACTGCCGCCTTGGAGCGACTATTCAAGGGTTTTTTTGCATTTTGGAGAAACCGTGGGCTATCACTGACCCCGCCGCCAAACCAACTGGTCATCGTATTGCACGGCAATCGTGAGATGTATCAACAACACGGTCAGAATGAATTGGGTGCCGCAGTCAGTAGTGTTCATGGATACTACAGCCAGAAAACGAATCGAGTGAATTTGCTAGCCATTGATGTTGCGCAACGAAATGGGATTGCTAGGGGAGCGAGTAGTATTTTGGCCTCACGCACGATGGCAACAGTTATCCATGAAGCGACGCATCAACTCAGCTATAACTCGGGGTTGCAAACGAGGCTTGCGCCCCATCCATTGTGGTTTAGCGAAGGCCTTGCGATATTCTTTGAACCACCCAATCTTAAAACGCAAACGGGATACCAGCCCATAGGGTCCGTAAGTCCATTGCATTTAGGGATATATCGGACAGCTAGCCGAGTACGGAAAGTAATGAATCTCGAGGAACTGGTCTCGCATGATCGAGCCTTTCGTGACTCGGCAACGATTCGAATGGCCTATGCCCAATCATGGGCCCTTACCTATTTTCTTATTAGGACTCGTCGTGAAGAGTTCTTGAATTATTTAAAGACCCACGGGGCGAAGCAGTCGTTATGTGCTGATAATTCGGAGATTCGTTTGCGTGACTTTGAAGAGGCGTTCGGTGAAACTATACGAGAGTTGCAACGGGGATTTCAGCGATATATGCAGCGAGTGAATTAGTTGTTGCACTTGGGTTTCGCAGCTCTTTGTTCTTTGCTTGTATCTTTCCCTCGTCTTCTATAAGATTAGATAGACGGAATGAATGATATTAGAACCAATTGATTGTTTTTTAGATTACAGCAGGAGAAGTGAATGTCGTCCAATAATAAAGCGTCTAATAAAAATTCGAATCGCCGAGATTTTTTGAAGTCATCGGTTTTAGCGGGCGGCGTTGCAGCGACATCGCTTACCGTAGCAAATCCAGTGCATGCTCAAGGTTCGGATATCTTGAAAATTGGTTTAATTGGCTGCGGTGGCCGTGGTAGTGGAGCTGCTGTTAACGCCATGCGAGCGGAAGATAACTTGCGTCTGACGGCAATGGCCGAAGCTTTTCCCGATCGGTTGGAGCATTCTAAGAATATATTGGGCCGCCAGATTGGCGACAAATTCCAAGTTGACGACGACCATAGTTTTGTTGGCTTTGATGCATACAAGGAGTTGTTAGCCACAGATATCGATGTGGTTTTACTGTGCACACCTCCGCATTTTCGACCGGCGATGTTTAAAGAAGCGATTGCTCAAAACAAACATGTGTTTTGTGAAAAACCCGTAGCGACTGACGCTGCTGGTGTGCGAAGTGTGATGGATAGTGTACGCGAAGCAAAGGAAAAAGATCTTAACGTCGTCTCTGGATTGTGCTGGCGATATGATTATGGTGTTCGCAAAATCATGAAAAAAATTCAAGACGGAGTGATTGGCGAAATTCGCTCGATACAAGAAAATTATTTGACAGGTACATTATGGCACCGTGGCCGAAAACCTGAATGGAGTGAAATGGAATACCAGATGCGAAACTGGCTGTATTTTACTTGGCTTGGCGGAGATCATATTGTTGAGCAACACATCCATAGTTTAGATAAAGCGATGTGGCTTATGGGCGACGAACCGCCAGTACGCGCCACTGGGTTGGGTGGACGTCAAGAACGTACCGACGAAAAATGGGGGCACGTCTTTGATCATTTTTCCGTATGCTATGAATGGGCGAATGGAGTTAAAACTCACGCCTACACTCGACAGATGGCGGGATGTTCAAACAACGTGGAAGATTTCGTTGTTGGTACTAAAGGCATCGCTCGCGTATTACATAATTCTTACAGTATTAATGGCGAAGAGAAATGGCGTTACAAAGGGCCTAAGCCAAGTATGTACGACGTAGAGCACAAAGAGCTGTACGCCGCAATCCGCTCAGGAAACACGATTAACAATGGCGATTACATGTGCAAAAGCACAATGCTTGCAATCATGGGGCGAGAAGTTTGCTATACGGGTAAGACACTGACTTGGGAACAGATGATGAATTCCAAGCAAGACATGACTCCGGCGGCTTACGAATGGAGTGACATCGCTGTTCCCGATGTCGCTCGACCTGGAAAAACCCCGTTCGTTTAACGAATGGGTCAGCCTTAGAAGTGTGCTTCGACGCGTTTGATGGCGTCGGCGACTCGACATTCGCCGTAGGCCATTGTGATGGACGCGTCGGCTTTAATCCAACTGGCGACTCGGCGGTTGGCGGAAATGACTGTGGTGTGCGCTCGGTTTCCAAAGAACTCGCCAATTTCCGAGTAGGCAGCTCGAGTGTATTTCCTAGCCAGCCACATCGCTAGCATGCGGGGGTGGCTAATAGACTTGATTTTTCCGTTTGACCGCAGGCTTTTCTTATCGAGCCCAAATGTTTTACAGATCGCTTTTTCAATGTCCTGGATACCGACAGGTCGTTGTACACATTGGAAAAGATCATTAAGTTGTTCCTCCGCCTGTCTCAGCGTTAGCCCCGTCCCCGCCACTTGCTGTAAAATGCGAATGCGGTTTAGGGCTCCCTGCACGTGCCGTGCGTCAGGTTGAACTCGTCGGACCAGCATTAGAACTATCTCAGAACTAATGTCTAATTGGTGTCTGCTGCAGTATTGTTGGGCAATCTGCAGTCTCATGCTTTCGTCCGGTGGTGCTATATTGCACACTAAACCGCTAGACAAGCGCGCCACTAAGTCTGCTCCAAGTCCGACAATCTCAGTTGCCGGTGCTTTTGCTGAAAAAACAAGCTGCTTACCGCTGCGAAGCAGTGAATCGATCGTGTAGTGAAATTCCAATGTGGTTGCCGATTTACCGACAAAAAACTCAATTTGGTCAATAAGAAGCACGTCAACATCTCGATATCGCCGCCGAAAACTAGCGAGCCCTTTTCCTTGGAGACCTTCGAGGAAATGCGTGGTAAATTGCTCGGCCGTTAGATACATCGCTCGGCCAGGTTTAACGCGGCCGCGGAATTCATCCCAGATTGATTGCAGCAGATGTGTTTTGCCGCTGCCAGATGGTCCATACACGAATAGTGGTGATATCGTTCCTGGGCTTTCAACGATGGCCTGGGAAGCTCCGAATGCGATTTGGTTTGATGCTCCACATACAAGGTTGGAGAAAGTGGGGCGTGGCTGAGCGTTTAGTGTGGAGGTTTCATCGTGCGCTGCGCGTGACGTGGGTACAGTCAGTGGCGACACGTGGGCAGTTGTCTCGAGGAGGTTTTGATCGTCTTGTGACGTACTTGATGTTAACTCGTTTTCTGTTGGAGCGACGGTGAATTCAAGTTGTAATAATCGTCCTTTAGTACTGCACGCCACTTCAGCAATATCACGTTGATAAACTCGTCGAATCCGTTCCATTGCGAACGCAGTGGGCGCAGAAATCGAAAGCGTCGATCCGGACAGGTTCCATTGAACTGTGTGGTCGAACCATAGTTCGAATATCGGATTGCCAATCTTGTTAGCGACGTCATTCATGATCGCTGACAGGATGTTCTGTTCGTCCTTGGTCACTCGGCTTTTCATCCTTTACGCGTCGGAAGCGAAAGTCTGTTGCAACCATCGTAGTTACAACCCTCGGGCACATCATTTGGATGCCGCGAGATTCCTTGACTCAGGCTTTTTTATTTACATGTACTACATTTGAATTAATAACAGCCCGATGTGGAGTCGGGTAACTGTATTTGCTTCAGATGAGATCGCTTCTGTTTTATCGCGGGTAACTTGTTATGTACCAGTGATAAAGCGGAACCGAGTTACGATTGTAAACTTGCTAGTACCACAATCAAAGTACTTAGTCGGCAAAGAGTCAATAAACATTGCAAAGAAGTTAAAAGCTGTAAGTACAGCCTGTAATGAGGTACGTATTGAGAAGTAATTGTTGACTGTGAGTCGTCAGCGGAGGTGTGGAAAACCTGTCGACTAAATAAGATTCACTGTCGACGCTGTCGTTTGTTCCGGTTTACTGCACTTGAATGGTGGTATTCCTAAGATGTGCGCTCGGATAAACGGCAATGATGTTACTTAGCGGCCAAGATGTTCTTATAGCGATCGCTAAGTTGAGTGCCAATTGAGGGGCGATTTAATTCGAATTGAATGGTGTATTGAGAGTAGCGGGCAGCGTCGTTTTGGGTGGCAGCGTGAGGGAGACGAGTAATCATCAATACGCTAACGGGACGTCGGTTTTGGCTTTTAATGTATAAGCCAGTGAGGGATGTTGGGCGTTTTGTTAAATGAAATTCTTGTTGTAGCATCGTGATTATTCTTTGCGGTTCACCAGTGGTGCCACGAAAGGCGATGCGTTGTAACTGTTGCTGGTTGTCGAAGTAATAGGTTAGTGCCCCAGCGAGGTCATTGGTTTTCTCGCCCGTCACAATCGGAACTCGGTAACCTTGCCACGGGCCACTTTGTATATTCTTCGAGACGCGGGCCCAGCGTTGTGTAATCCATTTGGGTGTTATGTTCATGTTGATAATATCTCCAAATCGACCAATTACCCCTCCATCTAGATGCGGGGTATTGCCAGTTGGGTTTGCGGTTAACGCCGACTCTTGTGTGACCACTCCGATGGCATCCGTGTCATTGTCAGACGCAAAGAAATCTGTGATGGAATCACCAACGTTACCAAACCATTGCGTCATGCGCTGCCATGTTCCTGCGTCGTCTGATCCCGTGGTAGAACCCATTTCTGATGTGGAATTTATGAGCAACAACGGCACTACAATTACGCCTGAAAACAGGAGTAGTACGATACATCGTTTTGTAATCCATCTCATGTTTTTCTACTCCTGCTATCAGAAAAAAATATTAAATCCCGGACGTCCCTTATTTAATCATTCGACATTTAGGTCTGCTGATTTGTAATTCTTTGACTGGAGTGGTAGGTGCAGGCAAGGAATGTCCCACACCGGACCGGATTAAACGGATTATTCGCGTTCTGCCATGATGGCAATGGCTCGGTCACTCGATTGAGCTTCGCCTAAGATAATTAGCGTGATTCGATTGTCGCCGTGAGGTTGAAGTTGTTTTCGTAGTTCAGCGGGTGAAAACCGTAGGCCCTGTTTCTTTATTTCGAGTTGTCCGATATGGCGAACTCTTAGCCATTGTTTAATTTTTTTGCGGTCAAACGTCATCTCCTCAATCACTCGGAAACGACTGCCTCCCGTCGGGCTCAGTAGTTCGTTGGATGTGTAGTAACTAAAACGCCGGTGTATGGCATCGAGTTGGTATTGGTGTGCCCATGAGTTGTTAAGTCCCGCGGCACGGATAGCTGGTGCGGGCTCGTAAATGTATGTTTTGCATGTTTCAGCAATGGCGACGTCGCTGGAGTCATGGAGCTTGCCTTGGGCAACGCTAAATACCCATTCGGCAGTACCATTGGCTGCGACGCCAACGGCCTGTGTTGTGCGCGGTTGGCTACTAGTGGAAAAAATAGCGAGTTGTTGGCGACATTCACCGCGTGATTGAATCCATTGGCAGCAGACCATTTTGCTGTGCCAATGCTCAGGGATTTGAGTGGCGGGAGCAAGCTTAATAGACAGACCGTGCTGATCAAGCCGGTTACGAGTCAGTAACCATTCGACAAAGGATGGCGGAGGGCAATAGCCTTCGATGGCGGTGTGTCGTTGACCATCGGCGCGGCGATCTGGATCGAGATGAACCCAATCTGTCGATTCCAGGTCCATGTTGCTAGCGTCGCTTGCCAACAGTTTGGCAGTTCCGATAGTTTTCGTCACATTTATATTGTGTTGGGCAATCCATGCGGTTGTTGGGTCGATGTCTACTCCGATCACATCGAAGGATTTTGCCAGAGCCATTAAATCACCACCGATACCACAACAGAGGTCAGTGACATGAGTGACGGCAGGATAGTCCTGTTGCAATTGTGTTGCTTTGAACGTAGCGATGGCCATATCCGTTGATTGTTGCAAGCCAATTTCGGTGAAGAATAACTGCTCCGCTCGTGGGAATTTTTCGATTGCTCGCTGTTTTAATTCCATTTGAGCGACGAGTATCCCAGCCCGTTGCACGCCAACCTCGTCACGGAGTTTCACGAACTGATTGGGTGACAATGGCAGTGCAGTTTTAAGCCAATCAAATTTTGCGATCGCCTGTGGAGATGTTAACCAGCGATAGTTTAGTAGATTTTGATCCGTCATCGTTTGATTCGTCTTGTGAGGAGTAGTTGGAGTGTATCTTTCGGGTGTTGATCAAGCTTACAACAATCATTGTCCGCTGCGGGTGTGCCGCAATGGAGGTTGACCCACTAGGGTTAGTTTTGCTACATTTCCCGCTGAACACTGTAGAAAGAGTGAGTTTGATTTAGTTGACGCGGGCGTTATAGGGACAACTACATGCACCACGGATTATTATGGCCTCGGTTTTCCTTTGTGATTATAGGGTTATTGTGCGCAACGGGGTGCCAACAACTGGCTCCCTTTAATTGGAATTCCATCAACCCAACAACGTCGTATTCTGAGTGGCAAGATGATGATAAGTACATGACGACGTGGAATGACAAACACCGCGACCTTGTTGATTTACGGGAAAATGCAGCAGGGATGTCACGCAATAAACAAGTATTACATGCAACCGCCTTATCGTCGCAGATAAAACAGGAACGAGTACCTGTGGTACGGCGTGAAATGGTGCGGACATTGGTCGCATTTCCCGTAGTTGAAGCTGAAGTTGGTTTGGAATCAGCACTAACTGACGAGGATGCTGATATTCGCGTAATTGCTTGTCAGGCATGGAGTAAACGCCAAACGGACCGCGCATTTAAATTGTTACTCGAGACATGGAGGAGTGACACTGAGGTTGATGTGCGCGTGGCAGCGATCCAGGCAATGGGAAACTTTAAGGGAGAGCAGGTTTACGCAGTGCTTGTTAAAGCGCTTTCCGATCGTGATCCTGCTATCCAATTTGCGGCAATTCAAGGGTTTCGAAAATTCAGCGGTGAGGACTGGGGAGAAGATCCTAGAGCTTGGATAGCATGGACCCAAGGTGAACGTCCAGAGGTGATCTATGACGGCAAGGAAAACATTGCTGACATGCTCAACCCTGCGAATTTGTTTCGCTAAAAGGATATCGGAATTCTTGATGTTGGACGTGTATTTCAATGCTTTTGAAATGGGATTGCTCACAAGCGAACTTTCCGATTAGTATATGGAGACATTGCTCGTCTGCCAGCCGTTTTTTTCGAGCAAAAAATAAAACCAATACAGTTTTGCGTAACGTTAAGTGGCAGTATGTTCATCGCGTTTAAATAAGAGCAAGTCAACCGTAAATGCCGTCCAAGTTTCGCGATCCCTTCGTCTCGATCTACAAGAATGCGGCGAAGTTACGTCTAGCCCTGAAGGCGGATGCCTTGATGTTGATGCTAGATGGACCGGCGGATTGGAAATCTATTCGTAAAGTTGGACAGTACAAACTCATTCTTTGTGTTTCTCAAAGTGCGGAGGATTTAGAGGGTGCCGAGGAATTTGGTTTGACACCCGTTGTTTTGGAAGCGGATGAAAGTCCGGTGCACCAACGCATGGAAAATGCATTGTTAGAATGTGTTGCCAATGATGTGCTTGACGCGGGAGCACAAGTGGTTGCGTTGTATAGCGGTTTTGATTCTAAGGGAATCGACAGTATATCCGTCCTCCAACTCGGCGAGCACTTAGGGAAACTAACCGCTCGGGATTTGCGACAATTGGAAACTAGTGTTCCCCTAGAAACACTTAAATCCGTTGTGGACTTAGCGGTCGAGATTGGGCATGAGGGTCGCGAGGGGAACCCTGTGGGGACGTTGTTTATTGTTGGGTGCATTCGACAAGTGCTGGAGTATAGCTCCACGGCTGGGTTTGATCCAGTGAAAGGCTACGGCAAAACGGATCGCAACATAAAGGACGCGCGAACTCGTGATGCGATCAAAGAAATCGCGTTGCTCGACGGCGCATTTGTTGTGGGAAGCGATGGCGTCGTTGAGAAATGTTGTCAAATCATACAGGTCAAGGCGGCGAGTATTACTCTATCTAAAGGACTCGGTGCACGTCACTGGGCGGCCGCCTCGATTACTCGCACAACGAAAGCGATTGCCGTGGTCGTGAGCCAATCAAACGGTACGGTCCGGGTTTTTCAGAATGGGCATGTGGTTTTGAGGATCGAACCGCTGCGACGGGCGGTCACTTGGCGTGAATTCGAATATGACCCGCCGATGGTCGCTGCAGAGTAGGATACAGCTCAATGGACTGGCTGTCTGGCTTGTCCCTTTTGGCGGCGGAATTTGGTAAGTCCAATAGAAACACAAAGGCGTCTCAGACCCTAAGTGGATCTGGACGCCTGAGCCAATCGCTCCCGGTTGCTGCTTCGCAGTTATTACTGACCCGTCATGTAATACATGCAATTCAAGGAGAACGGGAAAGCGATTGAAAATAGGATGTCAAACTATGGAATGAGGTAGACACCTCCAATTATTGCACCAGCTTGCCACAAAGAAGCTTTTGCGTTGAGCGGAAAGGCGGGAAGCTGACGAGGAGCTAGTGACCCCGGACGGTAGTAGCCCAATGAATATTGACACTCGTTCCAAGGATGGATTCCCATGCGATATGGGAGCACAGCGATGTTCAAAAAGAAGTGTGCTCCGGATCTTGCCGGTTGTAACCAAGGCCCCATTGTGTGACCATAGCGTTCCAGTTGTACGTCTTCAAAGTAAAGTGGTTTTTGGGTGAGAGCGGAAGCTTTCCACGTGAACTTGATGGGTTCCCAATTGCGCAAATCGTAGGTATCCAATCCAATACGACACTGTTTTGGGAAACCCCAGGTATCCGCTACGTAACAGGCATCGTCGACGCTCAGGTCCGTCATGGGGATTTTAGTGATGGTACCGTTTGTAAGTTTGATTTCGATCTTGCTGAAAGTGTAATCTGCTAGTTGGCCAGATGCGATAATTTTGCCCTGGCGGTTGGTCCAATCTCGGACTTCGGCTTGTAACTTGACCGGCTTGTTGTCCAGATTTGGCTTAAAGGTAGGCGCGATGTCTAATGAGATGTCCGATAAGGGGGTGGGCTTTAGTCGCTGAGCTGCTTGTTCACAGTCGGGTGAGCCGCAATTAAGAATTGCGACTAGAGTTTGTAGTGGCGCTTTTTCTCCGGCACCTTGCCCAAGTACTGGTATAGGTGCAAGTGGTACCGGCGGTGCCAGTGCGAGCTGTGGCGGCGCAGAGGCGGGTTGTTTCGTAGCAATGCTGGCAGGGTCGGGAGTGACATTGGCCACTAAGGGTACGGCGAGTTTTAGGGCAGCGGAAACTACTGTTGGGTTTTCTGTTGATTGAGAGTTGCTATTAGGTGCAATGGCGACATCTAAGTTGGAAGTTGATGGGACTGCGTCAGGTACAAGTGGAAATAAATTTGTAGAGTTAACAGGTGCTATTTGGGGAGGATTTAGCTCTTGGGAAACCACTTCGCCGGCACTTGCTTTGAACTCTTTTAACGTTGACGGTGGATTGTTGATCACTTGTGGTGCGGCAACGTTCTGAGTTGTTTCTAGTGTTGTTAGCCGTATTGGATTTTTGGTTGGAGCGATCTTTATCGTGCGAATTGAACGAATAGTTGTCGTGTGTGGTTGTGCAGTGACTACTGCCGGGGTCCCTCGTTTCGCGGGGGTTGGCAAGTTTGTTGTCACCGTCACGACCGTAATGGGAGCAGATTTCGTGACAGAAGATGTTACGATTCGAATTGGTTCCGCTGCAACAAGTGGGGCGGCGAAAAGAAGGGTTAAGATGCTAAAGAGTACTCGGCGGGATCTCAGCCAGTGGTGTAATAATTGAAACTTATCCGTCGTTAGTGGCCGATTGGTCCGGACTGTAATTTGGGGCTTCATGCGTAATGGCAATGTCATGGGGATGACTCTCACGTGTGCTAGCAGCTGTCACGCGAATAAATCGTGCATCAGTGCGTAAATCTTCAATTGTTGCAGTGCCGCAATAACCCATTCCGGCACGAAGGCCTCCCACGAGTTGATAGACAAAGTCTGCCAAATCGCCTTTAAAAGGAACACGACCTTCTACTCCTTCGGGAACAAGCTTGCCGTTACCGCTTTGACGGTAGCGTTCACTGGATCCTTGAACCATGGCTCCCATAGAGCCCATGCCACGGTAGGCCTTAAAAGTTCTACCTTGGTAGAGGATTAATCGTCCGGGACTTTCGGAAAGTCCTGCAAAAAGTCCACCAATCATGACAGAATTCGCTCCAGCCGCGATTGCTTTGGTGATATCACCGGAAAAACGTATACCACCGTCGGCAATTACAGGTGTTTTGCTATCTTTTGCGGCTTGCGTTGCTTCATAAACCGCTGTTATTTGGGGAACACCAATTCCTGAAATGACTCGAGTTGTACAAATGGACCCTGGACCAATCCCGACTTTCACGGCGTCGGCACCAGCTTTGATGAGATCTCGGCAACCTTCCTGCGTCGCTATATTGCCGGCGATCACATCAATGGACCATTGTTTTTTCAGCTGTTTTACGGTTTCGATAACGTTTTTTGAATGGCCATGAGCGCTATCAACCGTCAAGACATCAACGCCCTTGTCAATTAAGCTTTCGGCTCGTTCAAAATCAAACACACCGATTGCCGCTCCCACTCGCAATCGACCCAGTAGGTCTTTTGATGCGTCGGGATATTGTTGGACCATATCGATATCTTTAATCGTTATCAAACCGGTCAGTTTGAATGAATCGTCCACTAACAGTAGTTTCTCTACTTTTTTTGTCGTCAATATTTGCTCGGCTTGTTCAAGCGAAACCGTCCCTGTTGCGGTAACGAGATTGTCCTTGGTCATGACCTCTGAAACTGCTTGATCAACATCTTCTAAGAATCGCAAGTCACGGCGAGTCAGTATTCCCATGAGCAATCCATCTGGTTGCGTGATGGGGACACCAGAGACGTTGTTTTCATCCATCAATTCGCGCGCTTGGCCGACGGTCGCTTCTGGTATTAGTGTAATTGGGTCGACAATAATCCCATTCGCACTTCGTTTGACCTTGTTGACTTCATGTGTCTGGCTTTCGATCGACATGTTTTTATGAATGATGCCGAGTCCGCCCATCTTCGCCAAGGCAATGGCCATTGCGTGCTCAGTAACCGTATCCATAGGGGAACTGATAAGCGGTATATTTAGCGAAATATTATTTGTTAACCGGGTCGCAACACTGACTTCCGAGGGTACGACTTCGCTATAGGCTGGTTCGAGCAGTACATCATCAAACGTGATCGCTGTTTGCTTTATTTTATTTTCCATGTGTCCAAGCAGGCCTCGCTGAATAGCAGTTCCGAATGCGGTCCCAGTGATGCGGAAATTCTAAACAAGTTGAATCGCAGTGCATAAAGGGAAGTGAAATTATGGCTATATTCAGCCATCTTGACAACTTGGTCGCCGGAAAAAGAGGTTGATTTTTGCAGGTTTGTGTGTGGGAAGCCGCGGCATTATTTGTCAGCGGGTTTTTTTTTAGGGAGGCGACTCTCTTGTACGCCGATTGCATAATTAGTCAATTCCAGCGTAGTACGGAGAGTAATTTGATCGTCAGCATTTGTTTCAATGATTTTCTGGGCAATGATGCCTCCAGGGATATCGGCACAGTACAACTCGTCCGTAATCGTTGTCGTTCCATTTTGCTTGTGGGTGGTAATAATCCGACAGACATTTTTTGCGTCTCCTAAGACGTCCTGTTTGACACCAAATTCGGTGACAGCGGACGTCGTCGTGTAAAGTGGTGCTGATTTCTTGTCGTAATACGTGGTTGTCCGCTTCAGTACATGAGGCGTGGTTTCCTTGCAAAAACTGACTCTACTAACGCGTTTACCCTGTTTTGTATGCAACGTAACAACGCGGATATCGATATTGAAGTCTTTCCCTCCAATCTTCAATGTGCCCTTTTCAACGGCTGCCGCAAAACCTTCGCCTTGCGTGTTGATGTTACGTTTCAGTTTTTGATTGCTATGATTGACTTTTTGTTCCCCAATTTGTACGGTTGACTCAACTTCGAGTATGTACCGATCGAGTTCGGTTTCGAGTAGTCGGGTCGTGGTCTCTCGGCGAACAGTGGATGTAATATTGCCTGCATCGTCGATCAAGTCAGTGAGAATCTTAGTTGTTTTCCAGCTATGTACTTCAAATCGAGCCCAAGCATGATGCTCACGCGCGCGAACCCATTCTTGTGCGTCACTTTGCGATGGCAAGAAAAGCAGCAGGCAGCTAGCGATATATAGAAAACGTATTTTTGGAATCACAGATTGAGTTGGAAAAACGTTGGTTGGAAAAAGCAATCCGTGCTGTGAGTTTACATCAAGATAATAGATGCATTTCGTCCTAGATATTAAATGATATTGCATTTTATCCAAGGTTGGGGGGAAATGCGAGTGTTAATGAGACGAAATAGCACTCAAAATGACTAGAATCGACCGGTGGGGTGGAGAAAACAGCAGGTTTAACGGTCGAAACGGCTATGCATTGAGCGTTTCAATGACTGCATTGGCAATGCGGGAATCTTCGGTTGCAAACACACTACGGAAGTCGATGGTGAAGCGGTTATCATGAATTCGTCCAAGCAGTGGCGTCTCGCAAGTGCGTAATCGCCTAGAAATCTCGTCTGGCGAAATGCTCTGGTGCTCAAGTACAATACAAACGGTGGCAATTTCCTGCCCTGGGACGCTACCTCCACCTAAAAAGGTCGTATCTGAAACAGTCTGAATAGCCAGCTCGTCTGATGAATTTATTCGAATCTCCTTGGCAGTTGTCTCGGCGCGCTGTTGCAACTGATCCATGGGTTCTATGAGCAATTGCAACAGTGGGATGTGCTGTTCTGGGTGAGGACCTAAATAGATGTCTAGTGTTGCCGAAAGTGCTGCATAGATAGTTTTATCCAAACGTAGGGCACGCATTAATGGGTGTTTGTTAATGTGGTCAAGGCAGGTTTGCTTTCCAATAATGATACCGCATTGGGGTCCGCCAAGTAATTTATCGCCACTGAAGAGCACTACGTCTGCGCCATCTCTCAAGCTCTGAACTGGCATCGGTTCCTGTTGAATCCCGAATGTTGTGTAGTCGAAGAAAGCACCGGATCCGATGTCATCGATGAGTAGCAAGTCATGGTCGTGAGCTACGGCGGCCAATTCGGCAATGGTCGCGCTTTCACTAAATCCAGCAATGTGATAGTTGCTGCAATGGATTTTCATTAATACGGCAGTGTTGTCATTAATGGCGTTAGTGTAATCTACCGCTCGAGTTTTATTTGTTGTTCCGACTTCGCACATCTGAGTGCCGCTAGCATTCATCACATCGGGCATGCGAAAACTACCACCTATTTCGACTAATTCACCGCGTGACACAATCGCTTGCTTGCCATCAGCTAATGCTGACAACGCTAACAATGTGGCTCCGGCATTATTGTTGACGACAGTCGCCGCTTCACAACCGAACAGATGGCAGAGCTTGTTTTCCACAGCATCGGCGCGATTGGATCGTTTACCTGATGGTAGATTTATTTCTACGCTGGCATAGCCTTGCCCAATCTGGGTGATTGCCTCTAACGCGGCCGCAGGCAGCGGGGCTCGACCTAATCCGGTATGCAACAATATCCCCGTTGCATTTATCACAGACTTTAATGTGGTCGCTTGATATAGTTTGAGGGCTACGATGGTTGACTGTGTAATTGCATCGAGCGAAGGTGGCGTCGAGTCGTTTTGGGCGAGGATGTCACGGCGGATTGAATCAAGCACATTGCGGGCCGCGGCGACAATCGTTTCTTGCCTGATACTGCGCAGCAACACCTGAATCTCAGCTTGTGCCAAAATGTCGGTGACTGACGGAAGTTGTCGTAGTAGTTCATTCATGTTTATTGCAATTGAGAGGTTACGAGTTTCTTTTGTTGCACTTTCGGATTTACTGATAGGTCTATAACCTAAAAATTAATCATGTATTGTTAACTCTGTGGCGACAAGGGTTGTTCGCTACAGAGTTGTCGTTGGTCATTATTGCGGATAGTAAAACCGATACGATCGAAATATTCGCACAAAGGGATGGCGTATTTTCGAGTGGTATCGAGAATGCTGCGGATTTCGGATATCGTATAAGATTTATGGGGAACTAGTTGATTTTGCAGCTGTTGTTTAGTTTCCTGCAAGACATCTGAGTGGATAAAGTAGGTAGGCGATATTTCGACTAATTCATTATTAGCCACAGCAACTTGTAGTAGTTGCGCGACCGCCGATTTTTGAGCTCCTGCCTGACTCTCAATTTCTTTAACAAGCATCGTATTAAGACCTGCCTGACGAATTTGCTGCACTGTTGCTTCGAGCAGTTTTCGTTCGTTTTTTGTGAGTTGAGGTCCCTGCCCCTTTAACGTGACGTTGCCGCTATGCAAAGTCAGATGTCCCTCTCGCTGGAAATGTGAAAAAACTTGATTTATTTGATGTTCCGTACCAAGGTAAGCAAGCCTAGTCTTCAGCGGCGTCAGAGCAAGAGTTGTTTTCAGTGGGTTTCGGTCATGTTCTTTTTGCAAAATATTCTGGACTCGGCACCAGATTCTACGAAGCGCAATTGGATGAACAAGATTGAGTCTATTGTTACTACCGGTTGCCGAATGGGGATAATCAAATACCGCACCAGATTCAAGTAGTTGTAAGACCAGTTGATCCGTGTCAGCAACTCCCGTCAAAAGCTCCAACGCATCGGTTTTGGTTGGGGGTAACCCTTCGAGGAAGATAGCCGCTTCAATTCGTGTGATGTCCGGATTTGCTGCCGTAAGTTGACCTAGGAATTGCAGACTTTCTTGGTCGTCAAACACGATTCGCTTAGCTCTTGGTTGTAGGATTCTGCCACCGGCAATGGTTGTTACGGGCGATTCAAGTCGCAGAACAAAAGGTTGGTTCCAAGTGCAAACGACTTGGTGGTCTAAAGCGAGTTGGGCCAGTCCGGATTCACCGGGGAAAAGCACTTCAGTGTCCAGCAGTTTGACGGACAGAGGGATGTTAGCCGTGCCAATGTGTAATTGCATGCGACTGTGGTTTTTTATAGGGTGCTGTGCCGAATCGGAAACTGTAAGTGATACTGACAGCAATTTGTATGGTTTAAGAAAACCAGCGGATGCTAATTCCATGCCTCGGTAAATTTGATGGGGTTTAACGCCTGCTAGATTGATCGCAGCGCGTTCTCCCCGGACGATGGAATCCACCGAATGGTCGTGGTTTTGTAGACTGCGAACGCGGACAACATCACCGCTTGGTTCGAGTGTAACCTGATCGTCAATATTCAATTGACCACTGATGACGCTACCTGTGACAATCGTTCCGTGGCCCTCGAGTGTGAAGCTTCTGTCGATGGCTAATCGAAACATCTCGGATTGTTTGTTTAATTGACGATCAGCAATGCTCTGACATTGTTGTCGGAGTGTTTGTTTGAGTTCATCAATTCCGGCGCCAGTATGTGCGCTGGTATGAACAATGGGGGCGTCTTGTAGGAAAGTGTTTTTGCAAATCTCACGAATTTCTTCCTCGACGAGTTCCAAGAGATCGTCATCCACCAGGTCCGTTTTGGTGATCACGATAATGCCTGCTGCAATATCGAGGTATCGTAGGATTTCGAGGTGTTCCAGTGTTTGAGGTTTTACGGAATCATCGGCCGCTACGATTAGCATTGCTAAATCTAAGCCGGTTGCCCCCGAGAGCATGTTGCGAACGAATTTTTCGTGCCCGGGAACGTCAACGATGCCTAATTTGAATGGTTCTAGATGCAGTTGAGCAAATCCGAGTTCGATCGTAATTCCGCGTTTTTTTTCTTCTGGAAGCTGATCGGTGTTTTTCCCTGTGAGCGCGTGGATTAAAGCAGTTTTTCCATGATCAATATGACCAGCAGTCCCAAGGATTAATGCGATCTCATTGGAAGGTGAATCGGCGGTTGTGGTGGACTCATTCATATACACTAGTTTACGCTTATTCGCTCTGGACACAATCATGAGTATCTGCGACAGTTTGAACCGATGGGTTAGTCACAGCTTGAAAATGTGTTCTTAGTTACACTGTCGTAGATACCAGCAGTCCTTTGTTATTACTGATTAATGGCCACCAATATATTCAATAAACAAATCAAACGACAAATCATAACGCACAGTCCACAAATGGTTTGCTGCAACAGGTTCGTCATTCGTCGTACCGTTGGCCGCGTATTGATTATGGTAATTGTGCTTGCCGTCGTGATGCTATTGAGTTCAAGTCGGGTTGTGGCTCAACAGAAATGGTCTCTTAATAAGTTGAATCCGCTCAATGTTTTTACTAAAACCGACATGCGGCTGCCTACGTGGCCGAAATGGGCGACCGTTAAAATTCCGGAAGTTGACTTCGTGCCGGAGTGGATTGAACTGCCAACTCCGGAAGATATTCCTGCTGGTTTGAGCAAGTTGCACCGTACGACCAAGAGGAATATAAACAAGACGGTAAATTTCTTGAATCCGTTCTACGATAAGCCGCCGCCGTTGGTTCATCGACCTCCGACCGGCTCCCGTAATTCATCGGCAGCGAACACGGCAGAATCAACCACGACCAGTAGTTTTTGGTTTCCATCGTTTATGGCGGAAGATGAATCCGCAAGGCCGAGTCGCACGGTTCACGATTTTCTTGGTCGTCCCCGCCCTGGGCGATGATGATGACGCGGTGTTTTTGCGTCACTTAGTATTGCTGGTTGCGTTATGCCCGCCCTAAAAATTGGTTTTCGCGAGTGTCGACTTTAATGGTTTCACCTTGTTTCAGATATTCGGGCACTTGGATTTGCACTCCCGTCGACAATGTAGCGGGTTTGGTGCGACTGGTTGCAGAGTTTCCTTTGACTGCCGGATCCGTTTGGGCGATCTCCAGTTCTACCGTTGTTGGAATTTGGACGCCAACACATTGGTCATTATAGATTAATGCCAAAATGCCTTGGAGTTGCTCGGTAATGTATTGCATTTCATGGGCAACGTCTTCGAGTGCGATGGAATATTGGTTGTAGTTGGCCGAATCCATAAAATGGGCGTCGGTCGCATCGGTATACATCAAAGAAACCGCTTGTCTTTGAAAGTCTGCTTCATCTAGTGATTCGGTACCTTTGAGTGTGATATCGACCTTTTGTTTGGTTACTAAATTACGTCCGCGGAATTTGTACAAGGTCGCTGCGCCACGGGCAGATGGCGATTGGACATTGATGCCCTGGATAATAACAGGAGCTCCGTTGAAGTTAACGACTGTGCCGTTTTTAATTTCCTTGGCTTGCATCGTTTTCTTTTCCTTCGTGGTTTTGGTAAGGGCTACAAGAATATCAGTGATTAAATTGAATTAACTAGGGATACTATCCATGCTTTACACAAATGACGCGGAACTCGGGTCGACGGCAACGCCGCTAACCAAGTCAGCCAAAGCTGCCGTTACGGCGAGCAAGGATCCAGGATCCATAAGTTCATTATCGTCACTCGGTTCGTTGGAGTTCGCTGTGATTTTCTCGAAATGCAAAATATCAAAACGGGCATTGGCGGTAGACAGTTGGGTTAACGAATCTTCATTGCCAAGTAGCATTGCATCTTCGGCGAGTTCGATGACGAGTGCCTCAGTTTCCTCAATCACTTCGTCACCTGCGACATAGAGGATTTCGAGTCCGACAAGATCAACGCTAGAAATAATAGTTACAGCCTCAATGTGTCGAGAATCAGATTCGGACGTATTCTGCACTTCGAATTTTCCGATTTTCTGAATTGCTGATATTGCCAGTTCAATCGTGGGGCGATGTTCGTCATCAAACAACACTAGAAATGTGTCTCGCCAGCTATAGTTCGGATCGTCAAAAAGTGACATTTCCCAATTTCCTTCGCGCGGATTTGCGATGTGTGGATCTACGATTTACCTAGTTCGATTGAACGGTTCGTCGCGGCGCGTACCGTTCTTATTAGCGTAGCGGATATGTCTTCATCGTGCATCACTTTTAGGCCCGCGAGAGTTGTCCCACCAGGGCTAGTGACTTGATCGATAAGTTGCTGCGGTGGCAAACCTGTTTGAAGTATCATCTCGGCCGCTCCTTTTGCAGTCTGCGCAGCCAATTGGAGCGCCACATCTTCAGATAATCCCATGGCGACCCCACCGGCGCAGAGTGCTTGGACTACGGTATAGATATAAGCCGGTCCTGAACCGCTGAGCCCAGTGACAGCATCTAAACAATTCTCGGATAATTGGTAGGCAATTCCAACGCTATCGAGTAAGTTCTGCACCGCAGCACAATCTGTAGCAGTCGCGCCACGGGCGGGGCTAAAGGCAGTAGCCGCTTTGGAAATGAGGCAGGGCGTATTTGGCATTACGCGGATAACGCGGTCGCTGCGAGTTCGACCACAGATAACGTCGAGCCTGACGCCAGCGGCGATGGACACTAACAATACATCGGTAGTGACCACTGTAGCAATGGAGTCTAGCACAGCGGGAAGAATCTGAGGTTTGACGGCTAAAAATACAATGTCAGCTGTGGTGACAACTTCGGGCGCGTCCGCCAAGAGGGTTGCTGTTGAGATGGATTTTGAGAATTGGGCACAGGCTTCCGGGGAGGGATCGAAGAATGAAATCGCGGGCCCATCGTCCTTCTCTTGAGACGCTACGAAGCCGCGTGCCAGCGCTGTCGCCATTTGACCAGCACCGATAAATCCAATTTTCATAGACACGGTTTATACCTTCTTGAATTTGTAGCAGTTGCGCGGGGCGAATACTTTATGACCGGATTATCAGGCGATTTGCTCTGCGATTGCAGTGATCACTTGGTCTTCATCAGGGAATTCTTTGGTCTCCAATTTGGAATAAATCAATTCATTGCCGACCGTTAGTTCAAAGCAACCACCCTGGTCCGGTTGTAACTCAAGACTGCTAACCTGTTGTTTGAATTGCATCAGAATTTTGGCTGTCAAACTGACAGCTTTGGGTTCGTAGTTTCAGGCGGAGCAGTAGCGCAGGTGAATTTTCATTCGGTTTTCTCCAATTCGAGGGATAGAAATTGTAGTTTTTTTGTGTTGGTTTATTAAGTAGACCAAAATAATCAAACGCGTTTATTTGTTCTTCTTGCGCGCAGCGGTCTTTTTAGTTTTTGTGGACGACTTTTTCTTCTTGCCAGCGCTGAATGCTTTATCGAAGTTTGATGAATATTTGGGTGTGGAGCCAATGCGTAAAATGGTCACGTGGTG
The DNA here is from genome assembly GCA_018660825.1 of Planctomycetaceae bacterium. GTDB lineage: Bacteria > Planctomycetota > Planctomycetia > Pirellulales > Pirellulaceae > UBA721. The sequence continues at coordinate 34,258 of JABJJO010000084.1, read as the reverse complement.
TTTCCTTGCGTGAAAATGTTGTAAAAAAAAGTTGGTGCGTTTAGCTAACGATATTATACATATTAAATGAGTTTCTTGTAGCGGAATCGAGGCGGTTCATTGGGGTCAATTCCGAGTCGTTTGTTGCGTTGTTTTTCATAGGTGTCAAAATTACCTTCACACCAGTGTACGTATCCATCCCCTTCAAATGCCAAAATATGCGTTGCAAGGCGGTCCAAAAACCAGCGGTCGTGACTAGTGACGACTACACATCCAGCATAGTTTTGAATTGCTTCTTCAAGCGCTCGCAGGGTGTCAACGTCTAGGTCGTTGGTAGGTTCATCGAGCAAGAGCACATTGGAACCTTGGCGTAGCAGTTTAGCGAGTTGCACTCGGTTGCGCTCGCCACCAGATAGAATTCCGACGCGTTTCTCTTGATCAGGCCCTCGGAAATTAAATCGTGAAACGTAACCACGGGCGTTGATGCGACGGCCACCCATTTCAAAATGTTCGTTGCCGCCGGATATTTCTTCGTAGACGGTTTTTTCGTCGTCCAAATTATCTCTGTGTTGGTCAACGTACCCAAGTTCCACCGTAGGCCCAATTCGCAGTTCACCACTGTCGGGCGTATCTTGCCCAGTCATCATCTTGAATAATGTTGTTTTCCCTGCGCCGTTGGCCCCCACGATGCCGACGATCCCTCCGGCGGGTAATGAAAACGAAAGGTTTTCAATGAGTTGCTTTTCGCCGAACCCTTTGGAAATCGATTTGCATTCGATGACCAAGTCTCCGAGGTGTTTCCCGGGGGGGATTTGTATTTCAAATTCCTGGATCTGATCTTCGAATTGCTCATTGACCATATTGTCGTAGGCTGCCAATCGGGCTTTACTTTTAGATTGTCGTGCTTTGGGCGAGGATCGGACCCATTCAAGTTCACCGGCGATCGTTTTCTGTCGCGCCGACGCATGTTTTTCTTCGATCTTCAAGCGTGATTCTTTTTGTATTAGCCAGGCCGTGTAGTTCCCTTCAAAAGGGTATCCTTTGGAACGATCTAGTTCGAGGATCCACTGTGCGACGTTGTCTAAAAAGTAGCGATCATGAGTTACGGCGACAATGGTCCCCGGGTAGTCCGCGAGGTGCCGTTCGAGCCAAGCGACAGAGTCCGCATCGAGATGGTTTGTGGGTTCATCGAGCAACAGGAGATCGGGGCGTTGTAGTAGCAGTCGGCAAAGTGCCACCCGTCGTTTTTCACCTCCAGAGAGAGTGTCGATCTTAGCGTCGCGTGGTGGGAGATTCATGACGTCAAAAGCGATTTCAATTTCGCGATCAAGTCCCCATGTGTTTGTTGTTTCAATTTCATCCTGAAGGCGCGTCATTTCGTCACACAACTTCATCATTTCATCGTCATCTATCGGTTCAGCGAGCAAGCCACTGATTTCATTATAGCGGTCTAACAAGGCGCGACGCGGAGCGACCGCTTTTTCAACATTCCCCCAGACGTCTGTCGTTTCATCGAGCTGGGGCTCTTGCGGTAGGTATCCACAAGTGAATCCACTAGCTAAGCGGGCTTCCCCCTCGAAATCGGTATCGAGTCCGGCCATGATCCTCAACAGCGTGCTTTTACCCGACCCATTGCGTCCCAACACTCCAATTTTAGCGCCAGGATAAAATGCCAGATGTATTTCCTTAAGTACCTCACGGGGACCATGTTTCTTTGTTAGGTCGGTAATGGTGTATATATATTGTTTGTTCATTATTGTCGGAAACGCCTGATTTCGCTGTAAAAATATGAATATACGGGAACTGGTAAAACGGATTTGTGAATCTGCGAACACCAAGTAGAGTGATGGTGATTCGGATTATTCGAGTTATGGGTTTGTGCGTGGTTGTTCTGTTTGTTAGGGAAAATGGATGCGTGCTATGATTTCTTTGCGAAAACCATTGTTCTGGTTGTAGTGCGACGGGGTGAACGACCCGATACCAACTTGGCCTGTTGTTCCATATTCAAAACTTGTGAGTTCCCCCTTCCCACTCACTAAAAAAGTTGAGAATTCTTATCGGAGCAACTCATCCCAACAGATCTGGAGTCATATTGACGCCAGGTCTGTTTTTTATTCCCACTCAATGGTGGCGGGGGGTTTGCTGCTAATATCGTAGCAAACGCGATTCACTCCTTTAACCTCATTGATGATTCGAGTGGAGATAGTAGCTAGTAAATCGTAGGGTAATCGTGACCAGTCTGCCGTCATAAAATCTTCGCTGTCGACGCAGCGAATCGCGACGACATCTTCGTAAGTTCGAGCGTCGCCCATGACTCCCACACTTTGCACAGGCAGTAGGACCGCGAACGCCTGAGCGGTTTCGCGATACAGGCCTGCATTTTCGATTTCTTCGACGGCAATTGCGTCAGCTTCACGAAGAATATCCAGTCGTTCTTTGGTGATGGCACCGAGACATCGTACTGCTAGTCCAGGACCTGGGAAGGGATGTCGCCAAACTAGAGATTCTGGTAGCCCCAACTCTAATCCTAATCGACGAACTTCATCTTTAAATAGATCACGCAATGGTTCAATTAGGTCAAATCCAAGTTCTTCCGGCAAGCCACCAACATTGTGATGTAGTTTAATGGTGGCAGCCGGTCCATCTTTGGCCGCCCCACTTTCAATGACATCTGGATAAAGAGTCCCCTGCGCGAGAAACTGAGCGGCGGATACTTTTTTAGCTTCTTCACGGAAGCATTCAATAAATTCGTAGCCGATGCGTTTACGTTTTTCTTGAGGTTCCGAGATGTCTTTGAGAGTTTCCAGGAATCGTTGTTCTGCTTGCACGACTTGCAGATCTGCTTTGAAGTGTTCCGTGAACGCAGTGATCACGGCGGCTTGTTCGTTTTTTCGCAGTAGTCCGTTGTCGACGAGGATACAAGTCATTTGGTCGCCGATCGCACGCGACAATAGTGCGGCGACTACTGCCGAGTCGACGCCTCCAGAAAGACCGCAGATTACCCGTTGATCACCGACGACGTCCTTGATGTGTGTGATCGTTTCAGTTGCGAAGTCTTCGAGATTCCACGCTCCAGACAACTGGCAGATGTTAATCAGGAAATTTCGCAGGATCGTTCCACCCTCTGGTGAGTGAGTGACTTCAGGATGGAACTGGAGTCCGTAAATTGGTAGTTCGCGATGTTTAATTGCGGCGAATGGACAAGTGCTTGTTTCAGCTAAAGTTTCAAAATCGTCAGCAATGTTGGAGATTTGATCTCCATGACTCATCCAAACTTGTTGTTGTGCCGACGTATCCTGAAAGAGCGCCGTGGTTGTGTGTGCTGTTAGTTCAGCGCGACCGTACTCACGAGTTGACACGCTTTCTACTTTCCCGCCAAAGGCATCGCAGGCGAGTTGCATGCCATAACAAATCCCCAAAACCGGAAGTCCCATGTTGAATAGACTGGGATCACATTTGGGCGCGTCTTGTTCGTACACGCTCGAGGGGCCGCCCGAGAGAATGAGACCTTGCGGATTGTGTTCACGGATGTTTTCGACAGAAATGTCGTGTCTGACAATTTCACAATACACATTCTGCTCACGCACTCGGCGGGCAATCAATTGCGCGTATTGAGAGCCAAAATCTAAGACAAGTACTCGTTCTTGCGAGAGCCGGGTCATAACCGTTGCATCTTTCCAAGCGATTGAAGAAATTCAAAACCCGATTATAGAAACCAAATCAGAATTATAACAGTCACCCACCGCCGGAAAAGTTAAAGGTATTTATTGGGATCGAAGGTTCGCATGGTGGCTTAATCCGGCACGAATGTCCATATGACCATAGGAAGTGAGATACCATCGATTTTCTTCATCAATAAATACGAATTCAGCATGTATATAGCGTGGTCCCTGTTGTTCGTCAAAACCAGCGATTGCGATGCCTCCTCGGACAAAGACGTTGAATCCGACGCTGGCCTCGATGGGAGTTCGATTTGTGTGCAATTTCAAGACCAGATTGTTTTTGATGTTGATCCGCGTGATTTTATAGCGTTTTAGTTCTGAGAGGGCCTGGCTGCGAGTCGCTTGTTGAGACGGATGGATGAAAGAAACGGCTTTTTCAAAATCTTGTTTTTCCACGGCGCGAGCGATAGAAACAACGGTGGCGACGATTTGTTCGCGCTCCGTCATGACGAGCGCTTCGAGTGCAACTAGGCCGCCAAAAACAATGCAACTACCAAGGCATCCCCACAGTAGTTTGCCGGTGCCGGTCTGAATCCAGGCGGTAAAAAATCCAACTAAGAAAATTACACCTAATCCCATCGCATACCAAGGTGTTTCCAGAATGGTGTTTAACATGGTGGCACCGATCGTCGTTTGTGATGACTGCTAATTTGACGTATTTCGTTTATAAGTGTTTAGAAGATGAGGTTGGCTCAATTGCTATTGCGGTACGTTTGAAGAAACGTTGGCGACAAAGCATGAACCATGATAAGGCAAATGCGATCCCCAAGACGATAAATAAGAACGTTGTAGTGACAGTGTACACCGTTTTTTGAGTGAGTTTGGTTGGGTTGTCGGGCCGAGTCATGTTTTCATATGTTTGCTGTCGAGCTTGGTAATTGCGTTGTTCGTTTTTTTGCCGAGAATTTATTTTGGATTGCATACTGAATAGAATAATCAGAGCAGCTGTGCTGAAGAGATAACACCAAAACCAAACCGACTCCACTAGTTTTGGCCGAGTTGGCGCATTCGCTGCGGTCGTGCTATTTTCCGTTTCGGTGTTAATAACGGTTGCTGTTTCCATGTGGCTTGACGACTAGAACGAAAGGCCCTTGCTGTGGCACGTGTGTATGAGAATGGTTCGCAACTACGGGAAATGGCGGAAGTGTATGGGAATCGAACCCACCAGCCCTACGGTTCACGCACGGCTCGTCGGTTTTGAAGACCGCGGCCACCACCAGGTGTGCTTCCACTTCCAGCTATTTCAGCGCATCGTTGTTGCATTCATTAGGACATATAGCTCAGACCCAGTCTATGCCTGTTTGCTGTCGTATGCGATTTTCGTAATCTCCTAACAATCCGCCAATGAGCTCCCATTGTGTTGGGCGCCGGACCTCTATATCGCCCTGTTCATTGATTCTGACAATGCAATCATCGGCCACGCCGGCCGTCACTAAATCGTCGGCGTGAATCTCATCATCGGCGACTAACTGAACGAGTGTCGCACCGGTCATTTCTACGAATTTCATATTGAATTGCCTTCCTGTTCAACGGCTGCAACACGTTCGTAGAGCCGTTCACATAGTTCAATCATTACAGCCACTGCCAGTTGCTCCGCGCGATATTCACCTTTCAGACCCATGGATTCTAACACCTCATCGACGTCTTGCCGTGTTAATTGATTTTTGAACACGTTGATCAATACGCTACGCAAATATTTTCGTCGATGAATGAAAACGGATCGGATAAATTGCTGATATTTCTTCAGGTCTTTAATCCGCGCTCGTTTTTCTGGATTCGTGACGATGTGCACAATAGCTGAGTGGACTTTGGGGCGAGGCCAGAATACTGAGGGGTTCATGATGCGGACGATTTCTGCATCGCATTGCGCCTGGATCCACAAGCTTAGTGAGCCAAAATCGCTTGTTGCTGGGCGTGCGACGATGCGATCCCCGAGTTCCTTTTGAATGGTTGCTGTCATCGATGTTGGGACGAAGTCTTCGTGCGTTAACAAGTTTGAGATGATTGGTGTCGCAATGTTGTAGGGGAGATTGGCTACAAGTTTTAGTTGAGCGTTGTCGATTTGTGCCATCGCCGTTGCAATCGTATCGAGCAGTTCTTGGCTGAAATTGTTTTTATTGCGTAATGCATCTTGTTGTAGGAAAGTGATGTTATTGAACGAAGCGAGTTCTTCCCGGGCGAGTTGATATAGGTTTTTGTCTATTTCCACGGTGATGACGTGGCCAGCTTTTTCAGCGATCATGGCCGTTAGTGAGCCAGTACCAGTGCCAATTTCCAACGCAACATCTTGTGGACCAAGTTCGGCGGAATCAGCGATTATGCGGACAAGGTTCAAGTCAGTGAGGAAATTCTGGCCATATCGGGAAACAGGATAGATACCTGCTTCACCGAGTCGACGTTTAAGAAATGAAATTGTTTGACGATTGGGCATGAGTGTTTTACGAGATGATTGTGTGAAAATTATTTGTAGTCTATGTAGTATACAGGCTTAACTGCCCGCAGCGTCAGAAATGGCAGTCATTTGGCGTTCCACGTATTTGGCCAATAGATCTGTTTCGAGATTGACCTGTTCGCCAATTTGTAGCTTACCGAGTGTAGTGACTTCTAAAGTGTGTGGAATCAGCGCAACGCTAAACTGCTCATCGGTGACATCAACGAGTGTTAAACTGATGCCGTCTACTGCGATTGAACCTTTGGACACCATTTGTCGGGCTAAATTAGCTGGTGTTTTAAACCAAAAAGTAGACCAGTCCTGATCGTCCTCACGTTTGACGAGTTCACCCAGTCCGTCCACATGTCCAGTGACGAGATGGCCTCCGAGGCGATCACCCAAGCAGACAGAGCGTTCGAGGTTGATGATATCGCCAACTTGTTTCTGCCCGAGATTTGTACAAGCTAATGTTTCCGGGCCTGCGTCAAAGCCAAGAAGTGTTTCATGGATTTGCACAACAGTTAGACAGCAACCGTTATTGGCGATACTATCTCCAATTTGAATACCCTCAACAATGGCTGGCGCATCGATGACTAGGCGGATACCAGCAGTGCGAGGCTCAAGTGTCTGAACGTGCCCCATGGTTTCCACTAACCCAGTAAACATGTTTTAATTCCTAATGGTTGAACAACTGGAGATACAGTCATATGTACAGAAAAATATCGGCAGAGGTAATCGTGATGTTCGTGATGTGCGTTTGCCGAACACATTGAATGTAACCGCTCCCCTGCAGAGGGTAAACTGCTTTTAGCTGTGAATAGCACGTCTAGCCAAAATGGTATCTGTGCGGCACAATAAATGGATAGTAAAAACCAGTCGCTGAAGCACAAATAGATTCGTTTGTGCCATTTAATTTAAAAGCTTCCAATGAATAGGAAAAACGGATGAGTTTTATTGCGGATATCAAAGGTCGTCAAATATTGGACAGTCGTGGGAACCCTACGGTTGAGGTGGACGTCGTATTGTCGGATGGTTCATTTGGCCGCGCGGCTGTACCTAGTGGAGCCAGTACTGGCGCCCATGAAGCGTGGGAATCGCGTGATGGTGACGAATCCGTGTATCTAGGCAAGGGAGTGCTGCAAGCTGTAGGGAATATCAACACGACGATAGCTACAGAGTTGCAGGGCTATGACGCGCTGGATCAACAAGCAATCGACCGCGCGATGATTGCCCTCGATGGAACTGCTAACAAAAGTGCTTTGGGAGCTAACGCTATCCTTGGCGTTTCGTTAGCAACAGCGAAAGCTGCTGCAGATGCTACCGGCCAACCACTCTATCGCTACTTAGGTGGAACGGCTGCCACCACAGTTCCAGCGCCGATGATGAATATTCTAAATGGCGGTGAGCACGCAGATAATTCAGTGGATGTACAGGAGTTTATGGTCATGCCTCTAGGCTTTGACTCATTTTCAGATGCGCTGCGGTGTGGTTGCGAGATTTTCCACACCTTAAAGAAAGTGCTCAGCGACAAAGGACTTAATACTTCTGTAGGCGATGAGGGTGGTTTTGCGCCGGACCTAGCAAGCAATCAAGATGCACTTGTGCTGATTATGGAAGCGATTGATAAAGCTGGCTATGAAGCAGGTTCGCAAGTGTCAATCGCCTTGGATGTTGCTTCAACAGAGTTTTATTCTACTGAAACCGGTCTCTATACGTTTGACGGTGAGAATATCTCCACCGCAGATATGGTGGCATTGTTGCAAGATTGGGCCTCGAAATTTCCTATTTGCTCCATCGAAGATGGTTGTGCCGAAGATGATTGGGATGGCTGGAAGCAAATGACGCAAGCCATTGGAAAAACCGTTCAGCTCGTTGGCGACGACCTCTTTGTTACTAACACAGAGCGGCTTAAACGTGGAATTGATGAGGACATTGCGAATAGTATTCTTATCAAAGTGAACCAAATTGGAACGTTGACCGAAACCATTGAAGCAATCCAAATGGCACATTTGGCAGGCTTCAGCAGTATTGCGAGTCATCGCAGCGGTGAAACGGAAGATTCAACGATTGCGGATCTTGCTGTAGCGATGAATACGGGGCAAATCAAAACCGGTTCCGCCTCTCGTAGCGATCGCATGGCTAAATACAATCAGTTGTTGCGTATTGAAGAAGAACTAGGTGCAACAGCGGTTTATGGTGGAAAGATGTTTCCCAAATAAGCTTATCCCAGAACAAATCTATTTGCGAGGAAACGCCGCAACGCATGTTTGGGTAAAGCTGCGAACGTTGGGTGTGTGCGCACTTGAATGTGAGGATTAGGTTTGCATTAAGCTAGGCCATGGATGATAATTCTTGTGGAGAATCTTAAACTCGATGCTGCAAAAAAATATTACGATTGATCGCCGAGGTCTATTGAAAGTTGGTGCGTTGACTCTCGGTTCAACAGCGTTTGCGTTTAGCCCGTGGGGAGGTGCACTGCAAGGTAAAGTGGTTGCTGGAAATGCACAAGCGGATAGTGTGCTGGTGTTGTGGATGGCAGGTGGGGTAACTCAATTCGAATCCTTTGACCCAAAGATGGAGGCTCCCCTTGAAGTCCGCGGTCGTTTGCAGGATACGCAGACGTCGTTGCCAGGTGTTTGGTTTGGTGACACGATGAGTGAGATGTCGAAGATCGCTCACAAGATCAGCCTTATTCGTAGTTATTCGCACGATAGCAACGATCATCTGTTAAGTCAGGTATATACACTGACGGGCAGAAAGGTGGATCGGAATTCTCTGTTCTCGGAGCCCAACATCGGCTCGATTGTGTCACACTTCAATGGCCCTCGTAACGGATTGCCTGGTTATATCTGTTTGCCTGGAATAACTCGTCCTGGGCCACCTCCACATAATCTATTTCAAAGCGGTTGGCTGGGGAGTCAGTATTTGCCCTATTCCGTGGGAGGACTGCCCCAGCATGCTGATTTTACTGTTGGAGAGAAACTAGATAATCCTCCAGCGCGATATGACGAAGACCTAACACCCAAATCATTGTCGCTGTCATCTGAAGTACCCCTGATGCGTTTGTCCCGCCGAGTCTCACTACGACAGCAGTTTGACCAGTCATTGCGAAATCTTAATCGAGATCAATCTTTAGTCGCAGCGGAGTCAAAATTCCAAGGTGCGGTGGAGATGTTGTCTACGAATCGAATTCGAGATGCATTTGAAATCAAGGATGAGTCACGTCAAGTTCGAGATACATATGGGCGTACCAAGCTTGGAGGTCGGTGCTTAATGTCGCGAAGACTGATTGAAGCAGGTGCTCGATTTGTCGTCCTCGATTATGGGTATGATTCTGATTACGGAAATGTGTGGGACAATCACAACGCTGCCAGCCAAAACCATCCACCGATTCAAGACATGGTTCGTCGTGGGTATCATCTCGCGGGATTGGACAAAGCGTTTGCGGCTTTAATAAATGACATGGAGCAGCGAGGTTTACTCGAACGAACGCTGGTTGTCTTCTTAACAGAATTCGGGCGCACTCCCAAAATTAATGCCAATGGCGGTCGCGATCATTGGGGTGCTGCTGGCTCTATATTTGTCACCGGTGGTGGAGTTAAAAGAGGTCAAGTTATTGGTGCAACAGATAAAAGTGGTGCAGCGGTCACCACGCGGCCTTATTCCCCAGCGGATGTTGCTGCCACGATGTATGCGTCATTAGGAATCGATCACGACGGCATGGTGGCTGATTATCAGGGGCGACCTCGACGGATTTTAGAACATGGTGCGCCGATATCTGAGTTGTATTAGACGCGTATAACTGTGGTAGCGAGTTATCGTAAATACACGATGCGGGTGTTGATCATGCGAGGACGGATTTCTTCAATGGTCGTTGTTGCGATTTCCGTGTTACTTAATACGAGAAGCTTTAATTGTTGCATCGTTAGTAACGCGTCAACGCATTCGTCATCAACAGCGGTGTTTGCGAGGTTCAGTGAAGTGAGTCTCGTGAAGAGAATTAGATGGTGAATGGCTTGGTTGGTGATATGTGAATTTGACAGGTTTAGCTCAACTAAGGTTGTGTGTGATTGCAGTTGCTGTACTAACGAATCATCAACAACACAATTCGCGCGGCTTAGATCAATCGTGTGAATCTGAGTATTCTTGAACCGGCGAATACCGGCACCGAGACGTTTGAGTTGTTCGGCGGTTAAATGCATGAGATTAGTCTGAGATTTGCGCCGTCAGTGACATATTAAAATATACCGGTTGGTTTCATTTTACACAGTATCCCTGTTTTAGCGGTGTTCTAACTAAAGGTTGTGTTCGGTTTGTTCAAATGTCGATTCATTGCACACGGGGATAGTAGGTGGTTTTTTGGACTTGCCTACCAGCGGGCGGTTTTGCGGTGAATTGGCGAAACGGTTAGTGTTTATCAAGAACATAGATGAAATCCTTGGTAGGCAATTAGGTAGTAATCATACGGGTTATGACGACTTCGTATAGTGCCACATGTGTGGAAGTACGAAAAGTGATGCAAGGACGTTTGATGGATTTGAAAACCCGTGTTAGTCTGAGAATTGAGTGGTTGTTCGTTTTACGCCAAACGAGCTGAAATTTGATTATCCCAACGTATATTTTCCAGTAAAAAAGTTTTTTGGTAACGGAGTGTTTGCGCAGTGAACATTGATCGTTTATTTGCCCCGTACAAACCCACAACAACGCATTTGGTTGACTCGCTCGAGTATTGGTCTCGCGAGAAGCCAGATCACCTGGCCTTCACTTTCCTAAAGGATGGAGAGCAGGATGAAGTTTTGGTGACGTATACCGATTTACATGACGCTGCGCGCGCTATTGCCGCCCAACTCTCGCAATATAACATTCAAGGCGAACGGGTATTATTGCTTTATGGACCGGGCATGGATTTCTTGAAAGGATTCCTCGGATGTCTTTATGCTGGTGCGATTGCAGTTCCGGCTTATCCACCACGCCGCAATCGCAGTATGAATCGCATCGAATCAATTTCCGATGATGCTAAACCCAAAGTGGTGTTGGCTTCGTTCGATGTGATCGAACGAGCGGAAACGATGCTCGAAGAATTTCCGCGTTTGAAAGCGATTCCGTGGATTGCAACGGAAAATGTATCGCTGAACCTAAAGGACGATTGGGTTAAACCTGAGTTGCAATCCGATGATTTGGCTTTCCTTCAATATACTTCGGGTTCGACAGGCAATCCTAAGGGTGTGATGATCTCACACGGTAACTTGATTCAGAATCTGACGATGATTGCTTATGCGTTTGAAACGGACCAAACCACCCGCGGAATGTCGTGGTTGCCATCCTACCATGATATGGGATTAGTCGGAGGATTGTTGAATCCACTGTTCACCGGATGCCCGACCGTCTTCATGTCTCCAATGGCATTCTTGCAAAAACCAGTTCGTTGGTTGCGAGCTATCTCCAATTATGGAATTAGTATTTCCGGCGGACCAAATTTTGCCTATGACCTGTGCACGCAGCACATCACGGATGAAGAAATGGAAGGTCTTGATATTAGCAGTTGGGCGGTGGCCTACAATGGTGCCGAACCAATCCGTGCGGCGACATTGCAGAATTTTAGTCGCAGATTTGCATCGATTGGATTCAATGCGAGTTCGTTATATCCGTGTTATGGCATGGCCGAAACAACTTTGTTTGTTACGGGTAAATCTCGCGCCGAGAAACCAACATTTCAAGCGTTTGACAATGATTCACTACATGAGCACCGTGTTGTGCCGGTCAGCCCCGATGCGGAAGGCGCACGTGTTCTTGTGGGATGTGGCAAGATGTTGCCAAACGAAGACGTCGCCATTGTCGACCCTCAAACCTACAGGCGTTTACCTCATGGCAAAGTCGGCGAAATTTGGATCAACAGTCCTAGCGTGGGCAAAGGGTATTGGAACAAGCCGTCACGATCCCAGCAGACATTTGAAGCTAAGTTAGCAGATAGTACGACAGGGCCATATTTACGAACAGGTGATCTTGGATTTATTCGTGACGATGACCTTTTTGTGACTGGCCGGATGAAAGACCTTATTATTATCCGCGGTGTGAATCGATATCCACAGGATATTGAACTGACTGTTGAACAGGCGAGCAATCGTTTGCAGAATGGTGCCGTTGGTGCTTTTGCGATTGATATCGATGGTCGGGAACGCTTGGTTGTTGTTGCGGAAGTACAACGTGCTCGACGAAAAGATTGGTCGGACGTGATACAGTCGATTCGCCACGATGTAGCATCTGAACATGACGTTCCGCCGGATGGAATCGTCTTGGTTAGATTTGGATCTATTCCGAAAACTTCGAGTGGAAAAATCCAACGTCACGCATGTCGGGATAGTTTCAAAGATGAAAGTTTGAAAACAATCGCTTCTTGGTTTGCTTGGGAGAATGCCGATCAGGTTTCAATGCCGACTCCGAAAGTTCGCACTAAGGTAGCCACGGGTAAAGAAGATCCGGCCTTAGTCGAATTGGTGATGAGTCAGATTCGTGAAGTTGGTCGTGAGCGAGCCAAGAACCTAACGATAGAAACAAACATTGTGTCTGATCTCGGTCTTGATTCATTAGAACGCCTGCAGATTGCAAATGGCATTGAAGAGTTTTTTGGGAAACGATTTCCCGAGGAAGTACTGCAAGACATAGATACTATTGCGGCGGTAGTAAGAGCAATTCGCGAAAACTTTGATGATATATCCCAACCACTGGCCACACTGTCAAAGTCTGCTGTTACATTAAGCTCCAATCGATCGGAAATCCCAGAGTCGGATTATGACTTCTCCCAGATGCCGGAATATCGTCGTTTATTGAAAACCAAAAAATTATTGGCGTCCACGGGACTTCCGAATCCTTACTTTAGCGTCCATGAAGCAATCGTTCGCGATACAACGATTATCGATGGTCGCGAAATGTTGAGTTGGGCTAGCTATAACTATATTGGCATGTCGGGCGATCCGGTTGTCGTCAAAGCGTCTCAAGAAGCGGTAGCGAAATATGGTACGAGTGTATCCGCGAGTCGTTTAGTATCAGGAGAAAAGCCGATCCATGGCGAACTCGAACGCGGCATTGCGAATTTTATCGGTGTCGAAGACGCGATTACTTATGTCGGTGGACATACGACTAATGAATCCACGATCGGTCATCTATTAGGGTCCGGTGACTTAATCGTGCATGACAGTCTATCTCACAACAGTATTATTCAAGGCGCGATACTTTCCGGTGCCAGACGGCGTCCGTTCAAGCATAACGATTGGCAAGAATTGGATGAGATCCTAAGTGAAGTACGCCATGAATATCGCCGAGTGCTGGTGGTATTAGAAGGCGTTTATAGTATGGATGGCGACTTCCCCGAATTGCCGAAGTTCATTGAGGTTAAAAAGCGTCATAAGGTCTTCTTGATGGTTGATGAAGCCCATTCAATCGGAACGATGGGTGCACATGGGCGTGGAATTAGTGAGCATTTCGATGTGGATCCTCGTGAGGTAGATATATGGATGGGCACGCTCAGCAAAACGTTTGGAAGTTGTGGTGGATATATTGCCGGTACCTGTGAGTTAATTGAGTACCTTAAATACACCTCGCCGGGGTTTGTTTATAGCGTGGGCTTACCCCCCTCGAATGCGGCTGCTGCTTTGGCAGCACTACGACTGCTCGAGGATGAGCCTCAACGGGTCGCCGCCGTTCAACATAATTCCCGATTCTTTTTGACGGAAGCGCGGAAACGGGGATTGAACACTGGCCTCGGTAACAATACACCCGTTGTGCCGGTTGTGATTGGGAATTCATTACACGCCTTGAAGTTGTCATATGAATTGTTTGAGCGAGGCATCAATGTGCAGCCAATACTTTATCCAGCGGTAGAAGAATCTGCCGCGCGCTTACGATTTTTTATTACTTCTACCCATAGCGAAGAACAAATTATTCGCACCGTCGATGCCGTTGCGGAAGAACTGAAAAAGATCGATCCGAAATATTTGGAATTTAACATCGATGAAGAAACAGTCACCCCCCCAGCCAGTTAGTCTGTAGGCCTAAGTCCTATAGGATTAGTTGACGATACGAAAAAGGGACGTCCTGTAACGGGGACGTCCCTCTTTTGTTATTGTGTTCATTATACGGTTGTAATGGATGATATTATATTATCTGTTCAGCGTAATTCCGAAAGAAAATCCGTAAGATAGTAGTCGGTCGTTGTTGGTATTGATGTCGTTGCCCCGGCCAATCCCTTGGCCGTAGTTTAGGACATTAAAGCCAAGTTTGAGATTGACGTCACGAGTGATTTCGTAGGCTGCTTCGGCACGCAGTTCGCCACCCCAGACAAATTCGTTATTGTGGAACCAGAGATTACTTTCAGCCGTAGTTGCGGTAGTTGGTTCTTCGCCTGTTCCTACGTCGACGGTCGTTATTTCCTGGAAACGATTTGAGTGTAGTATTTGGTTATTGTGGAAGGCAAAGAATCGGAGTTCACTAGAAAGTAACCAATGGCTTTGCTTTTGGTACCAGCGTAGTCCGAGTTGACCGCCGAACATGTCGTTGCGAAATCTTGCTTGTTCGCGAATGTATTCTTCAATTGCGGCATCATCTGGACCAGGACTATTGGGATCATTTGGATCAGGTATTGGCGGCACTGGCACTCCTGTGTCGTCATAGCGATTGTATTCGGCATCTTCGTAGAAGTCGATTAACTGATCGTATCGTATCCCAACGAATGGTTCCCAGATGCGGCCCTTATCATTTTCTTTGATTCTCCAAGTTCGATTGAGTTCCCATCCGGAAAGCGAAATAGCGTTAATCGAGTCACGTAGAATGTAGTCACGTTGACCTGTGATCGGGTTGTTATCGTCTTGTGAGGGGGTCGGTGTATCACCGCCACCACCGCCACCACCGCCACCACCCTGGTCTTCTTCTGCAACACGGTTGTTTCGTTCAACAACCAATTCTTCGTAGAAGTTGGGGCCTGAAATCGTGGTTGTGCCGAAGCTCCAGCCGGTATTGTCTGCTCGCATGAATCCCAGTTGAATGCGTTTCCCCCAGCCATCATCCGCGGCGCCGTAGGCTTCTTCTGTACGAGGTCGCGCCGTTTTGAAATTAAGTTTGTCCCACGAGAAATACCACCCCATGTTTGGTGTGAAATCACCGAAATGGGTATTGTCTAACGGAGCAAAGAATTGAAAGTTCGGATTGAACTCATCAAAATCAATAAACGGACCGGAATAATTACTTTGTCCGTAGTTCTGGGCATGGATCACTGGAACCATGACGGCAAGAGCCAACAATACTAGGAACGACGATTTCAATCGGGGGAAGGTCATTTTGTTATTTACCAATCGTAATGACTCAACGAAAAATGTGCCCACGGAACATAACACCGTTAACATAAACCAATTTTCTGTTAACGGTGGTATCGTCAGTGTTTGGCGTTATAGTTAAGTAAGTCTGGTAATCTGTAACGAAAATTCCTAATATTCGGACACGTGATGTAAATATGGGATATGTGGGGTAGGTGCGAGGGTGTTTGGCGGCGATTTGAGGCATAAAACGTTTGTGATTTGCGGTGTTGCGGAGGAAAAGAAGCTTCGAGCGACAGTGAACGGTCTCTTAAATAGGGTTTTATGAAAATTGTAAAAACGGTATTAAGTAAAGGCAAGAAACGATACACTGATGTTAGTTGAAACTAATAAATAGACTGTTTTGTGTGGTAGGCATTTGAATATGAAACGATTGAAACTAGTGTTGTTGTTATGTTTATGGATAGTTTGTGCGGGCGTAACGGTAGCCCAAAAACCAGAAACCCAAAAACAAACGGCTTCATCACAAAATTCCAAAAAAAATCATACCTACATTCGCATCGAACGAGATGATAACAAACAACCAATGGCTTTACAGACAGCGTTGGTGAAATTTAAAGCGACTCGTGGGCCTTACCGCAAAGCTCAAGTTGATCTCATTGGTGCGATTCACATTGCGGACAAGGACTATTACGCTGAGTTGAATACGAAATTCAAACAGTACGAAGTTGTATTGTTTGAACTAGTGGCTCCTGAGGGGGTCAAGATTGAGCGTGGGCGTAAGCAGAAATTAAGCCTAGATGTTATTTCGGGTTCGCAACAAGGCTTTCAGGCTCTGCTGGGTTTGAGTCATCAGATTGAAGAAATTGACTATCAAGCCAAAAATTTTGTGCACGCCGATATGACGCCGACGGAATTTAGTAAGCACATGAAGGATCGGGGGGAGAGTTTCATGCAGTTGTATTTCCGTTCCATTGGCCAAGGATTAGCGATGCAAGGAACGGATCAAGGTGGTGGGGATTTAGGTTTATTGCTGGCCCTATTTTCTAAAGATCGCGAATATAATATGAAACTCATTATGGCTCAGCAATTCGAGCGCATGGAGGGACTGCCGGACGTGATGAGTGGCCCGGAAGGTTCGACAATTATTACCCTGCGAAATGACAAGGCCTTATCTGTCTTGAAGGAACAGTTGACTGCGGGCAAACAGCGTATTGGGATTTTTTACGGTGCGGGACATTTCGATGATATGGAAAAGAAGTTGGTAGAAGATTTCCGCCTGCAGCGATATGAAGAGAAATGGATTGATGCTTGGAATCTGCGACGCAAAAAAACGCAATAGTCTTAGCAGATTGCCTGATATGTCTGAACCATTTCAGCATTCGACATGCGAAAATATCGGATTGGATAAACAACACGTGTTATGGCCGTATTATCTGTAAGCGAAGTTACCACTTATCGGTGGCCCTTTGAGAAGGATGTGCGGACGTATGCAAACTATGGGTTATCGTCCATTGGAGTTTGGCGTCAGAAACTCACAGACTATGGTGAAGAAAAGGGAGGAGAATTGCTTGCCGAGGTAGGCATGAATGTTTCCCACCTCTATTTTGCAGGCGGATTTACCGGATATGATGGTCGCTCTTTGCAGGATTCGATTGATGATGCCCAACAGGCGATTTGGTCGGCTTCGTTAATCCAAGCGGATTGTTTGACTCTTTATACGGGATCACGAGGTGGTCACACTTACAATCATGCGCTTCGGCTTTTCCAGTTGGCATTGGATCAGATTTTACCGAGTGCCGAACAACATGGCGTTGCGATAGCCCTGGAACCAATGGACGCTCGAGCGGCAACTGATTGGACGTTTTTAACTGACCTAGAGCAAACGTTGGAGGTCGTTGACCGCCGCTCGCACCCATTGTTGAAAATGGCATTAGACACATATCACTGGGGTAGCGACGAAAAACTGTATGCATTGTTACCCGACTTAGTCCAGCATTTAGCGATTGTCCATTTAGGAGATTGCACGTTTGCTCCATCACGAGATCATGAACGATGTTTGTTAGGTGCTGGCAATGTGCCTCTGCAATCGATGATTGCGGCTTTGTCAGAACACGGTTATGACGCGACCTATGACATTCGCTTAATGGGTGAGGACATCGAAGTCGCAGACGATGAACTGATGTTGCGAGATAGTTGCCAATACGCTGAGCGATTACTGCGCACGTGTGACTCAGTTTAGCTTTCGTTGCTCAGATGCTTGTCGGAGGATTTGACGACGTGCTGATTTGATCTCGCAATTCAGCGGCCAATTCGTATTGCTCGTCGTGGATCGCTTGTTCGAGTTGCTCGTTGAGTGTCATGCCAATTTCGTATTCCGCACGCAACGATTCACGTGTTGCACGTAGTTGGTTAACCAGTTCGTCGTCTTCAAAGTGTTCAACGATTTCATGTTGTTCGAACACTACTTGAATGCAATGAAGCCCAATGTTAATGCGTTCAATGGCATTTTCTGGTGTGGTAACTTGGAGTGCTTGAAGTGCATCTGCTTGCGTTCGATGGAATAATACAAGGGGTCGGTATTGTTCGTGGGACATTCCCCAAGATTCGTCGGGAGAGTATTCTTCGCAAAAATCCATTAGCGCCAACGTGTGATTTGCATCCCGCACGACATTCGCATATTCCTTAAGTTGTAGCCAACTGATTCGTCGCTGATAAAACTGCATGAACTCTCGATCAATTTCAATGCAGTGTTCGACAGCGAGTCGCCAGTCCTCGCCGCAATTGATTCTTTCGGCAATGAGAAAATCTAGATATGTTGCCATGCCGCCAGGACGGGATCCGTCGGGTCTGTCTGTTGTCTCCATCTGTAAGACGCCCATCTCCACTCGCATTTGAATCATGTCGCGGTTGGCCAAAGAAACTAAACGAACACCGATGGTACCGGGTTCGAATTCCCAGTCTTCAAGTAGTTGAGCGATGTCTCTGGAATCTGTCATGAACAGGTTGCTCGTTGAGGAAATGTGTTGTGGGCCATGCCGCCTTGGTGCCTCGTAGCATTCTTTCATTATCGTAGATTCACACCAGCATGTACAGAGGGTTCTCGCCTGCATCCTTGTTTGGATTGACATGTCAAATTGATAGGAATGAGAACGAATTGCGAGGAAAACTGTCCCGTGTTTATTATTCTAAATTAACAATAGAGAAGCAAACTGGCAGTTAGTTGTTAAATCGTTGTTGTCGCATTGACTTACGGTGACTATGTTTCTTTTTGTTGTCGAGTCGCCGTTGTTTGGATGCTCGCGTCGGCCTAGTGGTTTTTCTTGCCTTGCGTTGCTTTAAGGCATCGATAATGATCACTCGGAGTTTCTGATAACAATCTTCACGATTGCGATGCTGCTCACGATGCTGTTGACTCGACAAAACCAGTTTACCGTCGTTGTTGATGCGATTGCCATGCTTACTCTGGATGCGACGTTTGATGAAGGCGGCGATCGATGGGGAATTTTTGAGATCCCAATGAATTGTAACTTTGGAGTTAACCTTGTTGACGTTTTGACCACCAGGGCCCTGACTGCGAGAAAAAGTTAGCTCGATTTCTGTGTCGGTTAGTATTATCGAGGCGTTAATTGGTATCATGGATAAAGTGCTGTTGAAAAAAAGTAAGACACAACCGTCGTGGACAGTATACAGGAAAATAAAAAAACATATCCAGTGGCACTGCTAACAGACAGCGTTGGCGGGAATCTAATTCATGAGGTTACTAAGTAATATGGCGAGTGGGATGTTGAAAACAAAGAGGATGTTCAGCACGAATAAATCTAAGACGATCAGTGCGATTGTAGCGATGTGCCTACTGTTATTAGCAGGGGGTTACTGGTGTATTGCCGAAAAACCACCCGTGTCAGTAGTTGTGGATCAAACCGTTGCGACAGTAGTTGCAGAAGTGAACGAGGGGGTTGCTGAGCAACTAGTCGATATTGGAAATCGCCACGGTGGTCAAGATTGGCCGACATTCCTAGGGCCTACTGGTGACAGTAAATCAACGGAGACTGGCATCAAAAAAAATTGGCGTAGCAGTCCCCTTAAACAACTCTGGAAACTCAAATTGGGGACAAGTTACGGGATTGGCACGATTTCCCAAGGCCGATACTTTCAATTTGATCGCCAAGATGACAAATGTTTCGTTTTGTGTCTTAACGCGGAGTCAGGGAAATCGATTTGGAAGTTTGCCTACCAAACAGATTATCAGGATCTCTATGGGTACAACAACGGTCCCCGCTGTTCGCCGGTAGTCGATGGAAATCGAGTATACGTTTATGGTGTGGCGGGTCACTTATATTGCTTGAACGCCACAACAGGCAGGGAGATTTGGCATGTAGATACGGTTAAACAATTTGGCGTGATACAAAACTTTTTTGGTGTTGGTAGCACTCCGGTCGTAGATGGAGATTTATTGATTTGCATGGTCGGTGGTAGCCCAGTTGCTTCTCAGAGCATTCCGCCGGGACAGCTTGACTTAGTGAAGTCCAATGGTTCAGCGGTGGTTGCCTTGAATAAGCACACAGGAAAGCAGCAGTACAAGTTTGGCGATGATTTAGCGAGTTATGCCAGTCCTAAATTAGCAACAATTGACGATCGTAGGTGGTGTTTTGTTTTTGCGCGCCATGGCCTTATCGGTTTTGAACCACAATCGGGAATTATGGATTTTCAATACCCTTGGCAGGCTCCACTCCTCGAGGCCGTCAATGCCAGCACGCCAGTCGTCGTTGGTACTCAGGTGTTGATTTCCGAAACCTACGGTCCTGGAAGTTCTCTGCTACGTGTCAAAAAAGGAAATGCTGAAGTTGTTTGGAGAGATAGTCCCACGTCGCGCGACAAATCGATGCAGGCGCATTGGAACACTCCAATCTTCGTTAATGGATATCTATATGGGTGCAGTGGTCGGCACACTCGTAATGCAGAATTACGGTGCATTGAATGGAAAACGGGGAAAGTTCAGTGGTCGATCGAGGGGTTGACGCGAACGTCATTAACTTTTGTTGACGGGCATTTCATTTGTCAGGGTGAATATGGTCATGTCTTTTTGATGAAGGCGAACCCGCAAAAATTTGAACCGATTGCTGGTGACATTGCGGTAACTGGGCAACAGGGCGAGTACGAGTTGCCGTTTGAAACGTCATTCGATTTAGCCTACCCGTGCTGGGCAGCTCCCGTCGTTTCGCAAGGCTTGTTGTATTTGCGGGGGGACAAATCGATTGTTTGCTTGGAGTTAATTCCCAAGAAATAACAATGACTGTTGAACCCTCACATCCATTTCAAGCTCCTTGGCCCATCCCCGATGATGCAATTGAACAGCAATTGCAAGCAATTTATAACTCGGGGGGCTGGGGTTCCTATACTGGGATCCACACGCAACAGTTGTGTGAAATACTAGGAAATAGATACAAATGTGAACATGTAATGCTGGCCTGCTCTGGTACGATTGGTATTGAACTGGCTTTGCGTGGCATCGGAGTGACTGCGGCGGACGAAGTGATTCTAGCGGGGTACGATTTTCCAGGTAATTTTCGCTGTATTGAAGCAACAGGGGCTACACCGGTGTTAGTCGATATTGCTGCAGCAACCTGGAGCATACAAGCAGGTGATCTGGCGGCCGCTTATAGTGCGAAAACGAAAGCAGTTATTGTGAGTAGTTTGCATGGTGGCATGGCAGATATCGACACGATTATGAAGTGGTCTCGCTCCGTTGGTGTGGCGGTAATTGAAGATGTCTGCCAGGCACCAGCAGCCACGCATGCAGGGCAATTACTGGGGACGTTTGGGGATTTGACCGTTCTGAGTTTTGGTGGCAGTAAACTATTAACAGCAGGTCGTGGAGGTGCTGTGCTTTGTAACAATGAATCAATGGCGCAGAGAATCAATGTCTTTAGAGAAAGAGGCAATGATGCGTTTGCTTTGAGTGAATTACAAGCGTGTGTGTTGTTGCCACAATTTGAAACGCTCGCAGAACGCCATTCGCTGCGACGTGATAATGTAAATGCTATTTTGAAAACAACGGCACCCTGCTCTGGGATCACGCCACTGAAAATTGCAGCAGAGGACAGCCCAGCATTTTATAAGCTGGCATGGATGCTGGAAGATCCGCAGCGGCGACAAGATTTGTTGTGTTATGCACAGGATAAGGGGATTCCACTGTTTGCAGGGTTTCGCGGGTTTGTGAAACGCAGTGACAGACGCTGTCGCAAACCAGTTTCATTAGCGAACAGCACAGTCGCTGCCGAGGCAACAGTGTTGTTGCACCATCCAGTATTGCTGCAAGGGCCAGCGGTTATCCGAGATCTTGCTGAGGAACTTGTTGACGTATTTAACCGCTAAGGGTCACCGATAGAGTTGAAAAATGTTATTCTGAATAGACCCTCCTGTATAATACATAGTTCGCTTAACATTGAAAAAAAGGAATTTCGAAATGGTCGATCGCATCCCTGCAGCAATAGAACGCACATCTTCTCGGCGGCGTTTTATCCAGCACAGCACACTTTCAACAGCGGCTATCATGGCACTGCACGGTCGAGTCTATGCGGCGCCGAAAAGAGGCTGGATTGAGTTGTTCAACGGCAAGGATTTATCAGGTTGGCATCTTAACCCTGAAAAGATTGGCCATGGCACAGGTGGAAATTGGCGGGTGGAACAAGGAGCTATTACGGGTGAACAGGATCCTCCAGGTTCTGGTAACGGAGGCATTCTGCTGACAGATCGCAAGTTTGAGAACTTTGAGCTCGAAATCGATATGATGCCCGACTGGGGTGTTTGTTCGGGTTTGTTCTTGCGCAGCACAGATCGTGGACAGTGTTTTCAGATGATGGTTGACTATCATGATGCCGGAAATGTCGGCCATATCTACGGTGAAGGTACGACGGGGTTTAACACTCGTACATTTGACATCAATGGTAAGATCGACGACGCTGGAAAATTAGTCTCGCTTACGACCGATAAACATCAAGCTTATTCCAAAGTCGGTCTTGTTTCATCCTGTAGTTCTGAACAATGGCTCAAAGCTTGGCGTGTTAATCAATGGAACACAGCACGGGTGATTGTTGAAGGTGATTACCCTGTTATCACGACCTATATCAATAACCAAAAAATCTGTACTTTTAATGGGATGCAATCGACGGCGGCAAAATATGATAAGGAAGTTATTCGTAAGCTTTTGGGTACATCTGGAAGTATCGCAGTTCAAGTTCACGGTGGTAAGAGTTGGCCGCAAGGATCAAAATGTCGTTGGAAAAACATTCGTATAAAACCATTGTAAAATTAGGGATTAGAATAATGCATATTAAATTGTCGGTGTTGCTTGTTATGTTTTGCGCTGTAAGTGTTGTTTCTGCTGAGACCAATTGGAATCAGTGGCGAGGAATGCAAAATGATGGTCATAGCGATGCAGCAAATGTTCCCCAATCGTTTTCCACATCGAGCATTGTTTGGAAAACAAAGATTCCAGGTCGTGGGCAGTCATCACCTGTTTATTGGGGCGATCGCATATATATAACTTCGTCCTTAGAAAGTGGATCGCAACGGGCGGTGTTTGCCGTACATAGACGCACCGGTAAAATCCTCTGGCAGAAAGTGGTTTGGCAAGGAGAGGCAGAGTCAGCTCATGCTATGAATAACCGTGCATCGAGTACGTGCGTCACCGATGGTAAACAAGTCGTCGCTTTTTTTGGAAAAGGTGGCTTGCACAGTCTGGATGCTGTTTCCGGAGATATCCAGTGGTCGCGCGACCTTGGCACTTTTGATGGCCCGTGGGGCACCGGTGCTTCTCCGATTTTTGTGGGGGACTTGGTAGTGCAGAATTGTGATGCGGACAATGAATCGTCATTAATGGCGTTTCATCGTGACAAGGGTACGACCGCTTGGAAAACTCAGCGGGATACTATTCGAGGTTGGAGTACTCCTGTTGTTTTTCGAACGGCAGCTAAGAATGAAATTGTGCTCAATGGCCATAGCCAAGTGATTTCATATAATCCTGCAACTGGCGCAGAGAACTGGAAATGTGCAGCGCCGGGAGGTCGTGGCACTCCAACGCTTGCCGTCACCTCCGACGCCGTAATTGCGATTCCTGGTCGAACTGGGTTCATGATTGCTATCCAACCGGGAGGCAGTGGTGATGTTACGGGAAAACGGGAAATTTGGCGTGTGCCGCGTACTGGTGGACGCGACCTACCGAGTCCCATTGCGGTTGATGATTATGTGGTGATTACTCGCCTCAGGCCCGGGTTGATAAGCTGTTATCAAGTGAACGACGGCAAAGAACTGTGGACTGCGCGCGTCGCCGGTGCATTTTCATCGTCCCCGATAGCCATTAACGGAGTGATTTATACCGTAACGGAGCAAGGGAAAATCATTGTTTTTAAACCGGGAACTAAGTACGCTCCGATTTCGACCAGTGATATTGGAGCAGATTTGGAAGAAGTGTTTCGCGCTAGTCCAGCTGCTTTTGACGGTCATTTGCTAGTGCGGTCGGACCAGTTTCTGTATTGCTTGGGCGCCGGTAAATAACACCACGAATTAACACGAATGCGCAGAGTCGGTTGGTCTGCTGGAAATCGTGGCATACGATTTCGATCGATTATTTTGTTTGTTGCATTCTATTCCAATGCACACGGGCTACGTCCCACATGTATGAATTAATGCCGGCATGGCCAAGTAGTTGTGGATTGGCGGATAGCTCGATGTATTTGCGAGCTAACTTGGGTTTGTCGGTGACTTCATAATACAGGCCCAAATATAGATGGGCATAAAATGCCCGTGTTGCCGTTATTTCCTTGGTGGGATCGCCCTGCTCTACCGCTTGTAGCACATCTTCGGGAGTGGCTGTGCCGCGGTACATTTCGAAAACTTTCATCATTGGAATACGGCGGTCATTCTCAATCGGTAGCATAACTTTCCTGGCTTTAGCGACTCCACTGTCTGGCACCATGCACAGAAACCGCCAAACCGAATTTTCAACATCTTGATTGTGGTACGTTTGATAGAGTTCAAATTGGGACGCTCCTTGTTTGTAGTGTTGCGCGTAATACATGCTGATGCCGCGTTCCCACTGGCGTGATTCGATTTTGGGGTTTAACACTACGTAACGATTGAAATCACGGACGGATTGTTTAAAGGCAGCTTGTTGAAAGTGAATGCGTCCGCGGAGGTAAAAGACAACGGCGATTGTATTGTCAAGTTTTTCGATTTGATTTAGTAGTTTGATGGCTTGCGGGAACTGCCGAGCAGTTTGTGCAGTGGAGACTTGTTGCAGCAACGTCTTGATTTGCGCTGCCTGCGGTGCATCTGCGTCCTGACAGTGACCAACGGAACTATAAAAGCAGGTGATTACATAGATACATAGAATTAATTTGGGTAAGTGCAAGGTATAGAACCCCTGGTGAAAGAAAGTGTGTGTTGTTTGTGTGGCGCGCCGTATTTGTAGAGGGCTGATCGTTATACTAATATATTGTACGTAAATGTAAGATGCTGTGACTCGTTTCGGAAGGTGTGGTAGCGTATAACAATGGATTAATAAATTGAAAATAGATGTGGAGATTCGGTTTGATACGTATGAAATACGGATTGTGTTTGCTGGTATTGGCTGCCACCACGAGTGGTGATATTTGTGATCCACTGCAGGCACAGCGGCGACCTAATATTTTGCTGGCGATCTCTGATGATCAATCGTTTGCGCACAACTCTCAAATGGGTACTGCAGAGATGTCGACACCTGGGTTTGATCGTATTGCGAAAGAAGGCATTTGGTTTCGAAATGCGATTGCTGCTTCTCCTGGGTGTAGCCCCTCGCGTGCTAGTTTGTTGACGGGTCGCTATCCTTGGCAGAACCAACAAGCGGGAACTCACGCTAGTTCGTTTCCAATGTCACTTAAGACCTATCCGGCATTGTTACAGCGTGCTGGATATCATATCGGCTATACAGGTAAACCATGGGGTCCTGGGAACTGGAAGATTTCTGGACGTACGCAAAATCCAGCGGGCCCCGCCTTTGACACACACAAGGCCAAGCCACCTGGAGGTGGAATTAGCAACAAGGATTATGCGAGCAATTTCAAATCATTTTTGGAGTCGCGGCAAGAAGGTCAGCCGTTCTGTTTTTGGTTTGGTGCTCACGAGCCGCATCGAGGGTTTGAGGCTGGAATTGGCACTCGATTAGGGAAAGATATTACCAAAGTCGATGTCCCGCCATTCCTGCCAGATGTTGAAACCGTGCGCTCAGATGTGTTGGACTATTATGTTGAAATTGAACACTTTGACTCTCATCTTTCTCAAATGATTGACTTGCTTGAAGAGTTAGGCGAGCTAGATAATACGCTGATTGTGGTGACGAGTGACAATGGCATGGCCTTTCCGCGGGCCAAAGCAAATTGTTACGAATATGGAATTCATGTTCCGTTGGCAATGCGTTGGGGCGATCGCATCAAGCCAGAACAGTCGTTCTTGGATATGATTAGTTTTGTTGATCTAGCTCCTACTTTTTTGACCATCGCTGGCGTTGTCGTGCCGTCAGAAATGCAAGGCCGCAGCCTTGTCGATTTGTTTGATCACGGGACACAGTATGAGCAAGCCATGGGCGCGGATGCAGAGGTTGTGTTTAGTTCTCGTGAACGGCATTCGTCCTCGCGGTATGATAATTGGACCTATCCTCAGCGGGCGATGCGTAGTAATCAGTATTTGTTGATTCGAAATTTCAAACCGAATCGTTGGCCTGCCGGTGATCCGCAAAAATATGACGGTCCCGAACAATTAGGGCGCGAACATGGTGGTTATCATGACATCGACGCTTGTCCAACGTTGACAGTTTTGGTTAATGGACGCGAGGAAGCTGGAATCGAATCGTTTTTTCACTTGGCCGTCGACCAGCGACCGGCTTGGGAATTGTTTGATATCCTAGTAGATCCATCGTGTTTGAATAATCTGATCGACCAAAAAGGAAATCACCGCTTGCAAACTCTGCTACAGAACAAAATGCTTCACTTTCTGAAAGAAACGGGTGATCCTCGAGTGTGTGGCGATGGTGATATTTGGGAATCATATAAGCGATACAGTCCGATCCGGAAATTCCCGGCACCGGTTTCTGTGCCACGTTCTAAATAACGCTAAATATCTGTGAATTGACGTTCGGACAAGAGGTAGATTAATGCAGCGTGACTTCGTCGTAATCGCAACCGTCCTTTGGTGTCTTGTGGCTAACGCTGTTATCGTTGTCGCGGATGATGGATTCAGCAAAGCTTGGCAGCGCCACACGATTGATGATTCATCGCGTGGTGCTGATGGTGCTCGTTTGTTAGATGTCAACGGTGATGGGCAACTAGACTTAGTGACACCTTGGGAAGAAGGCGGGGAAATTCATGTCTGCTTACATCCGGGCGATGCAGCGGTTGATAAACCATGGCCGCTGGTGGTAGTTGGGCGAGTTGCGTCACCAGAGGATGCCGTACTTGTGGACTTAGATGGCGACGGAGCTGTGGACGTTGTCAGTAGTTGTGAAGGGGCCCTGCGTAGCATGTTTGTGCACTGGGCTCCGCGCGCTAAAGAGGATTATCTTGACGCCGCAAAATGGGAAACAGTCGCGATTCCCGTTACTGAGTCGAAACAAGCTTGGATGTATGCCCTGCCGATGCAAATTGATGGTCGAAATGGGATCGATTTGATGGTAGCTTCCAAAGGGCAGCAAGCAAGTGTCGGGTGGCTACAGGCCCCATCGAATCCACGTGACCTAGCCGCTTGGAAGTACCACCGTTTGTACGATGCGGGTTGGGTGATGTCGCTCATTGCAACCGACGTGAATCATGACGGTAAGGATGATGTGTTGGTTTCTGATCGGAAAGGACCGAATCGGGGCGTGTTATGGCTGGAACATCCAGGCAGGAAAATCAGATCCGCACCGAATGTGTGGGCAGAACACCGTATCGGTGGAAATTCGCACGAGGTGATGTTCATTGATGTCGCGGATGTTAACGGTGATGACCGAGAAGACATCGTGGTCGCGACACATCAAGCTGAGATACTTCTGTTTATGCGTGAAGAAAATTCGCAACAACCTATATGGAAACGTGACGTGGTGCCAGCTCCGTATGGCTTAATGAAAGGCAAATCCGTAGCAGTTGGTGACTTGGATCTAGATGGTTTGCTAGACATTGTTCACAGCACCGAACCCAATTCAGGACCACGTCGACCTGGCGTCACTTGGCTGAAGAATCTAATCAACGACGGCGCTCAAAAAGGACTCGAATTTGACGTGCGGCAAATGAGTTCACTCGCAGGCCAGAAGTTTGACTTGTTGCAGCTCATGGACGTTGATCACGATGGCGATTTAGATGTGATTACTTGTGAAGAGCGAGATAATCTGGGGTTGTTTTGGTATGAAAACCCCCATCGTTAGGAGCACGAAGTATCGTCAAACCATTCGTGTACTAAATCTGGCACCTTTACCGCAGGTCGAGCAACCATTGTTCGTGTAGTTTTTGCAATGTGGTGACACGTTCGGGGTGTTGTGCCGCGAGGTTGGTCAACTCGCTGGGGTCTTCGTCGAGATTCACTAGAAATAGCTTGTCGGCTTTAGTCAGTGGAGCTTTTTGGCTGGTGTCGTTCGGGTTGCCAAGCAGTTTCCAAGGGCCTTGTCGCACTGCCCAAGCTGGGTTTTTGCCTCCCCCGGTTTGCCAATGAAAAGCATTATGCGGGCTCTGAATATTGTTTGATCGAATCAGTTCGCTAATGTCAGTTCCATCGATTCGATGTGTGGGTAATTGAATTCCGCTAAGTTTGGCCAGTGTTGGGAGCCAATCACAGGCGGTAGCCAGTTGGCCGCGGACTTGATTTGTTGGTAAGTGCCCGGGCCAGCTAATAATCGCCGGCACTCGAATGCCTCCTTCAAATAGGCTGAATTTTGCACCTCGATAAATGCCTGCGCTGCCGCCACCGCCAAAGGTGCGAACTTCTTGTGAATGGCCATGGTCGGATTGATAGACGATGATCGTGTTTTTGCGAATGTCAAGTTCTTCGACTTGAGCCAGCAGCTTACCGATCATTTCATCCATGGTTGAGACCATTGTGGCATACCTGCGTCGGGGTTCCTTAATGTGTTTGTACGCGGCACGCCATTTTTCAGTTCCCTGTAGAGGGTAATGCGGAATGTTCATGGCAAAATACATGAAGAATGGTTTTTCGGATTTCTGTTTTATGAACTGTGAGGCCTGCTCTACCATGAGTTCCGGAAAATATTGTCCATCCCGCCATACTTCTTGGCCATTACGATATAGGTCGTGGCGGTTTGGTCCATTCCAATAAAAGAAATGCGAATAGTTGTCGATACATCCGCCCATATGTCCGAAGGAGTAGTCAAAACCTTGGTTATTGGGCATCGTGTCTTTATTAAATCCCAAATGCCACTTTCCAATGTGTGCTGTTCGATAGCCAGCGGAGCGGAATATTTCCGCCATCGTGATTTGGGAACTTGGCATACCGGTGCCACCGGGTTGTGAGGAGACATTTCCGGGCACCCCTGCGCGTTGTGGGAAACGACCAGTAAGAACGGCGGCGCGTGATGGAGAGCAGACGGGGGCTGCTGCATAGAACTGGCTAAATCGTACGCCCTGCGTCGCGAGTTTATCTAATTCAGGGGTGATGAGATCTTTGGCGCCATAACAGTTCAGGTCGACCGTACCTTGGTCATCGGTATAGATCAGAATTACGTTGGGCGGTTGTTCGCTAGCGGTTGTGCTAGAAATGAACAGGAGGAGAGCCAATATTGCGAAAGCCGCACATGAAACGGTACGAGGAAATAGTTTATTCATTTTCTTTTGCTTGCCATATTTCGTTGGTGAAAACATCAAAAGCGGTTAGATTACCACCGCCAAAACAATAGGTGTCGATGCAGACTAAATGCCCAAAATCTAGGATGCTACCATGGGTTTGTGGTGTGTGTCCGACGATGACCCGTTTACCACTTTTGTGTGGTCCCGGTTGGAAATCTGACAAATGCGTCCAATAGCGTATTTGATCTTCTTGGTCAGTTAGTGGTGATCCGGGCAGGTAATTGGCATGGACGAAAAGATGATCTTCGCTCTCGTAAAACGGCAAGCATTGCCGCATGAAATCGAGATGCTCCGCGGGGATGTTAGCAAAGTCACCGCCATAACTTTCGATGGTTTGTTGCCCACCAAACTGTAGCCATAAATCTCGCGTCACCGATTCTTTTACGGCATCGAGCATCATGATTTCATGATTACCTAACAACGGTATAACTTGAAATTGTTCGCTTAGCTCAATAACAATTTCCAGAACGCGTTTGGAATTGGGGCCGCGATCCATATAGTCGCCAAGAAAAACGATCGTGTCTTGGGGGGTCAATTCGATTGCAGCAAGCAATCGTTCGAGCGCATGGGCACAACCATGAATATCGCCAACGGCGATCATTCGCACGGTGGAATCAGTTTGTTCGAGTTCGTGGTTGATATTGGTCATTCAATTTCGTGTTAATTTAGTTCAGGATCTATCGATAGTTTATCATTTCCCACGACCTCTTTCAGTACGTGGTCTCCTAATCGCTGGCACATGCTTTTCCAGGGATCCTCGCTTGGTGTAAATATATCAGCCGCCGAAGCAGGTGTTGTGAGCCAGCCACCAGCTTTGATTTCAGCTTCGAGTTGTCCTGGTTGCCAGCCCGCGTAACCGGCAAAGACGCGATACGGTACTGTTTTGTGCGCAATTAATTTCACCAGATTTGATTTTTGTGAAGAGACATAAACTCCACTTAGAATTCGTTGTTCGCTGTATTCGGCTCGAGTATGCAAGACCATGACGGGGCCTTCGACGGGCCCACCTACATGCAAAACACCTTCTCCAGGAAAGGGAGACCCTGTCATCGCTTCCCATAAATTGTCTAGTTCACTATTAGTTGGCCTGTTGGTAATCAAACCAATGGCGCCTTCTTCATCGTGTTGCAAAATGAGGACTAGGCTGCGGTTGAAATTTTCATCGGCAACGACCGGTGGCGCTATTAAAAAGTAGCCTTGTAAAGAAGTCATGAGAATGCCGCCAATGATATTGAGAGATTGAATTTAAGCTGGAAAGGTCTCTTGCCACAGGCAACCCGCCCACGACAGGCCGACGCCGAATCCAATCAGCATGTTTTGATGCCCAGCTTGTAGCTCACCAGAAGTTCGCATTTGATGAATTAGGATCGGTAGCGTTGAAGACACCGTGTTGCCAACATTTTGTAGGTGAATAGGGACTTTGCTAGAGGGTAGTTGTAATCGTTGAGTGAGTTCTTCGAGCATCTTTTTGGTCGCTTGATGCATGAGGTAGAAGTCGATATCGTCAGTGGATAAATTCGAATTTTGCATGACTTGGTTTATTAACTGAGGCACAGCATCTACAGTAAAGCTGATCAGGCTGGGGCCATCCATATAGAGGTCACTTTTCCAGCGGTGGCGATTACGTGGCTTCATGGGTTTTCGCATGCCACTCTTGGTGAGTAGTAACATGTCGGCTCCTGCGCCATTGGTGCCAAACTTGAAGTGTTGCAGTGTCGGTTCATCGGCGGCTTCAATCAGCGTTGCCGCGGCTCCGTCGCCGAAAATGGTTCGCAAGCTGCGGTCTTCGGGGTCGATATATTTTGAATATGTCTCGGCGGTGATGAACAAAATCCGCTTTGCTGCTCCACTTTTGATCAGCCCGTCGACCATTGCGAGTCCGTAAACATATCCGGAGCAACCCAGATTGAAATCCAACGCGCCACAACTTGTGGGTAACCCGAGTCTTTGCTGCATCAGGCAGGCGGTAGTGGGGAGTGGATAGTCGGGAGTTTGGGTGCAAAAGAACAGGAAGTCAATCGATTTGGGGTCGATGTCATGCTCGGCAAATAGCTTTTTAGCCGCTGCGACTCCCAGATCTGATGCAAGTTCGTGTTCTTCGGCGATATGACGTTGGAAGATTCCCGTTTTTTCGTGAATCAGATCTAGATTCCATTTTGGATAGAGTTTCTGAAGGTCGTCATTTGATTCGATCCTTTGAGGAAAATGGAGTTCAATAGGACCAATGGCTGCGTGTTTCACCGATAATTCCTCAAATACTATTTATAAGTCGAGTTGAAAAAGTCCATTGTTTGTTGCGTCATGTGTATGTGCCAAAATCGTTCTTATAAGGGCTAGGCCACTCTTTTAATGTTTGCGTGTTTTAGAGTATCATTTGTAGGAATTGATTTTTTACCTTGTAATCAATCATCTGTTACTAATACCTCGTTTGTGACCGGTAATTATCGATAACGACTCGCTCATGTCGCTATTGGTCGCGAGTGAATACTCATAAATTGGCACTGAATCAATTCAATCACGATACACCTCGAACGTCGATTGGTCAATTAACCGCAGCAGTTTAGATTAGATTTAGCAGCGGCTGTAAGCTCTTGAATTAACGCGAAAAACATGATTTCCCCTGCATTTACAACTGACATGACTTTTACCCATGATGGGCATATTTCGCGGCGAACGTTGCTGCGCAGTGTATTTGGAACTTTTGGGAGCCTGCTGTTGATTACTAAGACAGATTGGGCAGGTGCTGCTGAACCGTCTATTACAGCGGGCAAGCAATGGTTGCAATTTCATTACACCGCGACTCCACGAGGTTTCGAGAAAATATTGGCGGAGTTAAAGCAATTGCCGCAACGGCTATCGGAAGTTTATGGGAGTCCAGCGATCGTTGGAGCAATCAATGTGCTGATTTTTTCTGATAGCCAACAGTATTTTGCTCATTTAGAGAAAACGTTACCCAAGGCGCCTAGACGCAATTCCTTGTTCATTGTGCGCGGTGGGCGGCCGACGATTTTAGCTGTTCAGGGCGAGACACTGCTGCAAGATTTGACGCATGAAGCAGTTCATTCCTTGAATCACTTGACGTTTCCTAATACAGCGATGCCTTTATGGATGGATGAAGGATTGGCGGAGTGGGCAGAGGATTCCCTAGAACAGCAATCGCGAGTCCATGGAAAAGCTTTGCAGCAATTATTGGGGGGACAACGTATTCTGTTGCCTGAACCGATAAGTCTATCGGCGTTGGAAAAAATCAAATCGACAACTCGAGCGGATGCGGTTGATTATGCTGCCAGTTGGGCATGGTGTCGATTTTTGTTGTCCGGAAAATATGAATGCCGTGGCGTTTGGAATCGATATTTACAGGATATTCGAGTTGGACATCCGGCGGGGCGTTTAAGCCACCGCTTAGCACTGGCAGTACCGGATTATGAACAAAGGTTTCTCAGGTTTCTGACGAGCATTTGATTTTCGCCCTTATGTAAACGGCTAGTAAAACTATAATCAAGTTTCCGCTGCTAGCGGACAACACACTTCCGTATTCACGTCGACGCGTTAATCGGATCCGCATAACCGATGTTTGTCTTATTGTGATGAAAGTGCTTTATGAACTTCACAGAATTAACAACCGCGATTGACGCTAAAACAGCGAAGATTGGAATTGTGGGATTAGGATATGTCGGTTTACCGTTAGTGCGGGCTTTTGTTGAAACTGGTTATACGACGATTGGTTTCGATGTTGATTCCGAAAAAATCGCACAGTTGCGTCAGGGCCAAAGTTATATTCAACATATATCAGGCGATTGGGTATCTGAGCAAATCGAGGCGGGTAAGTTTGACGCGACCGATCAGCTTAACCGCTTGGCCGAAGCGGATGCCATTCTGATTTGCGTGCCAACACCGCTTAACGAAAGTCGCGACCCCGATTTGACGTATGTTGAACAAACGGTGAAGAGTATTGCCCAAGTATTGCGACGCGGTCAGTTGATCGTACTTGAAAGCACAACGTACCCCGGTACAACACGGGATATTGTATTGCCATTGTTAGCCGCATCCGGATTGACGCTTGGCGACGACTTCTTTTTGGCTTATAGCCCAGAACGCGAAGATCCAGGCAATCAAGACTTTAACGCTCAACAAATTCCTAAAGTTGTGGGAGCAATGGATGCTGTGAGTTTGGACATCGCCAATACTTTGTATGGTCACGCCATGTCCGAGACAGTACCCGTATCGAGTTGCGAAGTGGCCGAAGCGTGCAAGATTCTTGAAAACACATATCGCAGTGTGAATATTGCGATGGTAAACGAATTGAAAGTGTTGTTTGATGAAATTGACATCGATATTTGGGAAGTTATCGCAGCGGCAAAAACAAAACCATTTGGATTTCAGGCTTTTTATCCAGGACCAGGACTCGGCGGGCATTGCATTCCGATCGACCCATTTTACTTGAGTTGGATTGCTCGCCGTCACGGGTTGACAACGCGTTTCATTGAATTAGCCGGTGAAGTCAATGCTTCGATGCCCGAATATGTATTGTCGCGAGTCGTCGATCAATTAAATGAAAAAGGATTGTCTGTTAACGGCGCCAAAATCGGGATATTGGGTGTCGCCTATAAAAAGGATATTGATGATCCGCGTGAGAGTCCATCTTTTCGGTTGATGGAGTTGTTAACCGAGCGCGGGGCGCAACTGAGTTACAGTGATCCGTGGATTGCTGTACTGCCAAAAATGCGAAGTTTTATCGTTCCTGATTTGCAGAGTTGCGAGCTGACGGCGGCTTATCTCGAGGAATTGGATTGTGCTGTGATTTGCACAGACCATTCCGCGTTTGATTATCAAATGATAGCTGATCACGCCAGTTGTGTTGTTGATACACGCAACGCCATGGCTGTTGTGGAACAATCCAAGGCTAAGATTACCAAGGCCTAGAACGTAGCCTGTTGAGGGTGCCTGTTTTTG
>JABJJO010000082.1 GCA_018660825.1 Planctomycetaceae bacterium | reverse complement strand
ATTGATGTTAAGCTGCTTAGCTGTAGATTATGAACCTTACTCAGACTTTCGGCCTGCTCGTCAGTGATTGATGTTAAGCCGTTTAAATTAAGCACCATCTTGACCTTGCTTAGACTTTCGGTCTGCTCGTCAGTGATTGATGTTAAGCCGGCTAAAAGTAGACTATTAACCTTGCCCAGACTTTCGGCCTGCTCGTCGGTGATTGATGTTAAGCCGTTGAAATTAAGTGAGAGTTCACTCTTACTCAGACTTTCGGCTTGCTCGTCAGTGATTGATGTTAAGCTGCTTAGCTGTAGATTATGAACCTTACTCAGACTTTCGGCCTGCTCGTCAGTGATTGATGTTAAGCGGTTTAAATATAGGGTACGAACCTTACTCAGACTTTCGGCCTGCTCGTCAGTGATTGATATTAAGCCCTTTAAATTTAGCTCACGAGCCTTACTCAGACTTTCGGCCTGTTCGTCGGTGATCGTGAAAATTTTATTTCCCAACTCCCCATGCGAAACCAACAAAAGTTGCTCAACTTCTCGTGATGAAAGTTGCTCGACTTCCTGCGAGGCAGGTTGCTCAACCGGTTGCTCACTTTGGGTAGAGTCATCGCACCCAACGGTGATCAATAAAATCAATAACAGAAGTCCAAGTTTTGTCTTCATTGCAGCTGTTCCTTGGTGGTAGAGGGCACGTTTGACGATGCATACTTCAATCAGATTATAACTTATTAAATGGCATCGATTAAAGTAAATCAAACACAACTGGCTGTAAATTCACTCCAACTTCCGCAGAATCTGCTCCTGAAGATCAACCATTTGCTTGATCCCCCCTTTTCCTTGCCCGGCGGCCCGGTGGTGGGGTCACCGAACTACGAACACATGAGCAGGGGTTGGTGGGTGTGTAGTCGTTCTGCTCTTGTTTGAAAGTGCGATTTTCCGCACAATTCTACGCAATGGTTGTCCGGTTTTAGGAGCCCATGGCAATCTTAGGGGTGATGCGGCAATGTCACTGTAAATAGATATAAAAAAGGGAAACGCTATGGCAAATAACTCTCAGAATAACGCTTGGGATAGTTTTACATTTTTGAAGCACTGCCCAAAGCTGTTTATGGCACTGGGGTTGGGCATTATCATTTTATACTTCGCGAAGGAGGTGGCTGTAATGAGCAGTGGAAAGCCATTTGAACCCAAAAATATGGACGCCTTCCTTGGGTTAGCATTGTGCGGCATTGGATACGCTCATCATCGCATCAGTAAACTTGAGGAACAGCGGAATACTCAAGAAAGCGAAGGCGCAGATGCCGTCTCAACTGATGGAGAAGCGGATGAACCCGCTACCGACGAGTAGGCTCCCTTTTCCTTGCCCGGCGGCCCGGTGGTGGGCTTCTAACCAAGCACTTCGTGTTGTGATTTGGTAAGATGGTCGAAGGTGGCCTTGAAGAGGTCACGTCTGAGAACGGGCCAACTGATATTGTGTGAGTAAGAAACCAACATGAAACGATTTTCAATTTTGATCGTCGCCCTTCTTTTGTTGTTTCCATTCCATCTACAGGCGGATGACTTTTTCGAGAAACAAGTTCGACCGTTATTGGTTGCCAAATGTTACCCGTGCCATGCTGGCACCAAGCAATCCGGTGGCTTGTCGCTTGAAACAAAAGCTGGATGGACCAAAGGTGGCGAGTCCGGTCCGGCTATTATTCCGGGGGATGTAGACGGTAGCCTTTTGATCGACGCAATAAATTACCGAGGCATTGAGATGCCCCCAGCAGATAAAAGCGGCAAACTGAAGCCGGAAGAAATTGAAATCCTTACGAAATGGGTACAGAACGGAACAGTTGATCCGCGTGTCGCAGGGCAGCAGATTGGCGGGATGTCCAAGGCCGACTCAAAAACATGGTGGTCATACCAACCCCTTGCCGAGGTCAAAGTCGTCCAATCTCCTAAAACAATTGATCGGCTAATCAATCACCGACTTCAGGCTCAGGGATTAACGGCCAAAACAGCAGCTTCTCGACGAGAACTGATTAGACGCGCAACGTATGACCTGACAGGATTACCTCCGACCTATCCAGACGTCATCGCATTCGAACAGGACAAGTCTCCGAATGCATTCCTTAAAGTTGTCAATCGCCTACTGGAGTCCAATGAATATGGCGAACACTGGGGACGCCACTGGTTGGATGTGATCCGCTATGGTGATACGGCCGGCGAGAATTCGGACCGACCGTTGCCGCACGCATGGCGTTTTAGAAACTGGGTGATTCATTCGATCAATCGGGACATGCCATTCACCTCTTTTGTGCAACAGCAACTTGCAGGCGATTTACAACCATTGGGTGATACGGTCGATTTGCGAAACGATGGGATTATTGCGACCGGCTATCTTGCAGTTTCAAGACGATATGGGCATGACATCAACAAAGACATACACCTTATGCACGAAGATGTAATTGATAACGTCGGAAAGGCATTCCTTGCAACGACAATCGGTTGTGCCAGATGCCATGACCACAAATACGACCCGATCACAGCGGAAGACTATTACGCCCTTTACGGCATTTTCAGCAGCACAAAATTCTCCTTTCCCGGTTGCGAACCTATTCCGCAACCGGCAGATCTGGTCACTCTGGAGTTAACCGGAGAGCTAGCACGACTATATCAAGAATATCTTGCGGCCATGGCGGAATATGAGGCCAACAAGCCAAACAATCCTGAAGCGATAGCGATGCTTAAGGGACTCGCGGCTAAATCGGTTACTGTCCTGGGGACTGCCAATGTCGGTCAAAGCGGGAACGAGAAATTAGAAGAACACTTGGGCGACAATTCGGTACGACAAATTAAGAAGGGGGAGGTTCTTCAGCTTAAGATCAACCGCAATGCTAATTACGGAGCCGATTCAACCGGTATCCTCTTAAACATCCAGAATACCAAAGCCTCGGAGAAGAAATGGTCATCTCAAGAGTTAGTGGAGTTGATTGATTCAGATTCTCCGTTAATCGAGGTGCGGGGCGCGAAGTGGGCTTTTCTGGATGCCACAGACGGACCCAAATACCTGATCACCAAAAAACTAAATATTGGTGGCCATGCCGCTCTGAAAGGTTGGGCATTTGGCGATAATCCGTCTGTGTCTGCGAACACTGGTGGTACCACCGTTAAAGCGTGGACATCGCTGCCTCCAAAGACGCTCTTCACACACCCAGGCCCCGGCGAGGATGCCGCGATCTCCTGGATTTGTCCCGAAGATGGTGAATATGCAATTTCCGGTCACGTCCTCGACGCACACGCCGGCGCGGGAGACGGTGTGACATTCTTTCTTGAATATTTCCAATCCGCCGAGTTCGGTGAGGGCTTAGCCGCGTTAGGAGAAAAGAATGGAAACTTAACACCTCCGACTCCATTGACGATTCCGGTTGCCTATGCCGTTACTGAGGGTGCGGTCAGTGATGCGGCATTGCAACTTCGAGGCGATCCAGAACAGGCTGGTGAAAATATACCGCGGCGTTGGCTGGAGATTTTTGGCGGTACACCAACGCAAAACCCTCAGCAGAGCGGCCGAGTCGACTTGGCTAGCTGGATTACTTCCCATCCGTTATTTGCACGTGTCCTGGCAAATCGAGTTTGGCAATGGCACGTTGGTCAGGGCGTTGTAGCAACGCCCAATGATTTTGGATCCCGCGGTTCAGTTCCGTCTCATCCGAAACTACTTGAATTCTTGGCCAGCCAGTTGGTCGCTAACAATTATCGAATAAAACCGCTACATCGTCTTATTATGCTTAGTGATGCTTACCAACGTAGTTCTCATGCGTCTAAAGCGGCACACCAGCAGGATCCAAACAACAAATGGCTCAGTTACTTTTCCCCGCGACGCCTTACGGCAGAGGAGATAAGAG
The DNA here is from genome assembly GCA_018660825.1 of Planctomycetaceae bacterium. Lineage (GTDB taxonomy): Bacteria > Planctomycetota > Planctomycetia > Pirellulales > Pirellulaceae > UBA721. The sequence goes on along the minus strand of JABJJO010000082.1, from coordinate 4,728 downwards.
ATTCACTGCTGGTCGTTAGTAAAGAACTCGATAGTGTGCCTGGCGAAGCACATCCGTTTCCTCCGGAGTCAACATGGAACTTTAGCCAACATGCACCTTTTAATGCGGTTTACCAAACGAATAAGCGAAGTGTCTATATGATGGTACAACGTCAACGGCGGCACCCATTCCTCTCACTTTTTGACGGCCCTGATCCAAACACAAGTTCGCCTGTTCGGCAACAAACCACTGTACCTACTCAGGCACTTTATTTCCTAAATGACGAGTTGTTTCATTCCTATGCCAATCTAACCGCATCACGCATTTTAGCGAGCTATCCCGCTAATCCTATAATCGATGAGCTCTACCAACTTCTGTTTCAACGATTACCGACCGAGGCCGAAACAGATATCACGCTGCAGTTCATCAATACCTACGACGGAACAGATGAACAAAAATGGCAAGCCCTCAGTCGAATACTCCTGTCCAGTAATGAATTTCTCTATGTGGACTAAGCACTCAAATAACGGTCAAACTATGTCACACCGTATCCAACCTCATATTAACGGTATCAACAGACGATCGATGTTGCGTTCGTCGCTGGCTGGCTCCTTGTTGTTGCCCGGTATCACCGAGTGCCTTGCCGTTGATGACGCGGGACCACTCGCCGCGAAGGAGACGCACTTTCCCGCAAAGGCAAAAAATGTAATTTTCCTGTTCATGACAGGTGGAGTTTCGCATATTGACACATTCGATCCCAAACCTGCATTACACCGAGACCATGGTAAAGAAATAAAGGCCGATCATCCGGAAATCAAAGACCGCCCCGGCTACGAACGTATCTATCTCAAGCGGCCTCAGTGGGAATTTTCTCCTCATGGTGAATGCGGGACCGAGGTTAGTACGCTATTTCCTCACGTTGCTAGCTGCGTTGATGATCTTGCCGTCATCCGCTCCATGCATACCTCTCATTCCAATCACTACAACGCGACTCTGGGTATGCATACCGGATCCTTTGCCTTTTCACGACCAAGTATCGGTTCCTGGGTCACCTATGGAATGGGCACAGTCAATCAGAATCTTCCCGGGTTTGTTGTTATCGCCCCACAGCAAACATATGCGGGAACTCAGGTTTACTCCAACGACTTCCTTCCTGCTGTCAATCAGGGGACGCTCGTCGTTCCCGGCGCAGATCCCGTTGCCAATGTGAAACCACGAATCCCACCAAAAAAACAGCGACAGGAACTTTTAGCACTACAGGAACTCAATAAACTGCATCTTGATACTCGTGAACACAAGGGCACACTGTCAGCTCGAATGAAGAGCTTTGAGATTGCATACGGAATGCAACAGGCAGTACCGGACGCTTTCGATTTCAGCAAAGAAACCAAGGCGACATTGGCTAGTTACGCAATTCAATCAGATTCTACAATGGGGTTTGGTTGGCAATGTCTTGCCGCACGCCGACTAATCGAGCGCGGCGTCCGCTTCGTCGAGTTAATCGATACCGGATCATCAGGCAACTGGGACGCCCATGGCGATATGATGACGCATGTTGCCCTATCCAAAAACGTTGACCAGCCTATCGCCGCTCTGATTAAAGATCTGAAACAGCGTGGCATGCTCGAAGACACTCTTGTAGTCTGGACCACTGAGTTTGGGCGAACCCCGTTCAACAATACAGCGGATGCCAAAGGACGCGAACATCACCCGTGGGCCTTCACATCATGGCTCGCAGGGGCGGGTGTGAAAAGCGGAATTACCTACGGCGAAACTGACGAACACGGATTGCGTGCAGAAGTGGACAAAGTACATGTACACGACTTCCACGCGACGGTTCTTCATTTACTTGGGTTTGATCACGAAAAACTAACCTACCGCCATGCGGGGCGTGATTACCGACTTACGGACGTCGAAGGTTCAGTCGTCAAAGGCATCCTTTCATAATCCTTGATAAATAATGCAGGATGAGAATCACCAGCCCCCCTCTTTTCTTGCCCGGCGGTGGGGTCACGGAGTTACGAACACATGAGCAGGGTTTGGTGGGCGTGTAGTCGTTCTTGTCTTGTGTGAAAGTACGTTTTTCCGCACAATTCTACGCAATGGTTGCCCGGTTTGAGGAGCTCCTGGCAATCTTAGGGGTGAGGAACTTTTTGTAAACACTTGCTGGGGAGAAATTAACTATGGAACTTTGGATTTGTGTCGGCGGATTTGTAATTTTATTTGTCACGATTTTCCTTTTGTCGAAAAAGGAAAAAGAGAGAAAACGACTCGACCCAAACTATCGTCCAGCAGACCTTTGGATGCTTTTTATTCGGGCGTTGCCAAAGCTCTTTTACTGGGGTGCGTTTTATGGTGCGTTATGGGGAGTCCCTGTTCTCATGGAAAGTCGTGGTGAACGCACACTCGTAGCACAGTTGTTTGTATGCCTAGGTTTTCTATGGCTTGGCCGTATACTCGCCCTTTTGCAGCAACTCGTTGATAAAACACCCAACTTGTAAAAACATTCACGTAGCCCAGCCCTCCTATTTTCCTTGCCCGGCGACCCGGTGGTGGGCTTCTAACCAAGCACTTCGTGTTGTGATTTGGTAAGCTGGTCGGATGTGCCCTCAAGGAGGTTACGTTTGAAATGGTCTATGTGTTTGTTCCTGTGTTAATTGGAGGTGTGTTATAAGGCTGCTCGCTAACTACTGGGAATCTGATTCGTTTGATGCCCTCGTAGTATTTGGGATTTGTCTTATTCCAATTTCCTTAGTACTTATAACTGTTGCCACTCGGTACAGGTTGAACAGGAATTACGAACCGATAGCCACAAAATTAGGCCTGAAATATAGCAGCATTGGCTGGGGGAGGTCGGTGCGGCTAACTGGAACAGTCCACGGATGTGAATTTAGCTTTGATCAAGGTGCAACTAACATTCACACCGGCTGTTACAAGATCACTATTCCAGCTGAACTTCCCTCAAGATTTTCACTGATCGAAAAGAGAGCGGACTCTCGACTTGCAAAGTTGATCTCCGGCGCAAAAGACCTACCTTCTTCGATGGTGATCGAGGATTTCACTAATTGCTACCGTTTGGAAACTACTTTTGACTCTGAGAGGCTCAGAAAGTTCCTCACTATAAATGTGCAAAAAAGTTTGTTAGATGCAAATCCAATGTTTCCTGGTATTAGTATTAAAAGTGGCCAACTGATCTGGTTTCCTCCACTTAGCTTCTCTGCGATATTATTTCTTAGTCCGGTTAGGTCCGATGAATTTTTGGACGCCGCAGCCAAGCTTACATCTTTGGCGAAATCACTGGCTGAAGAGTTTAAGAAATCCGGTGAACACTGACGAGCCCGCTACCGACGACTAGCCCCGTACGCATTTTCCTTGCCCGGCGGCCCGGTGGTGGGGTAGGAACTAAGAACACATGAACAGGGGATGGTGGGTGAGGGGCTATGGAGGATTTATTCCAACCACACCGTACCAAAATACCAGCCATGCTCCTAGTGAGACAAAAGCGCCAATGACCCCCCCGATCAAACTTGCCTTGGGTAAAGATTTAGGTTTTTCAGCTTCGCTATTTTTCGTAATTGCCCACCAAATGAGACCAACCACCGCACCGCAAACACCCCCTGCACCGAATACTATCATCCTCAAAGTCCACACAAAACGCATTCCAGTGGGATTGCTATCGATCCACCCAGATAACACTACAGCAAACAAGCAAACCAGTAAAAACACAGCTGTTTTTTTGGTTACCATTTAATCTTCTCCCGAATATAATTTGCATTCTTACATTTGTGTTATCAGTTTATTGTAATATACGCGGATATCTTTATTGCCCTCCATTTTCCTTGCACGGCGGCCCGGTCGTGGGGTAGGATCACCGTCGAAACGGGCTACTAGTAACGCCTTCGCCGGTGTCTTGTGTTTTTCAATTTTATCCACCATTGCTCGTATTTAGTTAACTCGTCAGGTATCAACCCAAGCCTTCTCTGTCGTATTGCTCGAATTGCCATTATCGTATTAAACTGATGCCGGCAATAAAAAACCACCGTGACAATCCAGATCAAAACGACGCCGAAAAATGCAATAAGGAAACCTATGTCGTCTTCTGAGAGTGAGAGTCGTTCTGCTGCATCAGAGAGTTCTTCCGAGAGCTCTGCATAATTCTTGAGAAAGAAATAAAGACCGCCACCAACAGGAACCGAGATAAACAAAGAAAATGCGACCAATTGAAAAACAAGGTAACCAATAGTTAGTTCTTCGTACGGTTTTTTGGATGGCATGATGTCCACAATCCTCAGTTCGATGTTTTATTTAGGACTGCCTCTATCTTAGCAGAGGCTCGGGATAAATAATTGCCGGCGAGTGATACGGAGTAAAACGGAGTTGCACCACCCCCCATTTTCCTTGCCCGGCGGTCCGGTGGTGGGGTAGGATGAGGAGGGTTGTCAATCGCTTTCATTAAGCGTTCTCGATCTAGCTCGTTATTTGGATTCATATTTGTATAGGAGTCTTGTGTGGCATTAATTGCGTGTCCAGAATGTGGTGCTGGCGTTTCAGATCAGGCATGGTCTTGTCGAAGTTGCGGTGCGAGAAACAGGCAGCATTGGTTGCGGCGCGGTGGCAGGAAAGTGGGCATGCTAGTAATTCCTGTTATCGTTACGGGACTTATCTTGGGGATCGCCTGTCTAATGTCATTAGCTTTTTAGCGCGACCTTGGCTCGGTCAAATGGTCAATCGCATTTTTCCGGTGGCGGT
>JABJJO010000119.1 GCA_018660825.1 Planctomycetaceae bacterium | reverse complement strand
TGGTAGATTCGCCAGTGACCGACCCTCAAAGGATTGCTCAAAACCAGCCATCAATACATCTCTTGACGCTTTATCGGGAGCTGCTTGAAACATCCAAGCTAGGTTTTCTAACTCTCCTCGAGTGCCAGACATTGCATAACGCTTGACCAATCGCTGTAGGATAACCGATTTGGTCATGTTTTGTGCCCAAACTTTTGGATCACCAAATAGCTGTCTAATGCTTTCAAATTCAGTCGCATTTGCTTCGATGGCCCACCAAATTAACAGGGGAATATGGCGATCAAGGACATCATCATCGCGCTGCAACAGTTCCTTGACCATGCCTGCAAACAATGGCGGGCTCACACGTCGAGCTGAGGCTGCCATTTGACTGCGCACTTGAACGTTGCCTTCTTGTTGCACCTGCAATAACAAAGCTTTTTGATAATTCGCATCTAACTCTAGATGGTCTGCGGCCAAGCGAATCGACCATCCCCGCACCGCCCAGTGTTCACTTGTAAGCGAACGTTGAGCAATCTCGAGATCGAAATTCCCCGTGACGTTTAGTGCCCAAAGGGCATTGATCGCAACAAGTATTTCGTCGTTCGTCAAAAGTGTCTGTAACTGTGCTACGTCGGACTTACTGAGCTTACGATTACGCAATAACCGCAAAGCTGTTTGCCTCTGGGAGCGAAAGGGAGAAGAAAATAGCCCAAACAGTTCTTGATTCGTAAACTCTGAGCAATCAAAAGACTGGTTCTTCCAATTCTCAGTAGGCCGTAATCGATAAACGCGACCATTGGTATTGTCGATGCGACCTTGAAAATGAGATGCATGATCGATTCGCTGCTCGTAAAGATCCGCTACATAAAGCGCTCCATCCGGACCTACTTGAATATCTACTGGACGAAACCAAGTGTCGGTCGTTTTCAGCGGATGCCCGAGGTCTGTTGTTTTAAAGGTCGATGTATCCGGTTCAAAGCTGCTATACACTACTCGACCTTGTAACGGTTCCACTCCGTACAAGCGATTACGGTAGTATTCCGGAAGAATCGGGTCCTCATAGATGACAAACGTGTGCGTGAATCGGGGGACCTGAGTATGGGCCATCGCTGGGAAGTAGCCAAAAGCATAGGGGTTCGACAATTGACCATGTTTTGAGAAACCTTTTAGATAGTAACCCCCTTGGACATAGTGAAAACCCCGTGTGTTACCGCCGTTATAGCCTGAGTAGACTCGTCCAAATGAGTCAAATTCTACGCCATACGTATTTCCCCCGCCTTCGGCGAACATCTCGTATTTCTTAAGGCCTGGATGATACCGCCAAATCCCCTGCCCCATCGACGAAATCGGTTTTTCCTCAGTGCCATAATGTTTGATGTTGCCCGATACGGTGCTGCCCTGAGCGCCATATAACCAACCGTCGGGTCCCCAACGTAGATGGCTGGCCGCCGAATGCGTATCTTCAATGCCAAAACCTTCGAGAATGACCACAGGATCACCATCCGCCTGGTCATCTTGATTACGGTCTCGATAAAACAGTAAATACGGCGGATTTAATACATACACTCCTCCATCACCAATCGCGAATGATGTTGCAATGTTCAATCCATCGACAAATACTTTATGGTTATCAAACTTGCCATCGCCATTGGTATCTTCATGGATCGAAATACGGTCTTGACCGCGTGCGCCAAGTGGTGGAGGAAGCGGTAATTTGTCATAGACCGTACGCAGATACTTATCTCGACTGACAACTTCAACTCCTGCTGGGTCTGGATACTGCCGATACTCCATGACCCACATTCGGCCACGTTCATCAAATTTAATGGAAAGAGGTTGAGCGATATCTGGATCGCTTAATACCGTATCAACGCTGAGCAGCGGAGTCGTGGTAAATTGTTTTAGAGCGTCACTCGGTGACCGTGCTCCACGGTCATTTTCAAGCTTGCGAAACTCAGCGATCACTGTTCTTGCATCTCCCACTTTAGAGAACAAATTACTCTCGGGCTTGGCATCTTTCCACAATGCCCAGCCTTGATCATCTCCTGTTATCGTCTGCCATTTACCATTGGTGCTGATTGCTTGCTTACCATTAGTAATCACGGGAGCGGCGACATTGAACCCACCACGGGGATGTTTGCGGTAGACGCGAATGGCTAAAACGTTACTCTGCCCAGCGAGAACTTGTGCTGCTTGAATTTTATGTTCTGTATCCTCACCCAATCCACTGCGAAATTTGGGCGGCATCGCACCAATCGTACCAATCCGCACTCCGTTAAAGAATATCTCTCGGGCATCATCGACCGGTTCCACAAGTAGCGTAAGATTTTGTGATTTCCAGTCGGCCGGAATTGCAATTTGGCAACGGTACCAACGAAACCCATTTTCACCGGCGCCAGTTCGCGGTCGTTTCCAGTCCGCCGGAACATCAACGTCTGCCCATGTAGCTTCGTCTTCACTTTGTAGGGCGGTTAATGGGTAACCGGAAAGAGTGACTCCCGCCGCTAGTAAAAACGCCAAAACTAAATATTTATAGGGGACAAGTGCAAGGTGTTTCACGTTGATAGACCAAGAAGTTGAAGTAACGATTGTATAACTTATGTTAGATAGTTCTATCGTACCTTTTAATCCAACCACGATTGGTCGTTAACACCAGAAATTATTGGAGAATTAGATTTTTTGTAGGGAGCGGGTCAAAACGGAAACCTATGTTCACTCTAAGAGAGAAAACAATTTAACGTTTCGCCTATGATTGAAAGGGCGTGAGAAGTATGAATAATCGGAAAAATCGAATTGGCGTTATAGCCGTTATGGCTTGTATGGGAGCTTGGTTGCTGGGGGCAGCAATCGCCTTTAGTGCAGACCAACTTGCCACAAATACGCTCGATCAGATACGCTTCGGCGATTTGAAGTCAGGTGATACGATCGTAATAGAAACTGCGACTGAGACGTACGAATTACAGATGATCAATACGCAACGCGCCAGCGCAATGGCGAACCGAATTGAGACCGGATCGTCTAGCGAATCGATTGGTTTGGTACGGTTACTTGGCGCAACTGTCGGCAAACAAAGGGGCGGGTTGACACTCGTTGAAATGGGCGTCATTCGAACCAACATGAAGCTAGAACTTGGTTTAGGTAACCTTCACAGCGACAATCGCTTTCAGACAGAACCGATCACTGCAATTAATGTCATAAACTAGTGTACATTTGTACACTAGTTTATAGGCCAATAGAAATGGCTCGAGTGCACCAATTTGCACTCGAGCCATTTCTATTAAGTCGGGGCGGTGGGATTCGAACTCACGACCTTCTGGTCCCAAACCAGACGCGCTAACCAGGCTGCGCTACGCCCCGCAATGAAGATTCGAGTTTACCCAGAAGGAGTCGATTGGACAACCCCCATTAGCCAGCGATTCAGGCCGCTCATTCGAGGCGATTAGAGGCCCTTGCACCTCGTACGAAACATCGTCGGTTGGCACTAACCGACTCGCCGTTGCTCAGTCGCACGATTGGCTAGTTGCGTCAACAACCTTTGAAACTCATCGTGGTTATTGAAGTGGATGACGATTTTTCCTTTGCCGCCCGTCTTCTCACGGATGTCGACCTTGGTACCCAACGCCTGCTTTAGCTCCTGCTCAAGTCGTGCTATCTGAAACGGATTGCTTTGGCCAGCACCTCGGTTTACCTTACGCCCACCGCCACTCGATTTGCCAGTGGCGTCTTCCGCGTCAAACAATGAGTCCTGTACGATTTGCTCTACGGCCCGAACGCTCAATGCTTTGCGCACGATCTTCTCGCAAAGTTTAATTTGTTCGACTGGGGTCACTAGTGGTAACAGAGCTCGAGCATGCCCGGCGGTGATCAAACTGTTAGCTAGAGATTGTTTGACTGGATCGGGGAGCTCGAGCAGACGAATCAAGTTAGCCACGGTCGAACGATCAATGTTTAGACGCTTCGCCAATTCACTATGGCTACAACCGTGTTCATCTAAGTACCGCTTAAATGAGTCCGCTTTTTCAAGCGCATTAAGATCCTTACGCTGTAGGTTCTCGATGATTGATAGTTCAGCCGTCTCACGATCCGAAGCCTCGCGTACTTGAGCCGCAATGGTTTTCCACCCCGCCATGATAGCTGCTCGCAGGCGTCGTTCACCCGAAATCAATTCATAGCGTGCACCCTTAGGGCGGACAACGATTGGCTGTAACAGATCATGTTGTTTTAAGCTTTGTGACAGCGCTGCTAGTTGTTCCTCATCAAAATGACGGCGCGGTTGATAGGGATTGTCGTCAATCTCAGACACCGCCAAGACGGTAAATCCAGAGGGACTTTTCGGGGTATCTGTTGCTGCCGACGTGTTCGCTGGATCGGTACCACTGGCATCTCCGGCAGTTGATTCGATTGAGTCACCCAACAAGGCAGCAAGCCCTTTTCCAAGTCGTCGATCTTTAGCCACGATTTAGTACCTCCATGCACAATTCAGTGTAAGCGCGCGCTCCTCTGCTGCGCGGGGCGTATTCTATAATAGGTTTGCCATAGCTAGGAGCTTCAGCAATCAATGTGTCACGCGGAATGACTGTATCAAATACGATATCGCCGAAAAACTCACGGACTTCCTCGTCAACTTCGCTAGTCAGCTCTAAAGCGGGGTCGTACATCGTTAAAACAATACCACCAAATTCAAGCTTACTGTTTTCCACCTGCATAACATCACGAATGACGTGAATCATCTGTGTGAGCCCCTCCATCGCAAAATATTCACATTGAATCGGCATGAACACCTCCGTGGAAGCCGCTAATGCGGACTGTGTTAGCGGTCCCACACTTGGTGGGCAATCAATCAACACCATGTCGTAGGCAGTCGTGCTATTGGCAATGTGATAACGCAAGCTTTCTGCTTGACTCGGTTTTCCATCCGCCAAAATGGATACGTCTTGAAAACTGCGACTGCCTGGAAGCATATCTAGATTTTCGAAATCCGTCGTGTGGATCGCTGACGCAATGGGTTGTTGCTGGACCAGCGGATGTCGATCAGTCGGTTCGAGCCCTAGTCCAGTTGTTGAATTACATTGGGGATCCAAATCAACAAGCAGCGTCTTACACCCCGCTTGCCCAAGGCTGGCAGCAAGGTTTATAGCGGTGGTGGTTTTCCCGACACCCCCTTTTTGATTGGCTATGCACAAAATGCGAACCACGACAGAACCTTTTATTGAAAGTAAAAAACAACACTGTGGAATTTTACAGCTATTTATGCTTTTTTGAGAATACCAATCAGCATAAACCCGAGTGTTTCACGTGAAACACTTTTTTAGATATCATTTTTTACTGAACACAATCTGTTTCACGTGAAACACCCATAGTGTTAGCACCGTACTAGCACATAAAGAACATATTACTACAATGAATTGCTGATTTAACCCATACAGATATGAACTCAAGCTTTGAAGTCCCTAGCGATAAGAACGAATTAGGAGTGCAAACCGTGACGCAAGCAGAAACAGAACGTCTTCCTTACAAAGTCAAAGATATTTCATTGGCCGATTGGGGTCGTCGAGAAATAAAGATCGCCGAGAATGAAATGCCAGGGCTCATGTCGCTGCGAGAACAATATGGTCAAACCAAACCGCTTACCGGTGCTCGCATTGCCGGTTGTCTGCACATGACCATTCAAACCGCCGTGCTGATTGAAACATTGGTTGAACTTGGCGCTGATGTCACTTGGTCAAGTTGTAATATTTTTTCGACTCAAGACCATGCGGCGGCGGCAATGGCGGAAGCCGGAATTCCTGTTTATGCTTGGAAAGGGATGACTGAGGAAGAATTTGATTGGTGTATCGAGCAAACAATCACTTTTCCCGACGGTCAACCTTTGAATCTGATTCTTGACGATGGCGGTGACCTCACGGCGATGGTACATCATCGTTTTACTGATTTACTGGAGGGAATTAATGGCCTCAGTGAAGAAACCACAACCGGTGTCCATCGTTTGTATCAGATGCACAGCAAGGGGGATTTAAAAATCCCTGCGATCAACGTCAATGATTCGGTTACCAAAAGTAAATTCGATAACCTCTATGGTTGTCGCGAATCGCTAGTCGACGGGATTAAAAGAGCAACTGATGTAATGGTCGCTGGAAAAGTCGCTGTCGTCTGTGGCTACGGCGACGTTGGTAAAGGTTGCGCTCAGTCGCTACAGCGGTACGGTGCACGTGTCATCATAACGGAAATCGATCCGATCAACGCGCTGCAAGCCGCCATGGAAGGTTTTGAAGTGACGACCATGGAAGAAGTGGCCACGCTAGGTAATATTTTTGTTACTACAACGGGGAATCGCGATGTAATTCGGGGTGAACATATGGCAGCAATGCCTAACGATGCTATCGTTTGTAACATTGGACATTTTGATACCGAAGTCGACGTTGCTTATCTCAATGACACTCCGGGCATTTCATTCGAACAGATCAAACCACAAGTAGATCGTTACACGTTTGAAGATGGGCATTCAGTGATTTTGTTAGCCGAGGGACGATTGGTCAACTTAGGTTGTGCCACCGGACATCCCTCTTTTGTGATGTCCAACTCGTTCTGTAATCAAGTTCTCGCTCAAATCGAACTCTGGTGTGACAAGGACAAATACGAACTCGGCGTCCATGTATTACCCAAAGCCCTCGACGAAGAAGTGGCACGACTACACCTAGATCAACTAGGTGTTAAATTGACTACTCTAACGCCTGAGCAAGCTGAGTACATCGACGTCGATGTGGATGGTCCCTACAAACCAGAACACTATCGATATTAATCTAGACCAACACCGTATAACAACGATCTGTTTCACGTGAAACAGGTGCTACAACAAAAGGACTGAGGCAGCACAATGGTGCAAATTGAAGCATTCAAAGGATTGCGTTACGAACTTGGGCATGTCGGGGCACTTAGTGATGTCATCGCTCCACCCTATGACGTCATCTGCCCCGAGTTACAAGATGAACTCTACAAGAACCACCCTGCGAACGTTATTCGTTTAATTTTGAATCGCGACGAACCTGGCGATGAAACGGGTGACGAGAAATATGCCCGCGCCGCTCGAGCACTCAAACAATGGCAACGCGACGGTGTCATGCAACTCGAGACGTATCCTGCAATCTATGTCTATCACCAACAATTTGAATACGCCGGTCAAACGTTTGTCCGTCGAGGCTTCATGACTCGCATGAAACTAGAGAAACTAGGAGATGGCAACGTCTATCCGCACGAGGAAACGCACTCAGCTGCAAAAGCGGATCGCCTCAAGTTGTTCAATGCTACCAAAGCCAATCTCAGCCAAATTTTTGGCATCTATCCAGATGAAGCCAACCAAGCACAAACCTTACTTGAAAATTCGATTCAAGGAGTTACTGCTATCGAAGCCACCGACCATCTCGGTGTACTACATCGATTATGGCCTGTATATGACAGCAAAATTATTGGCGAGTTAACGGAAGCTATGAATCCACGACCGATGTTTATCGCGGATGGACACCATCGTTATGAAACCGCTTACAATTACCGCGAACAACTCGATTGCCAAGGCTTGTTGACTGCCAACCATCCCGCACAATCAGTACTGACGATGTGCGTTAGTATGCACGATGCCGGTATGATCGTGCTCCCAACCCACCGTTTATTCGAAGGTGTTGCCCAATACGACTCGGCGTCATTAATACAGAGGCTGCAAGGTTGCTTCGACGTTAGTACAGCTGGTACCGGTCCCGCACAAGCCGCAGCAGTGTGGGAACAAATCGAACTGGAAGACCAGCAAGGTATGTTGGGCCTCTATTGCCCTGTGGACGACACTTGGGTCGTGGCAAATCTCAACGACACTGGCCGCACGAAGATGGCTGAAATCGCCAGCGATCAAAGCAGTGACTGGCAAGGCCTCGGTGTCAGTCTATTGCACCGACTCATCATGGACACACTCCTAGATGAGGTCGACCTACCTAAACCAACCTATGTGCATCAAGTAGAGGAAGTCGTCGAGGAACTGGCCACAGACCAAGATACAAATAAGTTCGGCTTAGCTGCGCTCGTCATGCCAGCAACTCTCGATCACATCAAAGCCATCAGCGAACATGGTGAACGAATGCCAGCCAAGAGCACCTACTTCTATCCAAAACTGCTCAGCGGATTGGTCATCAATCCACTGGCATAATTACACCAGTGATAAGTGGCAGTTTGTCAGCGGTTTACGACAGGCTGTCAAACGCTGCGATGGCACTCGCAACAAATCGCCGCACCAACTCGGCATCCTTCTTTCCAGGTGAAGACTCGACACCACTGGCAACGTCGACTGCTGTTGGACACGCCACGGTGATCGCTGCGGCAACATTGTCTGCATCCATTCCACCCGCCAACACCCAGTCATACCCCCCAAACAGGTGGCTCCTAGATTTGAGTGTTTCCCAGTCTAATCGCTGCCCACTGCCGCCGTAGCAACCGAGTTGAAAAGCATCAAGCAAGATGGCTTGCAGTGTAATATCAAGCGTCGTACACGCCGCGAGAAAATCAACAATCTCGGGCATTTCTTTTTGCCGACATCTAAACGCTTTGATCAACGGTAAATCTTTGAGTTGCCGCAGGTAGCCCGGATCTTCGTCACCGTGAAGCTGTACGTACTGTAAACCAACCTCTTGGTGGATTGAGCGAACATCGTCAACCGTGTGGTTCACAAACAGACCGACAAGTTGAATCTGATTACCAACTACGGCCGCGATCTCCACAGCTTGAGAAACGGTAATGCACCGAGGGCTCGCATCATAGAAGTTTAACCCGATGGCTTCAACACCCGCAGCACAACACGCTTGCGCATCCGCCACAGAGGTAATTCCACATATTTTTGTCTTAAACAATGCAGTCATTCCCGTTCCTAACGCAACAATAGTAATCAGCACCGAAAATCAAACACCGCCTGCTGAATCATAAAAATTAGGCAACTGCCGTAATTGTTTCACCCGCTTCCCTATTTTAACGTACTCAGACAACAAGATAGAGGAAATAGTGGAAGTTGGATTGGCAGTTTATCGAATCTACAGGAAACCAGCTAGACACGCCGATATCCATCATAGTGAACCATCACACAATTGTAATGATGTAGTCGCTGCTGTTGAACAATTGTTGACCATTTGTAAATTAGTTACTGGGCAGTCATAGCGGACTATTGTTGGCGCCCACTAAAACAAATTGCCCATCGTATCTAACTATGTATACAAATTTCTACAAACTAGATAAGACTCCATTTGCGTTCGCACCTTCACCTGAATGTTTTTACGCAAATGCCGAATTATGTGAGTCGCTGCGTACGCTACGCCGTGTGATCGCGCGAGGCGAAGGACCAGCCTTGATCGTCGGCCCGACTGGCACTGGGAAATCAACAATTTGCGAGTTGTTAGTTGAGCATTTTCGGAAGTCGCACCAGATTGTACATTTCCGCAGTTCAAGCTTCGCCACAGGACGTGACTTAATCGAGCAATTCTTGCTCAACCTTGGCGGCACGGTGGCTCAACAAACTACATCTGAACTACGAACAGCGATCGTTAGCCGTGTCTGCAATTTAGTGGAACATCCAGAACCAATACTGCTTGTTGTTGACGAAGCCCACCGCATACCTTCAGAGGTCATTCGTGAACTGCAATCCTTGCAGAACATAGTGCACCAAAGCCGTGCTCGTATTTGCATAATCCTCGCTGGCACATTGAAAATCGAAGAATTACTGACTGACCCCACACTCGAGTCCTTCAATCAACGCATCGCGCATCGTTGTTACGTCGCCGCTGCCAGCAGGATGGAAACAAAAGCGTTAATAAACGAACAGCTTGTCCATGTAGGAAGCAGCGTCAGCGAAATATTCACCTCTGATGCACTGCGCCGCATCTATGAATTCACTCAGGGTGTGCCACGGATTATTAACCTACTAGCCGACCGCTGTCTACTCATTGGGTTGCAGCGCGAGATGCAATTCATTGAAGAATACGATGTCGAGCTAGCTTGGGCTAACCTGCAGCAACTACCGCCACCTAAACCTGTGGCTACTGAGGAAGCATCGACAACCCAAGACAATTCGGCCGAATCATCGCCCACAGTCGAATTTGGCATGCTCTCAGACGTATAGGTTACAATAACGGCATGACAAAATACCTCGTAACGGGAGGTGCGGGATTCATCGGCTCGCACATTGTTGATGCCCTAGTCGCGCGCGGCGACCAAGTCGTCGTCCTCGACGATCTTTCTTCTGGTAACCTAGAAAACCTCCAACAATCAGCCTCTGCCATCAAATTTCAGCAAGGTTCAATCCTCGATTCTGAGTTACTCGGCGAATTGCTTGCGGATGTGGATATCGTTTTCCACCAAGCCGCAATGGTATCCGTCCCTCGCTCACTTGTCGAACCAGCGCTCACCCACAAAATCAATGCGACAGGTACACTCACAGTCCTCGAAGCCGCGCGCAAATCAAGTGTCCGACGTCTCATTTATGCTGGGTCCAGTAGTTGCTACGGAAATACCACCGAAAAAGTGCAATCTGAACTGCATGTACCAGCACCAATCTCTCCCTACGGAGCAGCAAAACTCGCTGGCGAACAATACTGTCATGCCTATGATCGCAGCTTCGGACTCCAAACCGTAACACTACGGTACTTCAATGTCTTCGGTCCGCGACAAGACCCCGCCAGTCCGTACTCTGCAGTGATTCCCTTGTTCATTACGGCCATGCTACGTGGCGAACCCCCCACGATTTTCGGTGACGGTACGCAATCCCGCGACTTTACGTACATCGCGAACGTCGTTCATGGAAATCTACTTGCCGCAGATACAGAAACCGTTTCTGGTGAACCTATCAATATGGCAAACGGTGAAAGCACTTCATTGCTTGATGTCGTTGCCTTAATCAATAAGTATCTCTTGAGCGACGATCACCAAACCAGTCACAGCAGCAAAGTGATCGAACCCATCGAACCCATATTTGCTGCAGCACGCAAAGGTGATATTCTACACAGTCGTGCTGATATTGAACGCGCAATGAGTCAACTGGAATACGAAAGTCAAGTTGATTTTTCCACCGGAATTTCCAGGACAGTTGAGTATTACCGTAATTTGCCTTGCTAGGTAAACCGATGCCACCGCTCCACAAGACGCTCGTCGCTGTTGCCACGTATAACGAACGCGATAATATTCACCGCCTTGTCGAGGCCATCCGCCAAGCACTACCGCATACCGACATTCTAGTTATTGACGACGGTTCCCCAGATGGCACGGGCCAATGGTGTGAAATGCAAGCCGCTGAGCACGAGTGGTTTCACCTAATTCAGCGGGGTCGCAAACAAGGATTAGGTACTGCGACAGTCCGCGGAATGCAATTTGCAATTGAACATAAATATGACCTGTGGATTGCCATGGATGCGGACTTCAGCCATCCTCCCGAGCAGTTACCAAAAATGATTGGCACCATCGGTAACTTGGAATTGCCAGATTTCGATTGTGTAATCGGCTCACGATACATCAACGGTGGTGGCGTGACCGGCTGGCCCTGGTCGCGACGGTGCATGAGCCGTGGAGTCAACCTGTACGCGCGCATTCTACTCGGCCTCAAACCACGCGATTGCAGTGGAGCATATCGGTGTTGCCGAGTTGAATTATTATCAAAATTGGATTTCTCACAATTCCTTTCGCATGGCTATTCCTTTATGGAAGAGTTTCTTTGGCGACTTAATAAACTCAACGCACGAATCGCCGAGATTCCCATCATCTTTACCGACAGGGAACACGGTACCTCGAAACTGAATAAACGCGAGGCAATCCATTCTCTGTGGATCCTCTTTAAACTCGGCCTGCAAAACTGGCTTCGTAAAAATTAGCTCACATTCTTGATGCAAAAGTTCCGTTCACATTTCAAAACAGCTTGCTAACCGGTTTACAACCACTCTCATTGGCAACTAAAATCGAGATTATAAGCTCGTCTTTGAATTTTCGAATCGATACTAACTCCAAAATTACGAAAGCATTGGCATGTCAGACAACAATGGCGAAAACGTAACTGAAAACACAAATGAGAACCCTAGCAGTTCCATTGATACAGTAATGCACGAAACTCGCCTGTTTCCCCCGAAGGATTCTTTTTTGGAAGGTTGTGAAATTGGCTCGCTCGAAGCCTATGAAGCCCTGTACGACCGTGCCAAAGCTGACCCAATCGCTTTCTGGGAGGACTTAGCTCGCAATGAACTTCATTGGTTTGAAGACTTCCATACCACACTAAATTGGAATGTGCCCAATGCCGAATGGTTTGTGGGTGGCAAGACGAACGTATCCTACAATTGCCTCGATCGCAATCTAGAAAACAACGCTGATAAAACGGCCATTATTTGGGAAGGTGAGCCGGGTGATGTTCGCACCTTCACTTATCGTGAATTACACAGCGAAGTTTCACGCTTGGCCAACGCTTTTAAGAAGGCTGGAGTACAACAAGGGGACGTTGTTTCAATCTACATGCCAATGGTACCGGAACTTGCGTTTGCGATGCTAGCGTGTGCACGTATCGGGGCTGTCCACAGTGTCATTTTTGCTGGATTCTCTGCAGAATCCATTGCCGACCGCAACAACGACGCCAACGCCAAAGTTCAACTTACTGCAGACGGCGCCTACCGCCGCGGTAAAGTCCTCGAACTGAAGACAATTGTTGATGAAGCACTCGAAAAATCACTCACTGTCGAAACCTGTATTGTCCTCGCCCGTACAGACACACCGGTTGAGATGAAAGAAGGCCGTGATCTGTGGTGGAACGATTTACTAGAACAAGTAGACGATGATTGCCCGGCCACTCCACTGGACAGTGAAGCACCGCTGTTTATCCTTTACACAAGCGGTTCGACTGGAAAACCCAAAGGCATTAAACACACCACCGCGGGCTACAACTTGTACGCCAAAAAATCCTTCCAATGGGTGTTCGACATCCGCGACGACGACATTTTCTGGTGTACTGCCGATTGTGGTTGGATCACCGGTCATACCTATGTAGCTTACGGTCCCTTGTGTGCCGGAGCGACAATTGTGATGTTCGAAGGCGCTCCTAATTATCCCGAGGAAGACCGTTTCTGGGAACTCGTGGAAAAGCACAAAATCACGATCCTCTATACCGCTCCCACGGCCATCCGAGCATTCATTAAATGGGGAGATCACCATGTCGACAAACATGATCTATCAAGCCTGCGATTACTGGGCACCGTAGGCGAAGGTATTAATCCGGAAGCTTGGATGTGGTACCACCATAAAATCGGTGGCGAACGTTGTCCGATTGTGGATACTTGGTGGCAAACGGAAACCGGCGGAATTATGATGTCTCCGTTGCCCGGAGCTATTGCAACGAAGCCTGGCAGCTGTACAAAACCACTGCCCGGTATTCTACCAGCGATTCTCGATGACTCCGGCGCTCCCGTAGGAGAGAATCAAGGCGGCAAACTTGTTTTGACACACCCGTGGCCAGGTATGTTGCGTGGGATTTGGGGCGATGATGAGCGATTCCAAGAAGCTTATTGGGATACTTTTCCCGGGCTCTACCTCGCGGGTGACAACGCTCGCTGTGATGAAGACGGTTACTATTGGATCATGGGCCGGATTGATGATGTCATCAATGTATCTGGACACCGACTTAGTACGATCGAAGTCGAAAGCGCCCTAGTCAGCCATGAAAAGGTTGCCGAAGCGGCCGCCGTCGGACGTAAGGACGATCTCAAAGGCCAAGCTATCGCCGTGTTTGTAACACTAATCGACGCAGAGCCAACCGACGAGCTAAAACAAGAGTTACGAATGCATGTGCGAAAAGAAATTGGTGCACTTGCTCAACCCGACGATATCCGTTTTACCAACGCACTACCAAAGACTCGTAGCGGAAAAATCATGCGTCGGCTGCTAAAAGACATAGCCGAAGGCAACGAAAATATTGGGGATACAACGACCCTAGAAGACTACACCGTCTTGACCCAACTACGAGCTGACGACGAAAGCTAATTCAGTTTTAATGCTGTTTGTTATTTCCCTAGTTAACTACATCCCACCCGTGCTAGCGGTCGTACTATCTGGATTTGCAGGATTCGCTTTATTGGTCAATCGTTTGTCAGCGGCATTCCACTTGCGAATCATCTCTTGTGGATTTTCGAAATTTAGGTACGTCGGCTCCTCGTTCTCTGCCACGCGAGTTGCCATCCCAGCAATCCGCCAACCGTTGTCTTGCTTACGCAAAACCCAAATAATCTCAAACGAGTGAGCGAAACCATCACGACTCGTCTCGCTCCATTGACTATTGACGTAGGCTCCGCCCGACACCAACTCCAATGCACCCACGCTAAATTTGGCCGACGGTGAACCTGGACTACGGACCACTAGGTCGTGTTTCGCTGTTTCGGTTCGCGCTTTAGCCGTTAACAAACCCGTAACTTGTTCGTCACTGCCCTGCTGTAGCGCCGCTAAAAAATACTCTACGACCTGCTCGGGCGTCGCCGTAACGGGCAAATCAACAACCACCGCAGAGGAGTTCATTGTCAACGTTCGCGCGGGAGATTCCTGAGGTGGTTCGGCCAACTCCGCGGCGGTACTCGGATTTAGCTTTGCAACAGGTGCAACCAAATCTCGAGTGCTACTAGTCGAGTCAGGGTCAGCATCACCGCAACCCGTTATGCCAACTAGTCCTAGCAGTAACGGTACGACAACGCAGAACATTAATGGCTTGTTTGTTGATACACACTTCATCGACTTTCACCTCTGTCATCTCTCTGTATTTGCTTGAGTGCCTGCCGAAACTATCAACGGCTACACGAAGACTAAAAATCCATGCATCACGGGTTATGTTGGTTGTATCGTTTACGCTGCCGCGAACGTTATGGACCAAACTTGTTCGCTAAGTCTCTCAAATACTGGTACTCCCCGTCAATCCTGAATGACTATCACCCCAAACCCAAAAAACACACCAAAAGTTATTTATTAGGTGAAGATTTTTTATTTTTTCCTGCGATAATATGTTGATAGGGTGTGCAATGTAATATGCAAAGTACACATGTTTATTTTAATAGTCGTCGATTGGAGACAAAACTATGAAACGTTTTTTGACAGGCGTAATCGCCTTTGTATTGGTGCTGACGTTCGTTGTCAGCGGTTCATTGGTTGCTCAAGAAGAAGCTAGTAAAAAGCTTTTTAAAATTGAATTACCATCCCTTAAAATTCGCAAACCAGCTTGCTGTGAAACAGATGCTGAAAAAGCACTATGTGAAAAATGCTCGGGCAAGAAACCAGGAGCGATCGCTGCTCTGAAAAGCATTTCGCTTAAGAAGTCATGTGCCGACTGTACTCGCAAAGAAAAATGTGAAAAATGTGAAGCTGCCGCAGCTGCCAGAAAAGCTGCTGTTAACGAAAAAATCACGGCGACAACCGACAAAGCAAAAAAAGTTGTCAGCAAGGTTCGTGATCGCATTAAAGCAGCTGTCAAGCGAGACAAAGCTGAAAAGTAGGCCTTACGCAGCCACAGCGTTTGTAGGCAAATCAAAAAACGCTCGTCATGGGTTTTCCGTGACGAGCGTTTTTTTTATGAAAGCTACCTCCCCCAAAAAAACATTAACCAAGAAATGCTTCTTTGAGCTTTTCGATGTAGATTGGTGAGTGCGTGCGGGGGTCATGTTTTTCTTCATACTCCAGCACAATGTAACCACGATAAGCGGCGCCTTTGAGGATCTTCGCCAATCGATCAAAATCTGCTGGCGTGCTTTCTCCAGCAGAATTACGGGTAACAACTTTCACTTGCACGTTCATGGCGTAGGGTGCGATCTGCTCGATTTCGTCATAGCAACTGTCACTGGAAAAATTTCCTGTGTCCAAATTAACAGTAAACCATGGGCTCTGCACGTCATTGATAAATTGCAACAATCCTGTGGCAGTTGCGGTCGGACCGCCATGATTCTCTAGTGCCAAGAATACGCCCTTGCTACCCGCGTAATCACAACATTCTTCAATCGCCGAAACCATCAACTTGTGTGACACCGCTTCAACGCGTCCTTTTTTGTGGTGGCCTGCAAAAATCCGAATCACAGGCGCTGACATTGCCGCTGCGTGGTCCACCCATGTTTTCACATGTTGAATCTGAGCTGCTCGTTTTGGATCGTCTTCGCCGTGGCCAAAATCATTGCCGACTGCCGTCCCCGAAACATCCAGCCCCAACGTGAAGCAATGCTGTTTCAGCGACGCTAAATAATCAGGGGTCACATCTTTGGGAAAATAATACGACGTCAATTCCGTCCCCTCGAGTCCAAACTTGGCACAATCTGAAATAAAGTCGTGCAGCGACATTTGCGGTTTATCACCGCTGAGGAGCGATCGATAACTATAGGCTGCCAGCGAAAATTTAAACTTCGATTCACCAGTGCGTTTAACAGGGTCGATCGCCAAGGCCAACGGAGCAGCGGCGCCCGTTACTGCCACGGTTGTCGCCGTGCTCTGCACAAAACGGCGACGAGTGATTTTTTGTGACGAAGCTTCAATATGGGCGGATTGCTGGCTATTGTTGTTTTTCATGTCCAACCTTTGATTGCGATGAGTTGATGATGTGAATGAAACAGGGAGGTAACGGTACCGTTGCTTGTACTTCTATTTTAGCCGAGATGAGATTAGGACGTGAACCACCGCTGGATTTTTTCCCAAGGCTGTGTATTGGCTACATTGTCAGCCGTTAATCCACCTCGACGAGCCTGCACGATGCCATATTGCATGACGTCCAAACCAGCAACGCTGTGAGCGTCGCTACTAATGACAATCGGGATCTCTCGTTGCCGAGCAGCTGCGCAGTGCACATCATGCAAATCGAGTCGCGCGGGGTTGGCATTGAGTTCCAGCATTTTTCGATTATCGTGCGCTGCTTGAAATACGGCATCCATATCGACCTGATACGCTTCGCGGCGGTTAATCAAGCGGCCGGTCGGATGTGCAATGATCTTCACGTGCGGATTCTCGAGCGCCCCTACAATACGATCAGTGATCTGCTCGCGTGATTGTTTCTGCCCAAAATGCACTGAAGCAATTACCCAATCAGCCAACGCTAGGACTTCATCAGGCAAATCCATCCCGCCGGCCTCCAGAATGTCGCATTCAATTCCCTTGAGCACACGGAAATTGTCTTCAATCGTTTCGTTAAACCGATCGATCTCTTCCCATTGTTGTACCACTCGTTCCGCCGTTAACCCCCGCGCTACCGACACACGCTGAGAGTGGTCCGTAATGGCAATGTACTGCAAGCCTCGCGCGCGCGCCGCTGCCACCATTTCAGCAATCGTTGCTTTACCGTCAGTGGCTGTTGTATGCATATGGAGGTCGCCCTGTATTTCGCTTAACCCAATCAATTCGGGTAAGTCGCCCCGCTCGGCCCACTGAAATTCTTCCCGAGCTTCTCGCATCTCTGCTGCAAAGTGGGGTAAACCCAACACTTCATAAACCTCCTGCTCGGTCGCGCCAGCCACCCGAATTTCTTCGTCACCGTCAATTTTAAAGACGCCATATTCGTTAACTTTCATGCCTCGTTGTTTAGCGTGACCGCGAACAGCAACGTTATGATCCTTAGAGCCTGTAAAATACTGCCACGCAGCTCCGAAGGATTCTTCGGGTACAACTCGTAAATCTATTTGAAAACTATTAAGCACGCGAATCGACATCTTCGTATCACCCCGTACCAGCGTCTGCTCCCACTCGGGATACTCAGCAAAACAGTCCATTACATCAGCGGGCTTAGTGGAAATGACCAAGAGATCCAGATCACCCACTGTTTCACGTCCACGACGATAACTTCCCGCCAGTTCAATCCGCTCAACTGCCGGACATGTTCGTAAATGCTCGAGCAACGTCCCGGCAAGCGTATCGGCCGCCGCCCAACGAATGCGCGAATTCGCGGCTGCAGCGATTGCAATGCCGTCAAGAATTGATTGTTCGGTTTTGGCAGCGAACCCCTTAAGCGCTTGTACTTGGCCATCTTCACAGGCAGCTTGAAGTTGATCGAGCGTCTGAATATTCAGTGTTTGATAAAGAGCGGCAGCTTTTTTGGGACCCAAGCCCGGAATTCGCAGTAAGTCCAATACACTCGCCGGAATCGTTTCCAGTAATTCACCAATCTCCGCAATTTGATCTAACTCAATCAACTGTGTTATCTTCTCGGCTACACCTTTGCCAATCCCCTGAATGGCTGTGATCTTGCTTGGGTCGTTGTGCACCATGGTAGCAAACGAATCCGGGAAATCCTTGATGACTCGGGCACCATTTCGATAGGCACGAATTTTAAATGAATTCGCGCCGCTAAATTCCAACAAATCCGCTAGCTTGTCAATTTCCGCAGCAATCGCAACGTTGTCTAAATCCATTTCTTTTTTCCCTAACAGATATTCGTTCAACTCGGGTGACAGCGATTATAGGGTATTGGATTTGATTTGGGGCTAACAGGGCAAGAAACGTCAACTTCTTCGTAAAACCGCGGGATCTGCGGCAAACGCCTTTGCCGTCACCTCTAAAAACCAACAGAAAACGCGCAAATATATTATTTTCTTTCAACCGCACCTCAAAACTATGACCTACCTTTGTTTCAGATGGTGAGAGTGTGTCTTTACTCGGCAGTTTAGGCATTTCGCTGTAAAACAAACGCGGGAGTTTGTTCGCAGCTACTCACTGTTCAAAACAATTAAACCAAGTGAAAACTTGATTCCAGCATGTCCCATGCGGTGGGTAAGAGCACCAGAATCGGGACAGCACGCAGCATAATCGTTATATTCGATGTAAACACTAAAAGGCATCGAATTAGCAGTGTAAAGTGAAGAACTTTTAACACGATACACCTGCAGTGATTACACTGAGTGTTGGCGGAATTTATTCCTATTATGTATTTAATTCATCCCTACTTTCCCCGCTAGACAGCGAGTCGGAGTGGCATGAGCACAACACATAATTAACGCGAAGAGAGAGAGAAGTAGAATGAATATTTGTATTAACAAAAACAAACCAATGAAACAGAGTCTCGTTGCCCTAGCAGTCATGCTGCTCTGTACAACGAGCGTCTCCGCAGACATTTTTGATGTCATCGCTGGCCGCCAACCAATCTTGCCGGTGTACAATGCTCCTGCAGCCAAAGAAGCGGACCGAGTTGAAGTCAAGAAGCCAATTAAAACTGGTCATGAAGTTATCAACCCGTTGACTCCCTTGTTCCCGCGCCAAGTTGTTGTGGGCTACAAATTGGAAACACACTACGAAACCAAGTGGATTAAGATCCCAACCACACTTTACCGACCAGCGGTTGATCTACACGCTCGTCCCGGTCAATCGATTTTGTTCAAACCTGTGGAAACATACACTTGGAGATTACGCCAAGTACCAGTGCAATCGTACCGCCCTGTGCTAGAAGATTCTTCAAAAAATATTTTTTCGCGAACTTACTTTCCACGACTCGGCGATATACTCGAACCGATATTCCCTCGCTGTGAAACATCAACGGCAGCCAAATCACCACCTAGCCCATATTACGATGGCAGCAATCAACCAGATCTTCCAGCAGCGTCTACTGGAAACAACGACAATGTTGTTCCCGTGGAACCTGCTGATCAACGCCCATCGCTGAATCCTGAAGTTTTGCAACAACCAGCAAAAACACCAAACGAGGCAATAGAAACTCGTAAGATTGAATTACCAGAGGACGACCCTAATGCAGAGGGAGAATCTGTTTTGAGAAAACCAATTATCACTCCTGCTGAAGAACCTGCAGCAGATGATACGGACAAGACAGACGAGAAAGCACGGGATCCAAATCAACCAATTCCAGATCCTGCGGCAAAGGAAGCCAAACCGGAAACCAAAACGGTTACACCCGAGTTGGTGAATCCACTTGATCGTACCGTGCACCTCACACTCCCCCATATGACTCAAGTCTTTGTGGGTACGACGGCCAGTACGACTACACCAGTTCACCCCGCCACCGTCATTTTAGACGACGAAGGTTGGATTCCTCTGAAATAGTTATCAACAATACAATCTCTCTGTGCATTCTGTGTAGAGTGCATAGCGATTCGCGTTGCCACCTTTGATTAAGCCAATCAAAGGTGGCATTTTTTCATTGTTCATTAGTGGTCCGTTGCTCATATAGGTCATAACACGCGAACAACAATTCTCGCACATTATTGCCAAAGCGTTGGTGCAACTCACGCACATCACGCGCGGCAACGACTTCACCCACTTGCTGTGCTTGCTGCAAACTATGCACTAGTTTAAGCACGAGCGTCTCTGTTGCTACCAAATGCACTAGGCAAGGTAAGCGTTGGGTTTGGTGACAAGTAATAATGAGCGCGTGATCATGTTTTTCCGAGTAACGAATGATCCGCCGTCGCGTCCACCAGTTAAGTTGCTCAAAACCGTCAATGAACAATACATCCGATTCTCGCAAAAGCAGCTTAACAGTAGCAAATTTCAGCGGCGGACCGTTATGGGGAAACTCGCCACATGCGTAAATCAAGTGGTTGGAGATTGATTGTTGCCCAAGATGAGATTGCAGTGCTCGCAACAGACTCGATTTCCCTACCCCGTGCTCACCAAGAATCTCACAACGCGGAGTATCTTTTACTATTTGATTGGCTAATTCACGGATCGAGATAAATCCATTTGGCAGGAAATCCATCTGACCTGGCTTGATCCATCGCGTTTCGAATGGATTTACCGAGTCAGCCACGTTTGCTTGATTTTGTTCCACTTTTCAACTCTGCAACAAAGGAACGTGTTGCAGTTGAAATTCCTGATCATGAATATACTCACGCAAAGTTTGACCATCTCGTTGAACTAATATACGTACTCGCACGCACCATTGAATCTTCAGATTTGTGCCTTCATAACTAAACGGACTGTTAGGCAAATTTGTCGTAAAGTGCGTCAATACTCGCAAATCGGGTTGATCGAGATGCCGAGATTTACGGGTCTCCCGCTGGTAATGATGAATGCCTTGATCCTCGTCACCTTTACCACTTGTGTACCACAGCACAGCAGCCTCAACCGAATGCATTTCGTCGCTTTCAACGGCATCAATTTGATATTCACATTCAAGGATGTCACCTGATTGGTATTTGCGATCTGCGCGGTCCAAACGAATGCTAATTAACGGATCAAACTTCATGCGCATCTCCACTGGAACGGTTCAAATCATCTGCATCCTCAAACGGTGGATGCACAACCAATAAAAACCCTCGGCGGATTTCCGCGTAATCTCGATACCGCCCAACGGATACAAATCGCCATTGCAGACAATTAAAATTTGAATGAAACGAGTGCATTGCGTCCTGCGGAATGGTTACAGTAAACGTCTCCGCGAGTGGCGACTTAGAAGTGATCTCAAATCGTCGCTGCACAAAAACCTGCTCGCGAAGTATCTCAAGTGTTTCAGTGCGTACATCCGTTCCTTGGTGATAACTCGTAACCTCTTCACAAACCAAAAATAATCGCAACGAACGCACATACAACGCACCACCTTGGGAAATGGCGACGTCGATAGTTTGCCCCGGGTAAATCGGTTGATGTGACACTTCAACCTTTAACGGATCAATATTAATTTGGTCTTTCAATTCACGTGCTAGCATACGACCAGACCAAACGGCAAAGCCGATCGACGGCAACAGAGATAACGTCGGTAACCACCAACTCCAACCACTGTGATTCGTCGTGCGGTATTGATTGATACTGTAGCCCACTAAAAACAACGAGACAATTGTCCAAGTTGCGAAGAACACAATAACCGATATGATTTCAATTGGCTTTCCAGTAGTTACCGGTAACCGCCACGATTGTGTACTGCCAGGACTCATTAACAATGTATCAATTAGCGGTACATTAGGCAGTCTCCTAGCCGCCTTGCTTTTTTGCGTAAGATCAAAACGACGCGCGTTTTGTGTTAATGAAAACCGCAGACCATCACCCACTCGACTGCCAAGTAACCCCGTGACGAGCCCCTGAATTCCGAATCCAATAAACGACAGAATCACAATTCCTAACAGCCAACTGGTAACACCACTAGGCAAGTCCAATAAAAAAACCACTCCTGAAATCAAACCCAACAACAATAACGTCAAACTAAACGCGACATTACCGATGACTCCGAATTTCGAAGATACGCTGTGACGACTGCCCCGCTTTTTTCCAAGAATTCTAATGAGTTGACGCGACAAAATTAGATTCGATTCAACAGAAGGAAGTAGGTTGGTGATTGAAAATTAATGAGTGAATATACCAACAATCTATCATAAATTCAATTTGTGATAGATCATGTTGGTTCGTGGTTGGATTTCACCTACCACCGCCCTGCACAAAGCTACGGCAATTTCAAGGCTGTCAGTTTACCTTGGTTGCCTTGGTTATTACGAAAGTAAAAATAACCGTTGGACAAAGCCGGGAAACAGCGGGTTGTGGCAGCGCTAACCTTGGCTCGAGCGACTTCCTCGTACTGCGACGAATTTGCTTTTACTAAAACTAATTCTCCCGCTGTGTTGAGTGCCAGAAACTTGTCTTTTACTAAAATAGCATGCGCCACTCCAAAGTTAGTCTTCTCCCATTGCACTTTACCACTGGCCATGTCAATGCAACGCAGTGCAGCCACTCCAATATCTTCGCGACCATGCGTGCCGAACAAATGTCCGTTATGTGGCAGCGGAGTTGCGTATTGGCTCGACAAGATATCATCACCTGACCATTGAGTCTTAAAGTTCTTTCCGTCCTGTACAAGTTCCAACATTCGAGCGCCTATTCGGTAACTGGCAGTCAGAAACACATGGTTGTCGATCGCCACTGGTGTTGCGCCGTTGACGGTCGGCCCCTGTTTTCCAAATGGAGTGCTAAATAACAATTTCCCAGTCACTGGATTCAAAGCAATCGCTTGCATCCGAGTAATAAACAAAGCGTAGTTTGTTCCGCCGATGGAAAGGACGGTTGGCGAAGAGTAACTCGCTTTCTCAGCCGTAGCTTCCCATACCGTCTTTCCGGATTGTATATCGAGTGCGACAATTCCCACCTTAATACCACCGACGTTGACTAAAACATGATCCGCCATCACCAATAGACCACTACCGGCACCAAAATAACCATCAGGTGCTTGGTAATCTTGCCCGAGAGTGCGACTCCATTTAGGTTTACCCGTTGCCAAGTCTAAGCAGTGCAAGTCCGATGCGGCGCCAAACACAAATACTAGGTTGCCAGCAACAACCGGAGTAGCCCGAGGACCCGAGTCGGGATTAAATCCACCTTGATAATACGCTTTGAAATCCTGACGCCAAATGACTTTGCCTGTTTTAGCGTCCAATGCCTCAACACGCTCACTATCATCGATGCGATGAAAGACAATCACTTTCGCTCCCACAACAATCGGGCCTGCAAACCCACTCCCCAAAGTATGGCTCCAAGCAGTCACCGGGCCACTTTCCGGCCAAGCTTGCAAGGGTTTCTCTTGTTGCGCGACGCCGTTGCGATTTGGACCTAAACCCTGTGGCCAATCTCCACCCCAAAGAAAGGAACAAGAAGTACACGCTAAAAAGAATGTTGCTAGGTAACCACAAATAATTTTAATAGGTCGTTGCATTATTTTTTGTCCGGTGAAATGATCTCAATCTCACATATTATTTTACTGCACTTCACAAAGCAATGAAAAGCGCAATAAAAAGGACTCCGATGAATGATTGTCCATCGGAGCCCTAGGATTGATGTTTTTCGGCTTAATAAAGGACTTGCTTACCTATACAGCAACAGCTGAATTGGTGCGGAAGAAACCGATTGCCTCAAGTGCATCGTATACTTCCTCTAAAGTCTTACCACCAAAATTTGAAATGCTTAACAGATCTGCTGGTGTTGCATGCAGTAGGTCTTTTACCGAGAAGATACCTTTTTCTTCTAGGCAATTGGTCGTACGAACTGTAAGGCCAATTTCTGCTGTGCTAAGCTCCAAACGTTGTTGTAAGCTACGACGCTGCTCTTCCACAGCACTTAACGGAATGCGTGTCATGGACTCCCTCCCAAAAAAACGCGAATTTAATAATTGACCATCCTTGGCCAGCACACGCTTTTACGTGAAAGCATGAAGCACGAATCATACATGAATG
The DNA here is from genome assembly GCA_018660825.1 of Planctomycetaceae bacterium. Classification (GTDB taxonomy): domain Bacteria; phylum Planctomycetota; class Planctomycetia; order Pirellulales; family Pirellulaceae; genus UBA721. Next base: position 14,404 of record JABJJO010000119.1, on the reverse strand, counting down.
GCACTAAAATGACAAAACAATTATGGAAAAACTTTGACAAAGTGCTAGCAATCTGTAAATCAATTTAACCAATACGAGGGGCGGATGTTTTTCACAACCTGCCTGTTCCATAAATCAAGTACTGCCTGACACCGCTCTGTCACTCACCTACTCACGTTATTCACCAAGTTCTTCTATAATGAACGCTACTAATGAACGAACACTATTAGGATTCCCATACGTCATCATGTCTGAAGACATACTCGCATCGCTCACCGAGGTTCAGCGCCAAGCAGCGTCCCATATCGACGGTCCGCTATTGATGATCGCCGGTCCCGGTAGCGGTAAGACTCGAGTTGTTACACATCGCATTGCCTACATGATCTCCCAAGATGTGAATCCGAGTAACATCCTAGCGTTGACGTTCACGAACAAGGCAGCCCAAGAAATGCGACTTCGTATCGAGCGACTGGTTTCCGCACCAGGTTATTGGATGGGGACGTTTCACGGATTCTGTGCTCGCATATTGCGACAACACGGAAATCTCGTCGGGCTCGCAGAGAACTTTACCATTCTCGATAGTAAAGATTCCAAACAAGCGCTCAAACGCGCGATTGACGCGACTAACATCCAGTTAACCCACACATCGGCAGACTCCATCGCTTGGGAAATCAGCAATGCGAAAAGCAACTTGCTAACTCCCGAAGAATACCAAACGAGTAGCACCAATAGTTATAGCGCTCTGACGGACGTGACTCGAAAAGCCTCCCCCGCCTATGAAAAATATCTACTTCGCAGCAACTCCGTCGACTTCGACGATCTCTTGCTACACGTTGCTGTGATACTACGTGACAACCCCGAACTGCGCGCTCAACTTGACGACCGCTATCGCTATATTATGGTCGACGAATATCAAGATACCAATCTCGCTCAATACGCCATCGTCCACGCTCTGTCGCTTAACAATCAAAACCTATCCGTCACCGGCGACCCCGACCAATCAATCTATGCTTGGCGTGGCGCAAACATATCCAACATCCGCGAATTTGAAAAAGACTATCCCACTGCCAAGGTCGTTCATCTAGAACAAAACTATCGCAGCACCGGAAAAATACTCCGTACCGCTGATGAACTCATCGCCCACAACCGCCATCGCAAACCCAAAAAATTGTTTACCGATAATGCCGCCGGTGAACCCGTACGACTTGTATGTTTTGGACACCCCAATGACGAAGCGGCTGCTATCGCTCAACGAATTGCAGCCGAAGTCAAACGCGGCGAACGCAACTACAAAGACTTCGCTATCTTTTTTCGAGTGAATGCATTCTCGCGGCCATTGGAGCGCGCACTGCGTAGCCAAAATCCTAAAATACCCTTCCAGATTGTCCGTGGATTGGAATTTCTCAAACGTAAAGAAGTCAAGGACATCATTGCCTACCTGCACCTAGTCAACAACCCAGCGAACAACGTCGCTTTTGAACGCATTGTGAATATGCCGCCCCGGGGAATCGGTAAAACCACTCTTGGGCACCTCCGCAATCACGCCGAGCGATATCAATTGACAATGCTCGAAGCATGCCGTGAAGCGGGCATGATCGAAACACTTTCTAAACGCGCTGCGGCAGCGATTAGTCGTTTCGTAACTCTAATCGATGTCTTTACCACCTCCGTCCATCTACCCCTAGGTGACCTAATTATCGAAATTGTCGATAACTGCGGATTCACTAATTACCTCGAAAAAATTGATGCGAAAACAGGGGAAGATCGTAGTGCGAACGTGGATGAATTAATCAACGAAGCCCGTGAATTCCAACAGCATTTTGACGAAGATAAAGCCACGGATGCAGACCTAGATGACGCGGCAAGTGCGAAAAACCAAACCGACCTGGAAGCATTCCTCGAACAAGTAGCGCTCGTTAGCGAAGTCGATGGATTCGACCAAGACACCAATAAAGTCCTCATGATGAGTTTACATGCAGCCAAAGGGCTAGAATTCCCCTCAGTATTCATCGTCGGCGTAGAACACGGTATACTACCGCACGAACGCAGTATGGACGACGACAGATCACTCGAAGAAGAACGACGTCTACTGTTTGTCGGGATCACTCGAGCAGAGCAGCAATTGCAAATCAGTTATTGTCAGCGCCGCACCTTTCGTGGACAAACGCGAATCGCATCACCAAGCCAGTTCCTTTATGAACTTCCCCGTGATGATATGCGATGCACCCTCCCTGCCGGCGGACTCGCATCGATTGGCAACCACCCCAATAGTGATTTTGAACCCACCGCGGATTATTTTGAACCAGATCAGTCGGATCATGATGCCTTGGCAACTGAAGAAATTGAGGCCAAACTCCAACAAGCTCAGGCAATTCTTGAGCAGGCCGGCGATCACGAATCACAACAGCCGGCACCCAAAATAGACCATCTCGCTAATGAACTTGCGGCAATGACCAACATCACAACAGCCGCAGATTTATTAGCATCAACGGACAGTAAGAGTAGCCAGAACAACACGGCAAAACAAATTGCACTTGCCGATTTCGAACAAGGGATGCTCGTCGCCCATCAGCGCTACGGTTCCGGTGTGATCGTATCAATCTCCGGATCGGGTGACAAGCGAACCGCCACGATCAAGTTTCTTGACCAGCAACAGCGAAAATTTCGCTTGGCCTTCGCGCCACTCATGTACATGGATACTTAACTTTACACGGCATCTAACAACAGTCACTAATGACCTCGCACCAATTCAATAAAATCGCCACTTACCGTAGTCCAGCGGAATTGCGCGCACGCCTGCTCGAGCTAAACATCGAATTGCCCTGTGATGATGAAATTCAAACTACTGCGAGCGGTTCACCACTAGCTGCACCGATCCAAATTGGTAACTTCCAAGTCGGCAACCGCTGGTGCATCCATCCCATGGAAGGTTGGGACGGCAACACGGACGGCACACCAAGCGACAAGACGTTCCGCCGCTGGAGGCACTTTGGGGAAAGTGGTGCCAAATTAATCTGGGGAGGTGAAGCTGCCGCAGTGCAACATTCCGGCAGAGCAAACCCCAATCAATTATTAGCAACTCCAGATCACGTTACTGGGCTGCAACAGTTATTGCTAGAACTGACAACAGCTCATGTAGAAAAATTCGGTTCCGCTGACGACTTGCTCGTCGGACTACAACTCACACATTCCGGCCGCTTCTGCCGCCCTAATAATCAAGACCTCGAACCGCGCATAGCGTACCATCATCCGTTGCTAGACGACAAATATGGCATCGATCCTCAAGATAACTCCGTACTATGGACTGACGACGAACTAGAAACTCTGATCGATTCATATGTACAGGCAGCCCAAACCGCCGAGCAATCGGGATTTCGATTCGTCGACGTCAAAAGCTGCCATGGATATCTCTTACACGAGTTTCTCAGTGCCACAAATCGCGATGGCATCTACGGCGGCGACTTTGCTGGCCGCACTCGATTACTGAAAACGATCATCAGCCGCATTCACGATGCCTGTCCAAACCTACAAATCCTCGTTCGCTTGAGCTTCTTTGACACCATCCCATTTCAGCAAGGGGCACTTTGGGGCGAACCAGTTGATTTTCAATCGTTATTGCCTTACCAATGCGGATTTGGCTGCGACCCTCAAGATCCAACACAAATCGATCTAACTGAACCAATTCAACTCGTGACCGATTTAAAAGAACTCGGAGTAACTGCGCTGAATCTCTCTTGCGGTAGTCCCTATTACAATCCACACCTACAACGTCCGGCAGCATTTCCACCTAGCGACGGATACCAACCTCCACATGACCCCTTGCTCGACGTTGCTAAACAGATTACAGCCGTTCGACAATGTAAGGCAGCCGTGCCAGACATCCCGCTCGTCGGCACCGGTTATTCCTATTTACAGGATTATCTGCCACACGTTGCTCAGGCAGTTATTCGCGCAGGTTGGGTCGACATGGTTGGGCTCGGCAGAATGGTTCTATCCTATTGGAATCTACCGGCGGACACATTACAAACCGGAACCATGCAGCGAAAATCAATCTGTCGCACATTCAGTGATTGCACCACGGCTCCCCGCAATGCCTTGGCCTCAGGATGTTATCCGCTTGACCCGTACTACAAACAATCCGCCGAAGCTGGTACGCTCAAAGAACGAAAGAAGAAGTGACCTCAAGTACGCAAGATAATTGTTCCTATTGAAATTAGACTCCGTTGTTTATATTTATCTCGGGACGAATACTGTAACGATGTAATGATGTAACGCGCAGCATGCAAACTCTGACGCAGCGTCTGACTAATCGCGAGGACTTCGCCGAGGCAATCCAAGCTGTATCCAATCAGCAGGGTGTAAGCATTGACGGAGTCTGGGGTTCCTCCTGCGCGCTCGTCGCCGCTGGCATCTGTAGCAACACCCAACAGCAGACGCCTGTCAATCTAATTGTGTTAGCTCACGACAAAATGATTGATGATTTCCGCGATGACCTGCTGTTATTTAGCGCTCGGCGATCAGTTCATTTCCCTGTAGTCAACAGCGGAAAAACGCGCGATTCCTATCACAACGATGATGTCCATGGTGACCGCATTCGAGTTCTCAAAAACTTGATGGCGTTTGCTGATGTGCCATCGCCGGAACCGCTGTTGGTGGTGACCAGTATTCAAGCGTTGCTACAGCCCGTTCCCGAAGAAGAATCGTTGCGACAAGCAACTCGTACGCTCAAAATTGGACAACGTATCGATATTGACGACCTGCAACAGTGGTTCGTTGAAAATGGATATCATGCTACAAGCGCCATCGAATTGCCTGGTGAATTTTCGCGACATGGTGGTATCCTCGACATTTTCGCACCCGAATGGGATCAACCAGTGCGCGTCGAATTCTGGGATGACGAAATCGAATCCATGAGATTGTTTGATGTCCGCACACAACGCAGCATTGAAACGCAGACGCAAATTGAACTGACGTCAATCAGAGCGTTTTATCAGGGCCACGATCATCTGGCATCGTACTTACCCAGCGGTAGTTGCACGACGCTGGTTGAATTAGGCGAACTTGATCGTCAAGCCAGAGAGTACATTGGCCGAGCGGCTGATTATCAACAATGCCATGGTGTTCATGAAGTCCTCGCAACCCTGACGAACTTTGGCCACCTAGTCGTCAGCGGGCTAGCCGAAGGGACACTTGAACATGACATTACTCTTGCTATCGAATCCGTGGAACGATTCCAAGGAGACGTAGACAGTATCAGCTTACAGGTCGAGCAAATTGGCAATGACCATGAACTCGTGATTGTTTGCCCCACAGAAGCTGAAATCCAGCGGATGCAGGAGATATTGCTGGAGACTCGAGCGACAGACCGTGGTCGCATTGCATACCACGTCGGCTATCTAAAACAAGGTTTTCACTGGGTCTCCGAAAAAACGGTAGTGCTCAGTGTTGGTGAACTATTTAAGAGAACTCAACTACGGCGACACAACATCCGGCAAACGGGTCGGCCATTAGATAGCTTCAACGAACTACGTGACGGTGAATTGATCATCCATTTGGCCCATGGCATCGGTCGCTATCGCGGCCTAGAACTGTTGGAAAAAGATGGCTGCCAAGCTGAGCACTTGGTCATCGAATTCCATGGGGGAACTCGAGTCTATGTGCCTGCGGCGCGGATCGATTTAGTCCAAAAATACATCGGTGGCCGTAAAACACGCCCAACTCTCGCTCGTATCGGCGGAGCTGCTTGGAAAAGTCAAAAACAAGCCGCTCAAAATGCGGTGCAAGATATGGCTGCCGAATTGTTGGAATTGCAAGCCAATCGCCAAGCTCGCCCAGGTATCCAATTTCACACAGACTCAAATTGGCAACAAGAATTTGATGCGTCGTTTCCCTATGAAGAAACCGCCGATCAGTTATCTGCCATTGAAGATATCAAAGAAGATATGCAAAGCCGGCGAAGTATGGATCGCTTGTTGTGTGGTGACGTTGGATTCGGCAAAACGGAAGTAGCGATGCGAGCTGTTTTCAAAGCGATCGACAGTGGTTACCAAGTGGCCGTGTTAGTACCAACCACGATCTTGGCTGAACAACATTACCATTCGTTCAAAGCCCGCATGGCTCAGTTTCCAATCAAAGTTGCTCGCCTAAGTCGCTTTGCTTCGTCCGCGGAACAACACGCGGTCGTGCGGGGACTACGACGAGGCAGTATTGATGTCGTCATTGGCACGCATCGAGTGGCATCTAAGGATGTGCAATTTGCAAATTTGGGACTAGTCATCATTGATGAAGAGCAACGTTTTGGGGTTGAAATTAAGGAACGGTTGAAGAACGTTGTCAACAATGTGGATGTCCTGACGCTGTCGGCAACACCTATTCCAAGAACCTTGCATATGGCAATGGTCGGTGTACGTGACATTTCAAATCTACTGGTCGCGCCAGAAGAACGCATGTCGATTGAAACACGCGTTGTCCGTTTTAAAGAAGAATTAGTGCACACAGCGATTCAACGCGAATTGGATCGCGATGGTCAAGTGTTCTACGTACATAACCGAATACATGATATTGAATCCGTTAAACGGCGATTGCAGAGAATTGTACCGCAAGCACGCATCGAAATCGGTCACGGTCAAATGAAGGAATCAGATTTAGAGCAAGTCATGGTTGGCTTTGTGAATCATGACTATGACATATTGCTCGCGACAACCATCGTCGAAAGCGGGTTAGATATCCCCAATGCAAACACAATTTTTGTAGATGACGCCAATCGATATGGACTGTCCGATTTACATCAATTGCGTGGTCGCGTAGGCCGCTACAAACACCGCGCCTATTGTTACATGCTCGTCGATCAACATAAACATATTACTCCTGACGCGGCACGTCGGTTACGCGCTATCGAGGAGTACAGCGAGATGGGAGCGGGGTTTGCGATTTCCATGAGAGATTTGGAAATTCGGGGAGCGGGTAATTTATTAGGGCCTCAACAAAGTGGTCACATTGCCACGGTGGGGTATGAATTTTATTGCGGACTGCTCGAAAAAGCCGTACGACAACTTAAAAAATTACCGCCTAAACTAGCGGTCGATGTTGAATTGGACCTGCCTGTGGACGCTTACCTACCTCATGATTACGTAACGGACATTCGAGCACGCATTGATTTTTACCGTCGACTATCAAAAATATGTGAATTTGGTGAAATCAGTGAGCTTGAAACCGAATTAAAAGACCGCTTTGGCCGCTTGCCAATGTCTGCCACCCAACTGCTCGAATTGTCCGAAATTCGCTTAGAAGCTGCCCTGTGGCAGATTGCCGCCATCATCAATGACGATGGTTTTCTGCGAATTCGATACACCGATGCAGCGCGTATCAAACAACTCGCTCGCAATTCAGCAATAAACCTGCGGATTGCGGATGAACACACCGCCTACGTGACGGTCCCCGAAACCGTTTCGGGAGGTGCTTTAATGATCGAGTTCGTTAAATCACTGTTGCAGCCATAGCTCTGAAAACTCTACAATCCCCCGAGAATTTATTGTGTATAAACCTTTGAGGGATTTAGGCGCGGATGATTGACGGTATTAAATTACGACAGGGATTAATCTGTACCATCGCAGGGATACTTGGGCTGATCGCCTCCGAGTTACTCGCGCAAACGGTTCCCCAACAGGTTCCTATTTATCCTAAGGGTTATCCAACGGCGCGGCCGCTACAAAATCAACCGAACCCGCGCGTGGCAAATCTTCCGCGCGGCCGTAATCCTCAAACTGCTCAATACCCTCAACGTCGCCGACAACAACTACCGCAAACGCCTAAGTTGTTTAAGCCAACAACCGTATTAGCGACTGTTGGGTCCGAGTACATCATGGCCGGTGATTTATTACCTCAAGTCGAAATGGTGATGTGGAACTTCATTCAAGATATTCCTCCGGCCGAATTAACCAAGTACCGTGACGACATTGCGCGACAAAAAGAAATCCTATTAACGACGCTGTTACAACAAGCGATTGATGCCAAAGTTTTATACGTAGCATTTCGTAAATCTTTAAAACAAGATGAACTGAAAACGTTAGATGAACGAATCGACTCCGTGTCCGCCGCAGCTTTCGATGGTGCCCTTGAAGAAATGCTGCCGCGAGTCAAAGCCGCTGACAAAAAGGAACTCAAACAACTTCGTCAAGAAGATATGCACTTGGCTCAATTGAGCATTTTAATGGTCGCCGACGATGCTGAGACGATGCATGAGCTCGATCAAATCCTCCGCCGCTTTGGATCATCCTACGAAATGGAAAAGATGCGGTTTGCCGAAGTTAATTTCGGCCGCCAGTTGATCGTACAAAACGTGAACTTACAAGAAGAAATCACCCATCGGCAAATGCTGGACTATTACAACAAAAACATAGCCGATTATCAATTCAATACCAAAGCTCGCTGGCAACAACTTTCAGTTCTATCCAAAAACCATCCGCAACAAGAAGCCTATCGACTTGTTTGTGAAATGGGAAACCGAGTATTAAATGGAGCTCCTTTTGATGAAATTGCTAAGCAATGGTCAGAAGATCTAAAAGCAACAAATGGTGGCAACTATGATTGGGTCGAGCCAGGCAATCTCGTGAGCAAACCATTAGACCAAGCGATCTTTAACCTGCCGGTGAATCGCATGAGTCCTGTCATCACCGACGACAAAGGTGTGCATATCATTCGAGTCGTTGAGCGAACCGTCGCCGGCAAACAAGCATTTGGCGAAGTCCAAAACGACATTAAGGACCAACTGCGGATTATCCGCCGCAACGAAGCTGTGCAAAAATACATTGCACAAGTCAAACTGCAAATTCCTGTCTGGAACAGCCTCGCCCAGTAGGCAAGTCTCGTGCCGGCCCGTTAATACAAACAGGCCTACGGTGGACGCCGCCCCTACTTTAATATCACCACCATGCTGGTATACTAGACGCCATAAAGATTACAGAAATACTACATAGTAGGCTTCCAAAGAAGTATTATTTTACAGGCGGAATGAATGTCGGATACAGCGAAATTGACGTTAGGCGAACAGGAACTTGAGCTACCAATCATTGTCGGTTCCGAACAAGAACGTGGACTCGATATTAGTAAACTTCGAGCAACGACTGGTGCAATCACACTGGACGAAGGATTTGTAAACACCGGCTCTACTCAAAGCGGAATTACATTCCTTAATGGCGAGCAGGGAATCTTACGTTACTGTGGTTATGCCATCGAAGACATCGCTGAAAAATGCGATTTCATCGATACCTGCTATCTATTGCTAAACGGCGAATTGCCCGACGAACAACAACGCGAATCCTTCCGCAGCGGGATTATCGCCGAAATGGCGATCCCCAGCGGCGTGCAGGATTTAATACGCAGCTTCCCCACATCTGCCCATCCAATGGCAATGATTTCAGCCGCGATTCAAGCACTTTCTACCCATCGTGCCGATCAAATGGATCCACTCGATGCTAAGCAAGTCGCCAGCGCTACCCAAGGCCTTATCGCGGCGCTACCAACGATCGCCGCCTACAGCCATCGCCATACTGCCGGGCAACCCTTCATCGCTCCTAATCCAGAATTGGGTTACGTGGAAAACTTCCTAACGATGATGTTCGCCGACGAAAATGGTGAATATGAAATCGATCAAGATTTCGTCGACGCAATGAATTTACTGTTGATCGTCCATGCTGATCACGAACAAAACTGTAGCACCTCGACCGTCCGCATGGTCGGTTCTGCAAACTCAAATCTCTATGCGTCGATCGTCGGCGGCATCTGTGCCCTGTGGGGACCACTGCACGGCGGGGCTAATGAAGCCTGCGTCAAAATGTTGAAAATGATTGGCGACGACAATAATGACGTCGCCAAGTATGTCGCGAAAGCACAAAACAAAGATGACAACTTCCGCTTAATGGGCTTTGGACACCGCGTCTATAAAAACTACGACCCCCGTGCCAAGATCATTAAAAAAGCATGTGATGTGCTACTGGAAAAACTAGACCTTGATGATCCGCTCTTCGAAATTGCACAGTCACTTGAAAAGGTTGCCTTAGAAGACGCTTATTTCGTAGATCGCAAGCTATATCCGAACGTCGATTTTTATTCGGGTGTGATTTATCGAGCAATTGGTATTCCTGTTGAAATGTTCACCGTCTTGTTTTCGCTAGGACGCCTACCTGGGTGGCTCGCGCACTGGCAAGAAATGCACGCGTCACCTGGCAAACGCATTTGCCGTCCGCGACAAGTCTACACGGGTCCGACAGCCCGCGAAATTCAATAACACTGCATTTATTTGCAAGTACATTAACCTGCAAATGACTAGTCGCCAACCGCTGCTCACAATCGCTACAACCGGTTTATCTGCTTAATTGACAGGTTCGTAGCTTTGGCAACCTCTCTCGCCGTAGCCCGTTGTACGCGCCGATAACAGAAGTACGGATATTCTCCGACGAATACTTTTTTGTTAGCCGCGTGCACGGAAGCCTACGGATGATTTTTTGCTTTAAAATTAGACGATTCCCATCGATCATAGCGACAATCATCGGTTTACTGTTCGCTGGTCAGGCGCTGCCCGCTGAGCCGACTGGCCGCCTAGTCCAGAATCGCCAACCTGTTATCAGCAGCGTCTGTTTACAAGACGCTGGGGATCTCATGGCGACCGCCGGCGATGATCACATCGTACGTATCTGGAATTTAAAAACTGGAACGCAGGTGCATCAGCTACACGGACACAACGGCTGGGTACGCACAGCCAAATTCATCGGTAATTCAAATATTCTGGCAACCGCCGGCGATGATGGTCAAGTCATTCGCTGGGACTGTGTCAGTGGGCGACAACTAGACGTGCTACTTACAGTTGATCATGCCATTTGGCGTATCGCTATAAACCCTCAAGCAACCCACTTAGCAATCGGTGGATTCAATTCAAAGGTGACCGTCGTTGATTTAGCAGATAAACAAATCACTCAGCAACACCAGCATCCCACTTCGGATATCCGCGGCCTAGCGTATTCCACAACTGGCGACCGGCTTGCCTGTGGTGGGCGCGACGGAATGATTCGCATCTGGTCTACAACAACCGGCGAACTGCTTGCTACCGTTGCCGCTCATCAACGAAGAATTCGAGACCTCAGCTTTATCAAATCCGATTCATATCTCGTCAGTATCAGTGATGATCGCACCCTCCGCGTAAGCCCACTTGCCGTCGATCCAACTAACAAGAATCTGGGATATTCCATCGCACTGGAAAAACAACTGCCGTTTGCATTGACCGTGTGCGGAGGTGCTCAAGTTGCCATTGGTAGCAGTGATAACCAAATTCACCTCTGGGACATCGACGCCAAACAACAAACACACGTTTTTCAGGGCCACTCAGGCAGCGTCATTACGCTTGCCTTTTCGCCCGCAAACGACGGGCGCACGGGACTACTCGTTTCCGGTAGTTTTGATACATCCATTCGCACGTGGCAAATAAAGACTAAAGCAGAAGAAGTAATTCGAGTCAGTAAACAATCCACCGCTAATCGCAAATAGCTCAGCCATTTTCTCTCTCTCCTAAAACACCTCCATGAAACGGTTATTCACAAAATTCGCACGACGGCCTAAGCAGTACGTCGGACAGAATCAACGCCGCGACACTGTCCGCTTGAGTAAATTCGAATTACTCGAACAGCGTTGTTTGCTGGCCGCAGATCTTATAAATCTAGGGGTGGTCTACCAAGAAACTGACCTTGGGTCCGATCAAATCGGTGACACATTCGAAGTAACGTTCAATGGCGGTGCCCAGAGTTCCGAATTAACTCGGCTAATCATCAACAGTGACCATGACCAACTCGGGTTTGACTCAGCCGACGTCATTTTTGATACGCTCGCGGGAGGACTAGGAGCCGATCAAGCAATTCCACTGTCAGTGAAACAGTGGACCGTGCAAAATCCACTGGCCACCCTGACAACACAAGTCAGCGATGGCGGGAGCTCGATAATTGTCAACTTACAAGGATTCCAAGCCGGAGATCGCCTGATATTGGAAGTAGATGTTGACGAAGTCGAATTCCTGAACCCGCACGAAACAGACCTCACTACTATCAACTCAGGTATTGACCCGATCACGTCGGGCGTCGAATTCCAAGGTGTACGATTATCTGCTGAATTCTCCGCGCCTGGCTATAAAGATGCCGGCGGAATGACGCTATTTTGGAATGCCTATGATCCCGCTCATACCACAAGCGGCCTCGACATTCCTGCCGACAACGCCGCGGGGGCTCGGGATCGCACCGCGGGCGCTTTCATCTCAGTACAACAACAGCAATCGCCTTCGTCAATCAGCGGTTCTGTTTTCATGGATACCAATAATAACCAACAACGTAACGTAGAGGATTACCCACTTAGCAATGTTAAAATCGAATTATGGAAAAATGAAGCCGATCGTTATATCCCCACAGGGCAAGTCCAAAACACTGATGAATCTGGTGCGTATGGTTTTAGCGGCCTCGAACCCGGAACCTACGAAATCCGCGAACAACAACCGCTCGGACTGATCAACAGCACTGCCCGGCTCGGTCAACTCAATGGACAACCTAGCGGTGTCATCCTAGATCTCGATACCATTTCACAAATCGTAGTGACGCAGGGTGGCCAAAACATCACGCAAGTAGATTTCGCTGAAACAGCCTATGCAAGCCTCGCCGGTACCGTCTTCACGACATTCAACGGTCAAGATGTACCAACTGCCGACGTCGCTGTAGAACTCCAGTGTTCAACAAGTCAATCAGACGAAATTCAATTAACCGACGTAAACGGTAATTACTTTTTTAGTACAGTGCTACCTGGAATGTGCTCCGTCATCGAATCCACTCCCACTGGCCTATTCGACGGACCGGAAAAAGTTGGCAACATTGATGGGCACACCGTTGGTGTCACCGATGGCCTCAATTCCATCCACTCGATCTTACTCCGCAGTGGCGACCAAGCCGTAGATTACAATTTCTACGAATATACGCCGGCACAGATATCTGGAATTGTATTCCAAGACGGAGAGACAATCGTAGTTCCAAGTGAATTACAAGTCGCCGACGTTGTGGCACCTGCTGGGGAGATTTCCATCAACGATCGACGACTGCATGGCGTCGAAATAACCTTGACAAATCTCACAACTGGTAATACGGCACGGGCGCTAACTAACGCTCAGGGTGAATTCTCTTTTGCGGGGCTCGCACAAGGCACTTACAAACTCAATGAAAATCAGCCAATGGGTTTTCATGATGGAATAGACCATGCCGGTACAGCAGGCGGGACGGTTGCTGCGGAACATGACCAGATAACCAATATTGAATTAGCGTTTGGACAAATCGCGACAGATTATTTCTTCAGCGAGTATCGCGTCCGAATAGTTGCCCCAGTCGAAACCGTAGAACCTGCGGATAACGAGCCTCCGCGATTACCACCCCCCGTTATCGAAATACCCAACCCACCGTCAAATCCGGTGATTCAAACCAACGGGTTCGATGCGGATCCGCCCATCAACGGTCAACTTGATACGACAAGTAATCACAATATAGATATCCCAGTATTCGGATCAGGTCACGCGCTAAATTCAATGCTGAACGCTTGGCACCTTAGTGTCGTTGACGGTGGTATGCCACGAGGTGATATTCTGCCGTTGTCGGTCATGACACCTGTGACATTTACTCGCGACACTATCTGGAACCCGGCTTTCACGAACACCGGAGCTTGGCAGGCTAAAACGCTGACCGGCACAATAATCGATGTTACTCATTTAAATCTTGGAGTCGCTGAAGCCGTTGCGGTTGCCGCTGACTTTAACGGTGATGGAGTTGCTGAGGTTGCCATGTACAGCGACGGCTATTGGTTCATTGACATCAATGGGAATGGCCGCTGGGATGACGACGATCTGTGGGCGGAGATGGGTTCGGATGAGGATATTCCAGTCGTTGGAGACTGGGACGGCGATGGGAAAGACGATATTGGCGTCTATGGATTGCAATGGCCTGGTGATAATAAGACCTTGGCACAAGATCCCGGACTACCCGATTTAGCAAACCGAGAAGTTACTAAGCCAAAAAATGTCCCACCGACTCGACAATTAGGTGCATCTCGCAACCGCCTTATGCAAACGACCGCCCGCGGTGATGTGCGCGCGGATGTTGTCGACCATGTGTTCCAGTATGGACGCGGACAAGAAGTCGCTGTGACCGGCGATTTCAATGGCGATGGCGTTGATAACATCGGTACTTATCAGGATGGTCACTGGAAATTAGACACCAATGGCGATGGCCGCATATCTGCTGGTGACCAAGTGGTTGAGTTTGGCCAAGCAGGCGACATTCCCGTGGTCGGCGATTTCAATGGAGATGGAGTTGACCAGATCGGAGTCTTCCGTGACGGCAAATGGCACCTCGAT
>JABJJO010000154.1 GCA_018660825.1 Planctomycetaceae bacterium | reverse complement strand
TCGACGTAAGATTCAGGGATGACCTGGCCATGCATCTCTTGTAGTTTGGGTTTGTAGTCAAATAATTCGAGTTGACTTGGGCCGCCAGCCATAAACAAATGAATGACACGCTTGGCTTTGGGCGTAAAATGTGGTTTGCTAGTGGAAGTTGAAGGGGCAGACCGAGCCTGTAGATCGTCGCCAAGCAGCAAGGAAGCTAGACCGAGCGATCCGAGATTAACTCCAGCGCTGCCAAAAAAATGGCGACGAGTTTGTTGATGCACGAGGTGGTTTTGATTGTTGCTGGAATTTGAATTCATAACAGTGGTTACTCGCGAGTAATAAATTCATCTAGGTTCAACAGAACACGAGATAGTGCTGTCCAAGCAGCGGCGTCGGATACTTCCCAATCGGATGGAATAAAATCGGGTGCCACTGTTTTTGCGTGCTGTGGATTCTTGGCATACCAAGTTTTTTGAGTGTCTATGAAGGCTTGTAAACGGGTTTGTTCAAATTGGGTTGGATCGCGGGCTAGCGTTCGCCGCATCGCCAGTTGAATACGGTCTGCATCAGATGTAGCATCAGATTGTAGGATTTTCTCAGCCAGCAATTGCGCGAATTCAAAAAACGAACGGTCATTTGCCAGCGTTAATGCTTGCAATGGTGTGTTGGAGCGGGAGCGGCGAGTACACGTTACACTTGCTTCGGGTGCGTCAAATGTCGGCATCAATGGGTAGGGGCTTGAACGCCAAAAGAAAATATACATGCCGCGGCGAAATCGGTCGTTACCTTGGCTTTCAGGCCACGCTTTCTTCTGTTGAGTGAGCACGTAAATTCCGGCAGGTTGAGGTGGATAAACTCCTCGGCCCCCAATTTTGGTGGAAAGGACTCCGGCAGATTGGATACTGGAATCTCGAATAGCCTCTGCTTCCAAGCGGATTCTTGATTGTCGTGCCAGCAGTCGATTCCGAGGATCTTTGGCAATGAGCTCTGCCGAGACGACAGAAACTTGTTGGTAGGTTGCCGAGGTAACGATCAATCGATGTAATGATTTTATGCCCCAATGATTATCACGGAATTCGCTGGCGAGCCAATCAAGTAATGCGGGGTGTGAGGGTGCCGAGCCTTGGGTGCCGAAATCATTTTCAGTTTCTACAATTCCCAAGCCAAAGAATCGTTGCCAATATCGATTAACGGTGACGCGGGCCGTCAACGGGTTTTCATCGTTGGTCAGCCATTGTGCAAAATCTAAACGGTTGATAGAGCGGTCGTCTAAGGTGATTGGTGGTAATACAGTTGGTACGGAGGGTTGAACAACGGCGCCTGTACGTAAATAATCCCCGCGAATTTGAATATGTGTCGTGCGAGATTTTTCGAGTTCACGCAGGATCATTGTGGAAGGGATCGATTTTTTGTGAGCGTTGAGTTTGGCTTTAATGCTATCGACTACCTTAACCAGCGATGTCCGTGTGAGGTCGGTTTGTTTGTAGGCCTTGTCGATTTGTTGATCTTCGTCCTCAGTCCGTTTTTCTTTCTTAACAAGTTGTTGAATACTAGCGGGGACTTGCAGTAATGACGTGTTGGCGGAAGTGGTCGAGAGGGCAAAGCAACCGATGAGGTATTTGTCGTTAATTGCGTGTTCTAATTCGATGGTTAACTTATCGGTTGCTGATATATCGATAGGTTTTGCGAGAAAGAAAGTAGCCTCGCGGTTTACATTGGCATTGCCGGAATTCACATTGATTGCCCATCCAGTTCCGTCTTTCTTGTCGATGGCGTGATAAATTGGATAACCATCTTGAGAATGATCGGCGATGGCGCGGGCAATGGACAGTTCTTCCCGTACTCCCTCAGCGGTTGTCAGATATACCTTGAATTCTGAGAGCACAAAATTTCCGTTACTAGCGCGCCCAGGTCCACCTTTGGGAAGGTTACTGTGTGTTTTGGGTTCTAGTCGTATTGCAGTGACGCGTTGTGGTGATGACGAATAATGGACCGTGTAAGTGTCATTTGCAGGAATACTAAAGTCTACCAGCAATTGATTTTCATTGACGATGTTTAGCACTGCTCCGTTGGCAGTCGTCCATGATTCAGGTTGAAGTGTACTCCAGTGAATTGCATCAGTTTGGGCCAGCGTCTCTTTCCATTCGCTAAAACCTGCGGCGAATTGCTTGTCATGCTTCGCCAATGGTGTTTCCGCCGTAGTTAATTGTGTTTGTAGACTTTTACCAAGTTCTATTTGGCGTTGTGATGGGACTTTGATAATTGGTCCAGAACCAGCAGCATCGTTATTGTCTTCGCAATTGTTGAAAATTGCATACAGCTCATAGAAATCACGCTGAGAAATGGGGTCAAACTTGTGTTGGTGACATTGAGCACACCCAATGGTAAGCCCTAAGTAAACGCCGCTAGTCGTGTTCACGCGGTCAACCACCGCCTCGACCCGAAACTGTTCGTCGCTCGTGCCGCCCTCTTGGTTAATAAGCGTGTTGCGATGGAAACCAGTGGCAATCAACTGGTCCGTGGTATGATTTGGAAGCAAGTCACCCGCCATCTGTTCGGTCGTGAATTGGTCAAAGGGCATGTCTTGATTGAGTGCATGAATTACCCACTCACGATACTTCCAAATCTCACGTGATCCGTCGACGGTAAAGCCATTGGAATCGGCATAGCGGGCCAGATCCAGCCAATGGCGTCCCCAACGTTCACCATAGCGAGGTGAAGCTAGGATTTCGTCAACGAGTTCTGTATAGGCCGTGGGATTGTTGTTGTCGACAAATTTTTTGATTTGTTCAATCGTTGGTGGAATGCCGAGCAAATCGAGATAGAGTCTGCGAATTAGCGTGTTACGGTCAGCTGCCGGGGCGGGCTCGAGACCTTCGTCTTGGAGCTTAGCGAGAATAAATAAATCAATTGGATTATGTGCTTGCTGCTTGTTTTTGGGTGACGGTAACGTCGGCCGGATAATAGGTTGAAAGGCCCAGTGGTCGCTTGGTCGTCGAGCTGAAGGATCAACACTTTCCGAATCCGGGAGCTGGGCCCCCTGTTCAACCCATTTAGCAATAAGGTCGATTTGTTGTGTGGTAAGAGGGTCTAGGTCGAGTGGCATTTGAGGTATTTTGCTGGTACCACGCATTGCCTTTATTAGTAAGCTATCGTTTGGCTTGCCAGCGATGACCGCAGCTCCATGATCGCCGCCTCGAATAAGTAAAGCACCGACATCAACACGAAAGCCGGATTCCTGCAGGTCGGTATTATGACAATTCGCACAATGTTCAATTAACAATGGCTTGATTTGACGAATATAGTCAATATCGTCATCGGCCACTATTGTTATCGCGACTAGATTACCTATGAGGATTGTAATGAGATGGTGAAGGCGCATTTTAGTTCAATGATTTTGAGGTTTAAATAGGCAAACATCTATGCTAATAGGATAACGAATTTTTGTGTTTGTTTCTATTGACGAATACAGTTATTGTCGACGACAATCTTTCGCGTTCAACGAATTTTTTGTGGAGTTTAATTGTGCACCGTCACTGCGCTATTTTTTTAATTGGCATCATCCTCTCGCTTCCCGCATGTAATGCGTATCGATATAACTCTGACAGTCATCCATGGGCGCCGTTGGGCTTAGAATCCGAACGCGGACTGTTTAGTAAAATAACATCGTCGAATCTGTTTGCTGCAAATCCTTCAGGTAAGATTCGCCATGTTGCGGGTGTTACTGGTTCTGTCGTTTTAGCAGTCGTCACTCCAATGGTGCTTTTAGCTCCATTTCATCCAATAAGTTTAACTGCCGGAATAGGAATTGTTTCGATTGGTTATGCAGGCAGTTTAGGAATCGAGGGGCTTGCTGAACATTCATATAATCAATTGATGTTGGCGACTGCTCCGCAGAATACTAAAGATGAATTGTTGCAACCGACAAGTTTCCGAACGATATATGCACTCAGGCAAGCCGGTGTGACGACAAATGGTATCTATCAATATGTGCGGCGAAATCCGTTCGGATATCCGTTGAGCTTTGCAGAAATAAAACAGCTGCTGAAAAACGGGTTCACACAAGATTTTGTTTTATATACGGATTATATTTACGGCACGGATTATTTGGCGGAAACGCGCGGGAATTCTATCGGCACCTGGTGGGATTGGGCATGGCGTGATCGACAGCGAGAACGGGTTTCGACGCATGCTGTTATTAACATCCGCAGGCCCATAACTCCGGATGAATTAATAGGATTGCTTGATTACGGATATCCAGAATATGCGGTGATTGCCATGTTGCATCGCCGCGGCGTAACCGGCTCGCTTTCTCAGCAACAAACAGATCATCTGACGTCATTAGGGTTTGGTGATTTGATATCCAACGATTTTGCACGGGCGAATGAAATGGCTGTCAGAACGAGATCTCGTGGGGGTGAAAATGCGCTATGTTTGAAAGACGTTAGTGACGCTCCAGTTGTTGACGGCGTAGAAGCCATCCAGCGTTAAGGCTGGCTTGTGGTAGATAGAGTTTCGCTCGCCGCTGCAGCAGTCACCGCTGGTATCTCAATACCGTCTCGAGTCAATTTTACGTGTGATACCTGCTGGTTTTGATCGTATTGAATTTCGACTTGAATCTTAGAGTATGTAATGTTGCCTTCGATGGCTGGGCTGAATATTTCCGATAAGCCAATTGTGTAAAGCGCCGCGACTCCATACCCCGCTGCACGTAAGTATTTGGCAGTATCAGAATGTCCTTGCTCAAAGATAAAGACATCCGTGATAATTTCATTTTTAGAGTCCGTATAAACAGGAGGTCCAAGTTCTCCAATTAGCTTGTAACGCGAACTGCCTTTTTGAAGAATATCTAGATTCTTCTTAGAAGGTGCATGCATGGCGCGGTCGACTGAGCACCCTGCTGTAACGATCAGCATCAAAGCGAAGAAGAATGGGAATTGCGAGTGGCTTGTCACGGTTTTACCTTTCGGTAAACAAAAGCTGGTTCAATTTACGGCATAAGTATAGGTAAATTGAGTTGGTTTGAAATAGGGCAAAAATTGCTACGACTCAACACAAATGTTCCCGCCGATGGTCGTTGTTGACGTTTAGAGGTTAACGACGAATTTGCCTGGGGCGCCGGATAAGATGCTGAGTGTGTTTTCAAAGCAGCGAGTGCGGAGGTCGGTTATGGATTCTGTAGAAATAAATGCTGTATGAGGTGTAACAATTACGCGTGGATCGTTGTAGGGCGGGATTGTCAGATCGGGAGGCTCGGGGGTCTGTACATCTAAAACAGCACCGGCAATCTGCTTGCTCTCCAGTGCAGCGGCTAGCGCGGTGTGATCCACTAGGCCTCCACGTGCCGTGTTGATTAAAAAGGCACTATCCTTCATCGCGGCGAATTGAGGTTCCCCTATCATGTGCTGGGTATCATGTGTGAGTGGTAAATGTAGTGAAACGAAGTCGCTGATGTTAATCACCTCAGCGAGATTTGTGAGTCGGACGCCGGCGATCAATTGCGTCATGTCACGTCGAGTTCCGATGACGTTTAGTCCGACGGCATTTGCTAGAGATGCTACCCGTTGGCCAATATTACCTAACCCAATGATTCCCAACGTTTGGCCGTGAATGCGGCGAATAGGGGGCTCAACCTCTCGGCGATAGTCATTGTTTTTTGTTCGCAAGTGAAAGGCGCCAAGTCGTCGGCCCATGGTGAAAATGGATGCGATGGTATGTTCAGCAACCTCCTGCAAACAGTAATCTGGAATATTGGTGACGGGGATTTGATGTTGCGTACAGTAGTTCACATCGATATTATCGAGCCCGATTCCTAAACGACTCACCACTTGGCAACGTCCTTGAGTTGCAGCAATCACCCCCGCGGTTATTTCGGCCCAACAGGTGACAATCGCATCCGCATTTTCAGCCAGTTCGATTAATGTGGTTTCATCCGTACTTGGTGATATAACAAGTTCGCAATTGGCATTGGCACACAACGATTGTTCAATATTTGTATCGGGCCAAGCAACATCGGTAAGTAAAATGCGATGTTTGGTCATATCAGAAAATCCCCAGTTGAGAGTGCTATTTAGGGGCTATATCGTTGTTATTTAAAAGGAGCATGAGAACAGCGACTAGGAGACCTACACCGATAAGTGCACCTAAAGCCAGTAGCCATGGCAGCCCGGCATTAGATTTTCGCTTGCGAGCACGCCGCGACACTGGATTCGATCCAGTGTTTGCTTGGTTGGGCAACTCAACCACCGGATTGTTTGGACGAACGGGTGTTGCTTGTTCAATCGCTGCTGCTCTAACTGATGTTGCCACTTCAGTGTTAGCTGCCGCAGCGACTGGAATAGCTGTTGTAGCAACAGGTGTCATAGGATCCATCCCTGGATGGGGAGCGGGGGATTTTAATTTAGTTTGCAACTGTAAGTCGTAGCTCGCTTTTGAGCCTGGTTGCAATAAACAGATTTTGGCTTGTGCAATTTCGTTTAGTAAGTCCTGAGAATAACTTGCGTATTGGCCGGTTTGAAATGATCGGACGTGGGTCATCTGCCTATTCGCCGCATTTTCAATGACGTCGGGATCATCCTCAAAAAGCGCAAGACCCAGTAATTGATAATGATGAGGATGCTGAGATTGGTCGGGAATCCCAAGCCATTTTCGATAAGGATCGAATTGCTCCGCCACGCTGAAAAGACCTTTCTGTTGCTAGTTGTGATATATTATTGGATCGATCTGTTTTACGTGATGCGACATCTAAAGTATATACGCATATTAAGAGGAGATGCACCCGAAATTGTGCTGTCACCGTTTGCACTTGGCAAGGTTTGCGATGCGAGTCATTATGAGAATGTTGTTTGCTGGGGATAGCATTAGTTTGAATTGGAGAGTATTTACGTGAAGATAGGTGAAACGGAAATTCAAGAAACATTTGCAGAAGCATTCTCGATGCATTTTGTTAGTTTGATTATTACGGCTGCAGATGAATATTGGCTCAACGCAGCTCTAAACGAAGTGACAGGCTACAGCGCTTCGGTAATTTCCTGTGATGCTGAAACCGGTATTTCCACTCGACTTGATCCGGTTGACACGCCTGATGGACGGATTGGTGCGGAGGTACTAGTATTTGGGTTCTCGGCTGAGGCACTACAGAAAGCAGTACCGAACCGAGTTGGGCAATGCGTTATGACATGTCCTTCGACAGCAGTTTATGACGGCAATCCAGATTCAGAAGTACGAATTGGCTTAGGGAAACAAATACGGTTTTTTGGCGATGGATTTCAAAAAGCGAAAATGGTCGCCGATCGGCGCTATTGGCGCGTCCCGGTCATGGATGGCGAGTTCTTGGTTCAAGACACTTTGAATGTAGGTCGAGGAGTTGGTGGCGGAAATGTCATTCTCCAGAGTTCCTGTAAGACTGCGGCGTTGGCGGCCGCTCGCCGAGGTGCTGAAGCTGTTGCCGCATGCTCAGGTGTGATTGCACCATTCCCAGGAGGTGTGGCCCGTAGTGGCAGTAAAGTCGGTTCAATTTATAAATCTTTGCCGGCTTCCACAGCCGAAGCATATTGTCCGACGCTGCGAGGACGTGTTGAATCAATGTTGTTGGATGAGACAGTCGCTGTTTATGAGATTGTGGTAGATGGAGTGGATGAAGCAGCGGTTGAAAAAGGGATGGCAGCAGCTGCACGAGCGATTGCTGGAGAATGCATTCTGCAAATAGGAGCTGGGAATTATGGAGGTGAACTAGGGAAACACCATTTTCACTTGCATGAGGTTCTAGGGTCGTAGACGATTGTCTCTAAGAGAAAAAACCGCGGATGACTCGACGTGAAAAGCTGACACGCTGCGCAGCAAAACCTCGGTAAGAATTCGCCGATTGAACTATTACCGAGGTTGGAGATAGTGCGAGGGGGGGGAACCACTTACACTAGTTGCTGTTTTGTTTCCGCTGGGCATTGTATTCTTGCATAACAGCAGCTTCCTTCTGCAGTTTCATTTGGCTTGTCGGAGCAAAGTATTGAACGTCGTCTGTGAGATAGTGCGGACTGGGCAACGTTTGTCCACCAATCTGACTTTGACAACCGGTAAATAAACCGAGTCCAGTGAACGCGATTACAGTGCATAGACGTAATGCTAAGCGGTGATTTTTATTTGACATGCTTTCTGTTTTTTCCATGAATTCAAACGTGAGAAAACGGGTTCTTTGACTTAACGAAACTTCAAATCGTCTGCGATCGTCAAGATCTTTGGATTAATTGTCTTAATTGTGATAAAAAAGTTGTTTGCTTGGACGGCAATTTATCAAGCTATTTATGCGCATATAGGAACTGTGGGGAAGGTAGGCAACGGCATATTGATTTTGTTTCTTAAAAGACTCGCATTTACTGGCTAACAGTTCGTATCATTGATAAGCGTGGTGTTTTGAAATTCACAAAAAGGCCGATAACGTATACAGACGTATCCATCATGGATAGTAATGATTGGCACACAGGGGGCAAGGCGATGGTAAACAGCCGTTGGTTAAATAAACTATTAGAATCTAGAAAAACACCGACTCGCTTTATGGGGTCCTGTCTACTGGTGATAATATTAGTGTCATGGGCTCCCGCGTGTTATGGGCAAGGCAGTTCCGGATATCCGCGTAATGATTATTGGCTTGCGATGAGCGCTTTTCACGAAGGCGAATTCGGCACAGCTGCGACGGAATTCAACCGCACGAGTCGAGTGAAAAGTTCCGACGGTGAGTGGATTGATTCAATTTGTCACCACGCCATGTTAGGTGAGTGCTATTTTCAGATGGGTCAGGCACGACAGGCACTACAGCAGTATGACCAAGCGTTGAATATATTTGTAGCAAATCAACAGTGGATCATGCGTTTATATATACCGAACGTTCTACCTCAAAGTTATCGATCGACACGGAAAGTCACGTGGGGGCCGTCGATGCGGCAGATGACACTGGGCAAGACACCAGATACCGTATCCATTTTTCGTGGCAACCTAAATAATTTTGCAGTCATCCAGCAAGGCGGGACCGTTCAACCGGCGATGTTGACACCGATGAATGCTCGAGAAATTGTCCGTTGCACAGCTTTAGCGATTCGTCGGCGAACCGAAATCCTTGGATTGACTTCCCGATACTCGCCTCTGACTAAGCATGTATTAGGAGCATTGGAATTACGTCCGGCTCCCGCCAATCATTGGTCGCAAGGCTGGATTAGTTTAATGTTGGGGTTAGCAAAACATTCCGTCGGTCAGTCGCAGGCTGCCGTTGCGGAATTACAAAGTGCTATTTCATTTGGGCGACTAGACCACGAGCTTAGCGGACTCATTCTGTTAGAACTTGGAAAAATAGCATTTGAACAGCAACAACATGGCGCTGCAGCGAAAAGTTTTTTTGAAGCTTCCCTAAGTGCGGCTGTTTACCAATCCAATGATATTGTGGAAGAAGCGATGCGTTGGGGAGTTATGAATCACGTAGCCTCTGGGCAACCCGGACTATATCGGCCATTGGTTCAAGTTGCTAATTATGCTCGGTTAGAATCCGATTGGTTGTCGGCATCGGTTCATGTTTCCGCTGCAGAGAATTACGTGCGGCAAGCAGATACCGCCAATGCCAGATTGATGATTGATAAGGCTCGGGGTATTGCCCGCCGTGCTGAGATGCTCAACGGCGAAATAGGAGCGAGATTGCAATTCGTTAACACGTTGGCGGAATTCCAGACCGGTAATTTAGTAGCGGGCGAGCAATCGATGGCCAAATTGATGGTCTTCCAAAAAAATGCTTCCGCTTGGCTGTTGCAAATTGACCATGCCGATGCTTTGTATCGAAATGGAAATGTAACTGAGCGTGCAGCTGACTTGTTGTATGAACGGGTATTACGCGACCCGACAAAGATGGATTGGATATACGCACCTCGTGATTCGCTGAAATACTTGTTAACCAATCATGAACTAGTGATGCAGCGGTGGTTTGAATTGGCACTGAATAGCCGTGAAGTAGAGCGTGCAGTTGAGATTACTGACCGTATACGTCGGCATCGATTCTATAAATCACTGCCGATGGGAGGCCGCGTATTAAGCTTGCGTTGGATATTGGAAGGTCCCGAAAAATCGTTATCAGCAACTGCCCTGCAACAGCGGCAGCAACTATTAGCAGCCTATCCAAAATATCAACAAAACCGTCTTACCATTGATAATGTAAAGAAGCAATTGGTTGATTTGCCATTGAAACCAGAACAGGCTGACCAACAAGCACTGCAAAAACAAGGCTTCCCCATTTTGGCCCAAGGTACGGTTGCTCAGGAAATATTATTGCGGCGGATGGCCTTAGAACCCAATCCAGCGGAGTTTAGTTTCCCGCCGTTGTTTAGTATTAAGAAATTGCGAACTCAATTAGCGCCCGATGAAGCAGTGATTTCATTTTTTGCTACGAGTCGAGCGTTGTACGCCTTTATGCTGTCCAACAAGAAATATCTAACATGGCGTGTTGGATCGCCTGCCAAAGTACAGAATCAATTGCAAACATTGCTACGGACAATGGGGCATTTTGATGGTAATGGAGAATTGACGACAGCAACGTTGTCCGATGATACCTGGAAAGAATCGGCCACCAAATTAGCGGCGTCGTTGTTTGGGAATGCGACGGAGAATCCGTTCGCCAATATTCAACGCGTGGTGATCGTACCGGATGGGATACTGTGGTATGTACCGTTCGAATTATTACCATTAAATGAAAAACCGCTCATTGAGTCTCACTCCTTTCGTTATAGTCCGACTGTCTCCTTGTCACTAGGCGATGGCCGCAATCAACGTCCACTAAACCGAACGGCGATTATGGATGGACCTTTTCATTTGCGAGATGACGAACCCGCGCGGACTGCTCGCATTGCCGAGTTTAAGAAACTTGTACCTGACGCGGAAACGTTAGCCACTCCATTGCCTGGTGCAGGAGTCCATGTTGCTGGAATGGCTGATCGACTAGTTGTATTGCAAGATATGGTGCAAACCGGCAATGGAGGATACGGCTGGTCGATTTTACCGAAAACCGCGGGAAGTACCTTAGCTGATTGGATGCGATTACCGTGGGGGCAATGTGAAGTGGTCTGTTTGCCCGGATTTAAGACGGGTGCAGAATCGGGTTTGAAGCGACATGCAACTGGAAATGATTTGTTCTTGACGACGTGTGGTTTGATGGCCAGTGGTTCACGAACGGTTGTTTTGAGTCGTTGGCGAACAGGCGGAGCTTCGACTTATGTGATGATGGGAGAATTTTTGGAAAAGGCCCGGTCTCAGGGCGCGGGAAAGGCGTGGCGCAGTGCAGTCAATACCATTCGAGCCGGTGAATCCGCAGCTGGCACGGAACCTCGTATCCGCGACGAGGGGCAGCCTACGAAAACGTCGCATCCATTCTTTTGGTCCGGCTACATGATGATCGACGTCAGCGCACGCTCGGGAAATGCTATTGCGGTTGATCAACTTCAAGTGGCGCCCAATGCGGTCGTGAAACCGGATGTAAATGCGCCGAAGAAGCCGCAGAATAATATTAAATTGGGAAACCCGTAGAGGCGTGCCGTTACTGGAGTTCCAATTCACGGAAGATGGGTAAGTGTCGGTAATAGACTTCCAGACAGCAAATAGCCATGGCGGTGGCGTAAAGTCGACCACCGGCGCGATCGTGAGATTCAACTGGAGTCCAACTTCCAGCACGGTGTCCATTGGTTTTTTGAGATGCGATTAACAGGTCTCGCATTTGTGCGTTCCATGTTTTCCAAGGCTGCCCTCCGTAGTGGTGCATCAATTGAGTTCCATAATACATGTAATACATGTTAAATGGCGGCTTCGCAGGTAGGTGATTTTTCACAAGATAGTTGATGCCATATTCAACGCCAGGTGATTTTTGATTGTAACCAAGGTAAAAACGACACAGCAGCGCTTCGGCTGTCATTACATATGTAGATGCACCGCCGGGCTGGTATCCATACAAAGAATTAGAAGTTTGCGCGAGGTTTAAATATTGATTAGCTTTGTTCAACGTTTGACTAGGAACAATCAAACCTGCAGCGTGGGCTGATTGCAGTGCCATCACTTGCCAGCCAACAACACTCGTGTCCCCTGATTGCCCTGGGTTGTATCGCCACCCACCGCCAGTGTGTTGCGACTTTACAATGAAATTAACGGCTTCTTGAGCGGGGTTCCGTAGCCGACGATCACCGGTCATCATCAGTGCTTCACATAGCACGATTGTCCCTTGCCCATGCGTATACAGTCGTGTGTTGCCTCTAGATCCAAAACTCAAATCACCATCACGTATTTGATTGTCTAGCAAGTAATTAATTCCCTCACGAACATGATCTTTGTATTTGCCAACAATATGTGTTTGACCAGCTCCCAAAAACGGAAGCAGAGCCAGTGATGTAGCACCCATGTCAGTAATAACTTGCCCAGAATCCTTACATGTGCATCCAGGATTATCCGTGAATTTGTGCAAACTCCAATTACCATTGGGGGACTGATGTTTTGCGAGCCAGGCCAAACCACGGGCAACTGCCGCTTCGGTCGCCGAGGTGCCGCCTTCCCGCGATACGATTTGTTTTCGAACTCGAGGATCGCGCGCTAAGATGGTCTTGTTTGTACCCGTTGCTTCGTTAATCCGTCTTTTGACGGAATCGATGTCCGGAAGGTTAGGATTGTTGGTATCAAAGTCTTGTTGCAGCTCCTCGGCTATTTCTCGATCTTGCTCTACCTTCTCCAGTTCCAACGGATTGTCAGGGTCAATATTGTCAGGTGGTGGAAGATCATAGTTTGTTTCCGCATCAGGCGTCAGATTGGTCGTGACACCACCGCCTTTGTCACCGACGACAACGGAAAGTGTGATGTAGGGATCTCCCTCATTGTCGGTGTCTGAGAGCAGCCCCAACAAAATTAATAGCAGGACATGGGCTAACAAGCTAACAATCCACGCCGGGAGTTGATTGAACGTTCTCCGAATCCACAATAATGGTTGCTCATGTACCACCGTCGTACGAATGCGATCGTGTGCTTCGGTTTTACGAGCCGCTGGAAAATAAGGAAGAATCGGTTTTGGTTTAGCAATTGCTGGTTCAGATTGTGGCACCGCAGTCGGTGTTGTTTCTGTCTGTCTCGATGTTTTGCGGAGTAATTGTTCGATTGCCGCTTCATCGTCTGCTGACAGCAAAACGGCCGTTTGGCAGTTCCAACAATCTGCCACCATAAGCCAATGTCGAATAGTGATCGGTGAACCGCATTCGGGGCAACTAGACATCAAGGTGTCGCCATCTAACCAAACATTGCCTATTCGCATTGGTTGGTTGGGATTAACAGCAATTGTTTCTGGATTGATCGCTTCAATGGTATCGGGTTGTATTTCGCCTACTGTGGGCTGTGTGATCAGCGGATGCAATTCAGGTGATGGCAACGGCGTGTCAGCACCGAGTGAGAAAAATGTCATGCTTGTCGGATCCGATTGCGCAGCAGGCCCCGTCATGGGGACGAGGTTAAAGGAATCAGAATCCGAAATAGTCATGGCGTGCCGTCGTGGTCTTTACAGTGTTGTCTACTGTTTCAATTATAGGTGGTTTTTGCCGCTTAAGTCATGTGTTTTGGATTTTTATGAATACGGTGACTTAAACTGCTTAAGCAATTTTCCACAATCCGTAGTTGTTCATGGGTGACGTCGCTATCGCCGAAACGAACAGCATAAAATAGATCTACAACTTGGTTGGGAATTTTGATGATATCTGATTCCTGTTCTGACTCGCAAAGCCACTGTGTTAATTCAACCGCATATTCACGTTGCGTTTGAGCGGCATACCGCGGGTGACCGCGGCGGGTAAAGAACTTTTCCATGCGGCGGTAAAACATGACGGACGCTTGTTGAGTTCGCAATCGCGTGTTACGGGGTCGCGTTAGTCGTAGCAGTCCTCCCCAACGAATTATCTTAGCCAATCGCCCTGCTCCCAGTAGTAAACTGATAACAATTAAGAGGATCAGCAGTGATTGAGGCTTGGCTAACGACCGCAACATTCCTTGATCAAAATCAATTCCAATGGATCTGAGCAAACGCGTCGACACGCCCAGGTCTTTCGCGCCGACATTATTGATCCCTAATTTTCTGAGTGCTTCTTCTTGTTGTTGGGGATCCATGGTCAATACATAATTATCCCATAGTAACTGTGCATATTCGAATGAATCGACAACTTCGTCATACAGTGTTCTTTCCAGTTGATCATCTCGACTGGGAGTGGGATCTAACAGCACCCAAGCCCCAGCGAGACCTGTCGATTCTAATGTGACATCTAAATCGGGTACAGTTTCTAGTGGTATGAACATTTCCACCCAAGCATGAGCATCACTATTTCGGAATTTGTAATGCTCACCTATTTTGTTGTATTCACCTCCATGGTAACCAACAACAATCCGTGCCGGAATTCCTTGGCTGCGTAGCATCAATGCCAATGCGCTGGCAAAATGCTCACAATGCCCGGTTCGATGGTTCATGACAAAATCCAGAACAGGATCGATGGTTAGGTCACGATCAACACCAAATTGACTTAATGAATAAGTGAATAATTCCTGACTAGTAAGGAAGTTTTCTAGGTCACGCGCTATAAGAATCGAACTTGAAGTGTCAACACGACGTTGTTTGAGGAGGTCACGAGTAAATTCCGTTAAGATTTCGACTTCAGCGGGTAACTCCGAAGCTGTCCGTATTTTGCGGCGCAGTGTGTCCTGAGAGCGTCGATTGAGCGTATAAACGGGAGTAACGGTTTGTTGATTGTTTTGTGAAAACGCGGTCGTTACAACGCTGTATCGATATTGATCAACAAGGGTTTTACCAGCGGCGACGTTTAAAAATAATTGTCTTGAAAAAGGGTCATACCGGACTTGGTCGGGTGTGTTGCGAGCGGCGTAAACCGGATAGATCGCGGGCAACAACGGATCCCCAAACACCGATTTTGGATTGTGGACTACTTCGACAGTGATGTCTTGTCGCACAAGGTCGTGTCCCAGCGGAATGTTCTGAACGGATTCTAATTCCGAAACGGTTGATCCCACGGCCAAACCTGTGGGTAACCAGTTGGCAGTGCCACGTTTAGGAACATACCGCGTTAATACCGCGCCACTTAAGTATGGATCTCCCGCGACTTCATAAAGCTCATTGATTCTTTCGTCCGTAAATGAAACGCGTAAAGCAATCCGGTTGTCTGCTAGTATCCGCCCGACTTGCCCTAAGGTAATCTCGCGTGTCATGCCGGTGCGACCAGCGCCAGAGAGTCCAGGGTGGTGCCAGGCTGAATTTCCAGTTCTCGGTATGCAGTAAAAGAAGACCATCGTAAAAACCATGACGATCAGGCCAATACCAATAATGTATCGAAAGAATCCAGTGGCAATAGTTTGATCTCCAACGGATCGTAGTGCTATGCCAGTGCGGCCTCGAGCCCGCTCCCGCATGAGAAATGCCCATTCGCTAGTTTGAATGTCTGCAGGGGTATTGTCCGCCGATTGGGTGCTGAGCAATGCAGATTGATGGTTTGCTTTTTCCATCACAGTAATTTGGCGGTAGACATTGAAAAGTGAGAGTGCCAAAAATGCGAGCACGAGATAGACCAAAAGTAATGCTCCGAATATCACTCCCACGTTAAGCAGGGATGCAACGACAACTTGCAGTAAACTAAATACAGCCAAATGGCCATACAACCGCGCGGTTTTTTGCTGAAACAGAATCACGATTTGGACATAGACCAAAAGGTTTGCTACGGCATAGAGTTGCAACTGGCTCGTGGAATTGAAAAAATCACCTAAGGCTATTCCAGCAATAAAAATCATGCATATGTTGGCAATGATCTTCGGTAAACGTAACCAACCTAAAATATCAGTAAATATGACAGATGTTAGAGCTGCCATTAGCATCATCAACGGAAGTTCAGGAGCTCGTTCCCCGATGCCTAACAAAATTGAGCCACTGACAGCTACCGCGGCAGTACAGATTTGTAGATAACGTTCAACTTTCATCTAATGACTGGCCTCCTCTGTTGTGAGGCTCATTTCGGCTTCTGCATTTGGTGTCTTTAACTGCTTCAAGGGGTCGTCTTGTTCGTCATTTTGTTCAGTGGGTGTTGCGTTAGTGGTTTCAAACGGTTGAAAAAAACGATCGACCTCAAGGTGATTTTGGCAATCAATCCATAGCGCATCTTGCAGTGACCATCCTTGTTGAGTCACGCTGGTTGCCGAGTTACTGACTTGATCGAGTTGAGCGATCGCTTGTTGTTTACTACGAGTGCTCACGATCACGACTGTCATTCCTTGCTGTCCTTCATGACTTAACCACTGAAAACTATCGTGGAGTGCTTCGCCATTACCGGGATTAACAACCGCCAAGCTTTCAAGAACTGTACGCGTTACATTCTGAGATGGCGTCGCTGAAAAATGGCTCGCGTTTGTTCCCGCGATTGTCAAACTAAAATAGCTTCCATTGCGCGAGCACAAGTCGTTGACGATTGTCGCAACCATACTGACAGCAATTTCCATTACCACGGCGTGATGATTCTTCTTATTAGAATCAGCGTTTTTCGCTTCAGCGGAAAATTCGGAAAGATCGAGAACAATACCAACAGCACGATCACGTTGTTGTTCGTATTGTCGGACCATCAATTCCCCTAATCGAGCTGTTGTTCGCCAGTGAATCCAACGCGTGCTATCGCCACTGCGCCATTGCCGCATCGCGTAATAATCGCCCTCACTACGACCTTGGCGGCTAAAACTTCCACTGAGTCCATGATGATCTGATTCAATCACGCGCCGCCATTGTGGTGTTAGTTTTCCGAGTTGTGGACAAACGATAATCGATTCTCGTTCGCGTAAGGTTCGTCGAGCGCGAATGAGGCCAAATGGGAATCGTGATTCGATATACAACGGGCCCATTTCATAGATTCCCCGTTGAGCGATGTCCCAAGTGAAAGGAATCCTGGCGACAGAGCGACCAAAGATGTATGGCACGGCCAGTTGAATCTCGGAGGCATCTGCTGGGGAATCTTGATTGACTTTCCGAATTCGGTCGTGCAATTGTACAAACCAAACGCCCCAACGGCGATGATGGTTTTCTAATAGAATTTCCATCCGTGTTTCGACGCCCGCCATGGTGGGATTGTTGAATTTTCGGCGGAAGGAGAGATTTTCAAGTGAGGAAATCGTCAAACGCCAATGCAGCAACAGTGGCCCGAACAGCATGCCAGAGAGTATGACCAGCATGTTGACTTCACGCATAATTGCCCCACCGACGATAAACAAGACAACGAACAGATAATACCATCCTTGTGTTGTAATCAATATACGTGGTTTAACTTGCATTAGGTTGGGACAGGAATGGTACTGACAATATCTGAAATAATACCTTCCACCATTTCACGTTGAGTGCCTTGCATGAACCCTTTGGCCATGACTCGGTGAGCCAGCGCGGACACGGCAAGTCGTTTGACATCATCGGGTATGACATATTCGCGTTTTTCAAGCATCGCTAGAGATTGACTTGCTCGATACAAACTAATCGCTCCCCGTGAGCTAACTCCCACATGCAAGGCGTCGTTACTACGAGTTGCGTTAACGATGGCCAATATGTAATCGGTCAAAGCATCATCGACTCGAACTTGACGTGCCTGTTTTTGTAGTTGTAAAACGTCGCCCGATGTCAGCACGGCTTGCAGATGCTCAACCGGTTCCCCTTCACGATGAGATGTCAGTAATTCTCGTTCAAAACCTTCATCGGGATAACCCATTGAAATCCTCAAAAGAAAACGATCGAGTTGGCTTTCTGGCAGGCTGTAGGTGCCTTCGAATTCGAAGGGGTTTTGCGTTGCGATGACCATGAAAGGCGTTGGCAATGGGTATGTTTTTCCGTCGACGGATACTTGGCGGTCGCCCATTGCTTCGAGCAGTGCGCTTTGAGTTCTTGGTGGAGCACGATTTATTTCGTCTGCGAGAACGAGGTTTGAGAACACGGGACCTTTTTGGAAAAGAAACTCGGACGTGTTGGAATTAAATACGGTGCTGCCAACAATATCACTAGGTAGTAGGTCGGGTGTGAATTGCAGTCTGCAGAAATCACCGGAGATGCTGCGAGCAATCGCGCGACCGACAAGTGTTTTGCCGACGCCAGGTACATCTTCAAGTAATACATGCTCGCCGGTTAAAAGCGCCACAATACACAGGCGGATAACATCTCGTTTTCCAAGGACAACTTGGCACATGTTCTCTTCGAGCTTATCTAACAATCCGGTAAGGTCAGTGGAATCGTCGATATCGTTGGTGGTAGCCATAGGGGTCTTTGCAAAACTAGTAGCAGATAAGAAGAAAGATGTTCTCTTATCTATCGTATTAGATTTTGCTGTAAATGGAACCACGAATCCGCCGGCGGCGGACGAATCCGCTATGCGACAGACGAATCCGCTATGCGACAGACGAATCCGCTATGCGAC
>JABJJO010000153.1 GCA_018660825.1 Planctomycetaceae bacterium | reverse complement strand
C
The DNA here is from genome assembly GCA_018660825.1 of Planctomycetaceae bacterium. Classification (GTDB taxonomy): domain Bacteria; phylum Planctomycetota; class Planctomycetia; order Pirellulales; family Pirellulaceae; genus UBA721. Next base: position 12,524 of record JABJJO010000153.1, on the reverse strand, counting down.
TGTTGTTGAGGATACGGTTGCTGAGGCTGTTGTTGAGGATACGGTTGCTGAGGCTGTTGTTGAGGATACGGTTGCTGAGGCTGTTGTTGAGGATACGGTTGCTGAGGTTGTTGTTGCAGGGGTTGTTGTTGCAGGGGTTGTTGTTGTGGCAGGGGTTGTTGTTGTGGCAGGGGTTGTTGTGGGGGTTGTTGTTGTGGAGCTTGTTGTGGAGCTTGTTGTTGTGGGGACGGAGTAGTAGCCGTAACGAGACTCGGTTGTTTGCAAGAAGGGCAAACCCCTTGCTGCCCTTCCAGTTCGCTGGGGACATCCATGGACTTAGAACAATTTGGACACACAAAGTTGATTGTGGACATGAAAACCGCCTATTAACTATTTTTGAACTAACATATGACTATGGACTAATCATGACAGGAATGACTGAAAATTACAACTGTTAATTTTTTCTGAAGCTTCCTGCAGCGCCCATTTTCCGAAACGCGTCTTATTGTACAGGGCTATTTGGCGATTCGCAGAAGCTGGCGACTGCGGATCCCTGGCGAAATCTCCTCGCCGTTTGTCAGGTTTGGATCTAGGTCGACGCCCAGTTGCGCAGGTGATTTGCCCATCCATTCGCTGTGGCGACCTTCCACGCCGATGGTCAGGCTCTGCGGATCAAACGTGAATGTCGCAAAAACCGAATCGCGATAGGGACAGGTATAGGATATCCACGGATATTTGTCATGGATTTCCTTGGGATAGCTGTCGTGTCGATACGACCCACCGACCCACTGGTACGAAGCCGAATTGACATGCATGTAGGTTACGTTTTTGACCCGCAGTACGTCGTCAATATGCGAGTGCCCGTTGATGACCAGCACAATCTTGTCAGCAGCCGTTGCCAGAATGGTTTGTATTTCATCAGCATTGTTGACGGCCCAAGCGCCCGCCAGTGGTTGGTGACAAACGACCATGATCGGCCCCGCCAGCGTCGCCAGTTGATCTTTGAGCCACTCGATTTGCTCCTTGCCGACATACGACACGTAGCCACCTTTATGGGTTGGGGAACCGCTGTCATTGCCATCGAGAACCAGTAGATGAAGCCCCTCGACGTCCTGAGTGTAGTAACGCTTTGGCATTCCCCAGATGTCGAGGCACTGTTGCTTCGTATGCCCGCTGTCCGTGTCATGATTGCCAATAACATGTAGCGTCCGCTCATGGGCCTCGTTAAAGAGTTGAATGACATCGCTGTTTTTGGCATTAGGATACGCAAAATCTCCTAACTGCAAGAGGGCGTCCGGTTGAACAGTTTGCATTCTTTTGACGAAGGCTTGGACGCGTTCGAGCCCATCGTGCATCACATCATGGTGCAGATCAGCAATCACGCCAATTTTGACCGGTTTGTCTAAGCTTCTTAGTGCGGCAGTCGAGGTATACGGCAATGTGAGCGCAAGGGTGGTGGCAGTCGTGGCTTGGATAAAACCCCGACGGGTAATGGTATTGTCGGATGGATTTGGTAAAGGACGATCAGTCATATTTCACCTTTGATTAAGTAAGTGTTTGAGGCGGTCAATTTCTTTTTGGTTCAGCGACCAGTCGTTGGTAGTCTCTGATCTTGAAAGCGTAAGGGTTTCTGTGGAGATGCTGTCCAGTTCCTCGTCGACGTGTTTAATCCGGATCACAACGTTTCCTTGATAGCTTAAAGTCGTTTGACGTGGGTCGTTTGTTATTGATTTTTTATCGACAGGTTCAAATGTAATGTCGGCAAGGACATCCCACATTTGAGGGACGGGCATGTTGTCATTGACGCCGCGGAAACCGGTAAATTGAATTTTATCATCGAGTAGGATTTCAAAATTCAGCAGTCGTTGACCTACGTGCAGGTAGGACGGAAAGATTTCACATCCCAGAGATAACAGCAACGGTACTAATAGCAGCAGCGAGTGGAGTCTGAATTTCATCTGCGTGTGTTCCGTGGTGTTTCTTCAGACGCGGGTTAGAAACTCCGCCCAGTCTACCGTCTGGTCGGGAATTAGCGCAAAGGGTAAATGTCGACAGGAAATCTTATTGACTAAGGCACTTACTCTTTTTTTAGGGTGAGATGCCAAACTTTGCTGAGCTCTTTGATGTTGACCACTTTCCAACCGGGGTTGGCTTTTTCCGCCTTGATCCGGGCTTGAGCCGCTGAGGGACACGAAGATTTTGAAACGGAGGTTGTTCGCTGAGACAGGAACACATTCGATGTCACCTCTGCGTTAACCTTAGAGTTCGGTGTCCCCGCAAAGACAATAACTCCAACAAAAATCAGTACAACAAGTTTAGCTATCAGACGCATGGGATTCTTTCTTTCCGGGTTTTGGAATTCAACTTAATGGTTAAGTTAATGCAATTTCGAATTGGAATGTGCCAATCGCCATTCTACCCTCCTGCCCGACACCACGTCAAAGGAATAATGCGTAGAAGTAGCGAGGTAACGGAATTTCCGGTCTTTGTGTTTTTATCAGTTTGGTAAATCGTTGTGGGCTAAACGATATTCATAAGACTGTTCTTTGCGACAGCGATTGATAATCGTGGTTTCCTCGATAGGCGATCCCATTGTCCAATACACCAAATTGGAACAATCCAGATAGGTAATGTCTTTTGCATAGAACTTACCAAGGTAGCCGTGATCTCTGATATGCCTAACCAGTTCGATGAATCTGTCTTCATCCACCTGTTCCCGGACGATATATTCATGCGGCCATGTCTTGGCATACGTCTTTGCAAAGATCCAAGCTGAATTATCAACGAAGCTACGTAAAATAATTGGTAGATTATCAACCATCAAGCCTGTCCGCATCTGAGGTGGACGCGGGCTTGTCTTTCACCATTGCCGGCACCAGCGCAAGAAAAATGAATATCCACGAAAAGAAGTTGCTTACCAAAAAAGAAACTTGATACCACTCTGTAGAATATCCATTATCGATAATCCATCCAAGCAGCACAGAGGATCGGAGAGCCTGCCAAGACATCCAAAGAATTTGCCACGCCACTAACGGAACCATAAATAGCGCAATGCGCCCTTTGCGATTCATCGTAATCGCCATGATTACTGCGACCAAAACTCCCGAAATTACACTCACCGCGGCCCAGATGATCCACCAAACGTTAAAGCCTTCCATTTCTAACTCCTCCGGTTAGTCACAACCGAAAATAAGTAACCATGCCCGTACTCCCAAATACCACGCTGGCGTCTAGATATTACCTCTAGTATACTGTTCTTGAATCAATTGTTTTACACTCGAAACGGTCGTTCTAAAATAAACCCGCGATGAGATCGGGAAAAACACTTATGGTGATAAAGCTTCCTAATACCGATTTAATGAACACAAATAGAAAATCAGCGATGCCTTACCTGGAAACAATAACCATTGCTCTGGCCTTGTTGGTCATCACCGCGACCAACTGTTTGGCAGCCAAACGCCCCAATATCCTCTACATCATGTCCGATGACCATGCGGCAGACGGAATCTCCGCCTATGGAAGTCGACTCGCTAAAGTCGCCCCCACCCCGAATATAGATCGACTAGCCAAAGAGGGGGCGCTGTTTACTAACGCCTTCTGTACCAACTCGATTTGCTCACCGTCACGCGCCTGTGTTTTGACCGGTCAGTACAACCACGTCAACGGATCCTTTGACCTTGGTGGTAGGGTTGTCCCCGGTAAGCAAATGCTGGCAATCGAAATGGGCAAGGCCGGCTATCATACTGCCATGATCGGCAAATGGCACCTGAAGGCCGAGCCGGCAGATTTTCACTACTACTGCGTTCTGCCCGGTCAGGGTAAGTACCATAACCCCGAGTTCCGTGTTCGGGGCGAAAATCCCTGGGGTAAAAACCTCGTTAAATTCGACGGTAAACATTCCACCGATGCAATTACAGACCTGACCCTCGACTGGTTGCAGGCAGGTTGGGATCAGGACAAACCGTTTTTTCTGATGCACCACTATAAGGCGCCTCATGACTACTTTGACAATGCACCCCGTTACGAATCGTATCTTGCCGATGTGAATATCCCTGAACCGGATACGCTCTGGAAACGCGGCGCCCAGTTCGGGTCGATCGCCACCCGCGGGGCGGATGATGAACTGATTCCCCACATTGGTACGTCGATTGGCTCACGCACCCCCCGCCGCTCCTATCTGCGCGACCTGCCCTCCCGCTACCCAAACGAATTTCCGCCGAACTTTGACTCAGCGAATCACACTTACGAAGAAAACACACGATTCGCCTACAACGCCTATCTAAAAAAATATTTACGTTGTGTCAAAGGGGTCGATGACAACTTGGGCCGGTTGTTCAAATACCTTGAAGACTCCGGGCAACTTGATAATACCGTGATTATCTATACGGGTGATCAGGGCTTTATGCTCGGGGAACATGACTACCAGGACAAACGCTGGATGTACGAAGAGTCCCAACGCATGCCGTTTCTGGTTCGCTACCCCAAAACCGTCAAGGCAGGCCAGCGTTTTGACACGATCATCGAGAATGTTGACTATGGACCAACCATGCTTGATTTCGCTGCAGCTGAAATTCCTGATTCGGTTCAGGGTCGGTCATTCAAGTCGCTATTGGAAACCGGCAAGGAAGCAGATGACTGGAAACAGACCGCCTATTATCGGTACTGGATGCACATGGCACACCACGACAATCCAGCCCACCTGGGCATCCGTACAAAAACCCACAAACTCATCTACTATTATGGGTGTAATTATGACGGTGGATATCAAACCCCGCCCGGCTGGGAACTGTATGACCTCGTTGCCGATCCTCACGAAACACAGAACCTATACCACGACCCGACTCACGCAGAATTGGCCGTTGAACTGAAGCAACAACTTGCCAATACCCGCGTTCGTGTTGGTGATGACGGTTCGCACTATCCGGCCTGCGAGTCGATTGTGCAACAATTCTGGGACTATGACGAAGAAGATCAGAACAACGCTCGGGAGATTTCACACCAGTATCTGCAGCGCCGTCTGAACGAATTGAAAGCAGGGATTCGCAACGTGCAGACTTTTCGAGGAAACAAAAAGTGACCCGTTTAAAACGCATCAGTTACCTGTGGGTAGCGGTGGCATTCGGCGTGACGCTGTTGCCACAACTGCAATTGGCGAGTCACGCAGACGAAGCCGATTCAGTGCTTTCCCCGGTCGAAGCGAATCGGCTCTTTACACTAAAAGTGCTCCCACTGTTGAAGAAAAAGTGTTTCCCCTGTCACGGTGACGATGCGAAAGATCTTCGTGGAGATTACCAATTACTGAACCGCGCTGGCATGCTTGCCGGTGGTGAATCGGGCGAGACCTCACTCGTCCCTGGCAAACCGGAAGCGAGCCAGCTCTATCAGGCCGTGCTGTGGGAGGGATCCGAGATGCCCCCCAAAGAGAATGATCGACTGACCAAACAGGAAACCGAGTACATTCGCAAGTGGATCGCCGCCGATGCACTCTGGCCTGACACGGAAGCTCAATTACAGATCAAAAAACGTGAATGGCAGATCCGCGAAAACGAAGACGGAATCATTGTCGATACCAGTGGCGGGCTCTCCGACGACTGGACCTTTCGCCGATACGATCCATCAGATATTTGGGCGTTTCAACCGCTCAGCCAAGTCGACGTCTCCCGTGCGAAGGCCGACGGACAAAACCCAATCGATTTCCTGATCGATCGGAAACTTGAACAAGCCGCGCTCGCGGTCGCACCGGAAGCAGATTTTCGGGCGCTGATTCGCCGAGTGACCTACGATCTGACCGGCCTACCGCCTAGCCCCTATGAAGTCTTTCAATTTCGTCAGGCTTGGGAAAAAGGCCCTCGGCAGGCATGGCAGGCACTAATCGATCGTCTTATCGAAAGCCCGCAATACGGCGAACGGCAGGCACAACACTGGCTCGACGTGGTTCGCTATGCCGACACGGCAGGTTTCTCCAATGATTATGAACGTTCCAATGCTTGGCGTTACCGCGACTATGTTATACGGTCGTTCAATCAGGACAAACCGTTTAACACGTTCGTGCTGGAACAAATCGCCGGTGATGAACTACGACCGGACGACCCGGAAACACTAATTGCCACGGGCCTGCTCCGCATGGGGCCCTGGGGAACTGCAATGCTGCCCAAAGAGGAGGCGCGACAGCTTTATCTGGACGACCTTACCCATAACGTTGGACAGATATTTCTGGGTATGCCGATGCGTTGCTGTAAATGTCATGATCACAAGTTTGACCCGATCCCGACACGGGACTATTACAGCATGTACTCTGCTTTTGCATCAACTCAACCCGCCGAAATGAAGGCTGAGTTCCTACCTCAGGAAAATCGTAATGGGTTTGAACCCAAACAAAAACTGGTGGAAGACCTGTTAGCCTACGCCAGCAGCAAACTCGCTATTGTGAACCAAAAGCAGGAGGACGCTGCGAAAAAGTGGTATCAGGATCATTCCCTTCCATATAAAGACGAAGCCGCCCGTAAGAAAGACCCTGAGGACAAAAAGCCACCGCGGCATGTTGGCCTTACGCCCGCAGAACGAGGGATCAAAAAGGTTCGTGAACAGGAAGTTCGGATTTGGGGTCGTCGTCTAGAACGCTATCAGCCTTTGGTTCAATCAGTCTACAACGGACCGCCGGGAAAATTTGTGAATGGCCTAAAATTACGACTACCCAGTCGAATGGATCAGAAGTGGCTGCCAGAAAATTCGATCCTTGGCGGTGGTGCGTTAACAGCACCATTAAAACCAGTGGTGCCCGGCGTACTCAGTGCCGCGGTTCTTGCGATGGATCACGAGGGGGAAACCCCTTGGCGGATAACTGATGCGGTACAGGGAAGACGCCTCGAACTGGCGCGATGGATCGCCAGTGATGACAATCCACTCACAGCCCGCGTTATTGTAAATCGGGTCTGGCAGTCGCACTTCGGAAAAGGGTTAGTGCAGACCCCGAACAGTTTTGGAGCTAAAGGTCGCCGGCCAACCCATCCGGAACTATTGGATTGGTTGACGGTCGATTTTATTGAGAACGGTTGGAAGTTGAAACGACTGCATCAGCTGATCCTGTCTTCCGCCGTCTATCGACGTTCACACCAGTCCTCAGAGTCTGCGAAACTTGCTAAGGTCGATTTCAACAATGATCTTCTTTCCGTTTTTCCGCCACGCCGACTCACGGCGGAAGAACTTAGGGACAGTATTCTCGTGGCTAGCGGTGAACTCAATCCAGAAATGGGGGGTGTTCCGGTGATGCCTGAGATGAACATGGAAGTTGCCCTGCAGCCCCGAATGATTCAGTTCTCGATCGCCCCCGCTCACCAGCCGTCACGTACTCCGGCGGAACGAAATCGGCGCACTATATATACCTACCGCGTTCGCGGCCAGGCTGACCCGTTTCTGAAAATAATGAACCTCCCAAACCCGAATGAATCGTGCGACATGCGTGATTCCGCATCCGTTGCCCCGCAGGCGTTCACGCTACTCAACAGCGATATGATCACCGATCGGGCCATCGCGTTTGCATTGCGTGTGAAAGAGGAACAGAAACAAAAGCGGGGCAACCTGTTCCCCGACGATAGCGATGTCTACCTGATTCGCCGCGCGGTTCAGATTGCATACCATCGGGTTGCAGACCCTGTGGAATTAAAGAGCCTGTTGGCCTATCTGAAGGAAATGCAAATTTATCATCGAAAACACACACCCGAGGTCATTGAGTACCCCACGCGGGTTACGCGTTCACTGGTCGAAGAGGCAACGGGCGAACCGTTCGGGTTTGTCGAAAAGTTGAATGTCTACGAGGATTATGTACCCAGCGCGAAGCCGTGGACGGTGGATGCGGACATCCGAGCCCTCGCCGACGTTTGCCTGTTATTGTTTAACGCCAATGAATTTAACTACGTTTATTAACTACCCAAAAAACGACACGTTCCGAGAAGAAAAATAAGATATGACTCCCCTTGCCCGCCGCGAATTTTTATACGGATTAGGATCATCGCTTGGTGCGCTGGCGATGACCGATTTGCAGGCGACGGAGAAAAAGGCGACCGGCCCCCTAGCGGTTAAAAAACCGATGCACGCTCCAAAGGCAAAAGCGGTCATCATGCTCGTCATGGAAGGTGGACCGTCTCAAGCCGATACGTTCGACCCCAAGCCCAAACTCACAGAGCTACATCTGAAAGAATCGACACGGGTCGAAGGCCTGGCCACAGGAAAACGGTTTTTTGTCGGCAGTCCGTTTAAATCCCGTAAGGTAGGGAATGCCGGAATCGAAATGTCTGAGCCTTGGCAGTTTCTAGCCGATCCGGAGGTGGCTGATGAATTGTGCGTCTATCGTGGCTGTCAGGCCGCGTCGCTGAATCACCCCGAAGCACTATTGCATCTGAATACAGGTAGTCGCCTAGGTGGCGACCCTGGATTGGGATCGTGGATCACCTATGGTCTGGGTTCGGTGAACCAAAACTTTCCTGGGTATGTCGTGATGACCGAACTTGCCCTGCCGCAGGCGGGTCCGGCGAACTGGGGCAACGGTTTCCTGCCGGCGTATTATCGGGGAACGCGATTGCGTTCCAGCGGATCGCCGATTCTGGACCTGAACCCACCACGTTACAAAACCCGCGTGCACCAGCGTAAGGCTCTCGATCAGCTGGAAATGCTCAATGCCAAACATGCGGCGAAGCACCCTCAACATGCGGAACTACAGGCGCGAATGGAGAACTATGAGCTTGCCTTTCGAATGCAGATGTCGGTTCCTGGGATTGTTGATGTCGACCGTGAACCCAAACAACTGCAAGAGGCCTATGGTCTTAATCGCAAAGAGACGGCCGCTTTTGGACGACAGTGCATGATGGCCCGCCGCATGGTTGAAGAGGGCGTGAGGTTCGTGCAGATTTTCGCAGGAGGCTGGGATAGCCATGATTATTTGGAGCAAGGCCACTCGTCCCGCATTGCTAGTGTGGACCAACCGATCGCTGCGCTTATCAAGGATCTTAAAAGTCGAGGAATGCTCGAGGATACGCTGGTGGTTTGGACCGGGGAATTTGGTCGCACGCCGGACAATAATTATCGCGGCGGCGTGACCGCGATTGGGCGGGGGCACAACGTCGACGCAATGAACATGTGGTTTGCCGGTGGTGGTGTCAAACGGGGTGCCGTGGTTGGCGCGACGGATGACATCGCCGCGAAGGCGGTGGAAGTGGTTCATCCGATTCGCGACGTACATATCACCCTGCTCCATCTATTGGGACTCGACGATAATAAGCTGACCTATTTCCACGCCGGTCGCTATAAGCAGTTGTCGCAGTTCGGCGGGGAGCTGATCACCGAGATCATGGCTTAGGAACGTTGCATGTTCTCACGACAGCGGGGGTTCATGCGGAGCATCTATTGCTCGATCTGAAAGTCGTCAAAGCGAAACACGTAATCCGATTTGGCCAACTTTCCGCACCAGATGCCGACCTTAACTTCGTCAGCAAAATAGACCTTCATTTTCGATGTCAAGGTCCATGATTCTCCATCCTCGCTCAAAAAGGCCGTAATTACATTGCCTTCCCGCTTTAATCGCAGCCACATCGACTCATGATCAAAGTGCTGTAACGTTCCTTCTACTGCCAGATCAGGGAATGCCATGCCTCTGCCGCTTTCAAATGGATTTTGCCTGAAATACGAGAGCTGGTGCGGTGCAGATAATGCTAAATGATCGTCTTCGCTCCTTTCAATGACATGAAAGTTAAACGCAAAATCTGCAAGCGGGCCGTTTCGTATTCTCGGATAAATAAAATATTCTGGCGTTATCCTTGAATATGCTTGTTGGGAATGCGAACAAATCGAGTTCCACGACCATTTTAAATAATGTCCTTTGGATTGTTGAATTAAGAGCCCTGCTCCCAAGTAGGGACCACCGTGCCATCCTCGCGTGCCAATAACTTCATCTGTCATGATTTCGTCATGTTGCTCCCAGTCGGGGGTAACTTTAACGCGAACATCAAAGTCACTTGTAATCGACCTTAATACGGAAACGCCCGCCCCGTTTTCGGTGATTTCGTGTGTGTTATCTCTTGACTCATTTTCAGTCAAACGGACCCGCAGTGGATTTTCATCCTGCAAAATCTCATAACGATCTCGCACACCAACGAGCTCTCCCCAGTTCCTCTTTTCAGGTTCGCCCAGATGTTTTGGTACATATTGTTTGCTTACAGTGTCGGCGGGATACTTTTCAGTGAACGTCACGGCGTTAGTTGTTCCCTGAACTACGGCATTAAAATCAGTTTCATAGAGAAAAACGGATTGAAGATTGATTCGACCAGCCAGTACAGTAGCAAGGTCGTTGTTTACTGAGGTGCCATTTAGACCGAGTGTCTGCAATTCGTGGTTGTCCAGTGAAGTGATACCAGTATTTGTTACCTCAGTAAAATCAACTCGCAGTTCTTTGAGTTTGTCCATCTGAGAAATGTCGACAAGCGTCGCATCTGTGATATTCGTGCCACATAAATACAGTCCCGTCAGATCAGAGAGCTTGGAAATTGTTGGTGCAGCGATGTCCGAGATGCCTGTTTCACTAAGATTTAGCCGACGTAAGTTCGGCAGTGTCGTCAACACCTGGAGGTCATCATCTGTGACTGTCGATCGGGACAGGTACAACGTTTCTAAGGAAGCGTGGCCGGCAATCGGATGAAGAATGCCGTCGATGTCGGTGCTGTTCAGGATCAATGTCTGCAAGGCGGGCAGCTTGGCTACATGAGCCATGATTTCTTCGGTGATTTCCGTTCCTGCCAGAGATAATACTCGTAGATTCTGCATACGTGGAAGCGCATCATGCCATCTGTCGGGTAAATTGGACGCGCTCAGATCCAGCCACTTCAGCTGTTCGATATTGGAGACGTTTGTAATTTCTTCTAGAGAAACGTTTGCACCTGCGAGACTTAACCGAGTACCATCCCATTCACCCGGCTCGCCGATGGATCGGCCGGGGATCATACGTAAAGGCCTTTTCGTGAACTCCGGCACGGGGCGGTCATCAGTCCCGATTAGATAAGTCACGTCATCGTATCGCGTTTGGTAGGTGTATTTCAACTTCCGATATCCCCATCCACCGTTGTCCACTTCGTTACGACCCGTTGTGTAGACAAGGGCGCCCGCTTTGAACGGGATGTAGTGAACCGCTTCGCCCGTACCGTAATCCAGAGGAATTTCGTCCAGATACTTCCCCTTGAGGTCCTCCAGAGAGGCGGGATAACGCTGCTGGTCAAAATGATACTGTTTTAACGCAATACAGACCTGCAGCACCTCATCTGCCTGGCGGGCGAACTCCAGTCCCCGTATGTAGTTTAGTGTGTGCTCGAGCACCAGTTCATCAATAAACTTCCATGTCAATTCGGTTGCGAGTGAGGGCCCGATGGGATGATCATTTTCTTCAAGTAGTTTAAAAATGCCTCCGAAAGGATTGGTAAATGCCTTAATTGCCTCCCGCCGCTGCTGGTCGTCGGCGATAAGTAGGATGTCGGCATGTTGATCAAAATGCAGATTAATTCTCCTGTAAATTTCAGGCCAGTCGGTAAAATACACTCCAAGGTATCGAAGCGGTATGGTCCGTGGCCAGAAAGAGTGGTCTATTCCGAAAAAGCCAAACTTTTCCAAACTCATGGCAATATCCAGTGCGGCAAGTCGCTCAAAGACATCAAGTGCCTTGAGGCCGAAAATCGGAGGTGCCGACTGTACCAGGCTGGAAATTCTGGTCAAATCATCGGCCGTTAATGCAGGATGGGAAAGGATTTCACACCAATTCTCAGCGGCCATAGCAGCAACGGTTTTACCCATCAAAGCGCCAGTAAAATCCGCTTCGTGCATGCAGTGATGTGCTAATCGATGCATGGTGTTGACATCGGTAATCGCATCGGAAACCCGGCCCTCAGCAAGGGCGACACGAGCTCGGATTCTCAGAGTTCTCGCATAATTGCGGATAGATGAAACCAACGGGAGTAGCGCTGAGTAGAACGATTGATCGGATTGTTGGCTTGTATAGTAAAAATCCGCAAAATGTTCACGGTTCGCTATTGATGATAACTCGCATAATGTTCGTTGATGTCTTTGTAGGTACCGTCGCAATATTGGATTTTGATTGTTTAACACGTGGAGGTCTCCGGTCCACATATCATTCATCCCGAAATGAATATGAGTGTGATAATCGATATAAACCTGAATGCCCAGCGCGGATTCAAGGGCTTTAACATGATCGGGATTAGGTTCTCGCGTGTCATCAAACGAGTTTGCGACTTCATAAAGTCCGGCTGCGACGTTCGTGTCGGAAGAAACACCGTCCAATTGAAACGCATTTACTTCGTCCAATAGCCTGGCGGATTTGATATCCAGCGATTGCATGCCGCGTGTTTTGAACTCGACCATGTAGTGTTGCGGTCCACCGGGGTACAAGACCAGTCCCAGAAAAACAAGAAACAGCGCAGAGGAGATTAAGAGGGATTTTTTCATGAGTTACCTTCCTTGCCACATGGACCATTGGATCTGCGTGCCGACAT
>JABJJO010000151.1 GCA_018660825.1 Planctomycetaceae bacterium | reverse complement strand
CAGCATGCGCGGCATTAAGCGTGATATTTCATCAGGGCCTTGTTCTACACATAACTCACTGGGTTCATCTGATGGCATGTGATAAATTGCCGCGACACCACATTCATGATGGATTTCACTCATAGATATTGTTTGCTGCCAGGAAAGGGCTTAAGGGGCTTTATGGAGTGCGATAGGTGAGAGAGATAATAATTTTTAGAACACAAAATGGGTAATCACGTGAAGTGACTATAGTAACCAAAAAAGTATTCTATGTTGAGGTTGATTTATTCTCAAGCAACTGAGGGATATTTTAATGGTTTGTAAGTAATGAAGCTGCCGCAGGGTCTAGTAAGAAGGTCACATTAGGGTGATTTTGCAGTGCGCTCGCAGTACATTCACTGCCCATGGGGCTTTCAATTGCCGCCTGGATTGCCGCCGCTTTATTTTCCCCGGTTGCTAATAAAATGACTTCACGAGCGTCCATGATGGTGGCAACACCCATTGTAATCGCGCGCCGTGGCACATCATCCACAGAATCAAAGAAACGTGCATTATCAATGATGGTTTGTTGATCTAGGTCCGTCAGGTGAGTGCGACTACCGAGAGCAGTTCCGGGCTCGTTAAATGCAATATGCCCGTCAGTTCCAATCCCGAGAATCTGCAGGTCAATACCCCCAGCGGCTATGATCGCATCTTCATACCATTGGCAATATGCGCCAAAATCGTCCTCTACCCCAGAAGGAACATGAATCCGATCCGGCGATACATTTATGTGCTTAAACAATTCTTGCTGCATGAATGAGTAATAGCTTTGTGGGTGCTCGCGGTGCAGGCCGATATATTCATCAAGATTGAAAGTGGTGATTGCTGAAAAATCAAGGTGGCCTGCTTGGTGTTGCTCGATGAGTTGTTGGTAGACTCCGATCGGAGTGCTGCCGGTCGCCAGTCCCAGTACGGCAGATGGATTGGAAGCAAGTGTTTGGACAAAGAAATCCGCTCCGCGAATACTAAGCTCTTCAACGGTGTCGATAATAATGATGTTCATGGTTTTATGTTTGGTTGGGTAAAGAAGTGACGAGCGTTTTAGTTCCACGGGCAATCAAAGCTGTAATAGCGGTAAAGATAGTTCCGAGGGGTAATGGTTATAACGATTGTTAAAGCGGTTCTCTAAAAGAACCTGAGATGGAAGGCCATTACGCAAATGAAAATATGACCTAGAATAAAGTAATGTAGGGTAGTGTACTAAGTTGTTTAGATGTTTTTAAGTAGTTGGGTTCCACGACGAGCCACAACAAAAGATGGATAGTAATAAATATGGGTTCTCCAGAGACCATTAACGAAAGTCAAGAAGCTGGTCTGCAGTTAGCTAATACTAAGTTGCCAGTGGTTGTGTATCGCACTCCCAAGGCCACCAGCGTTGCGGTCGCTCAGCAAATTGCCGCTGTCATACGGGCAGCCAGCGCAGCTGAAAAAGGTGCTGTGTTGGCACTGGCTCCAGGCTCCACTCCGCAACAAGTCTACCGAGAACTGATTCGGATGCACAAAGAGGAAAGACTCGATTTTTCTCACGTGTCCGCTTTTGTGTCGGTAGAGTTCTTTGGAATTTCGCGAGACCAGGCCCAAAGTGTGTATCGGTCACTACGAGAGACGTTTTTCAATCATGTCAATATTCCAGATTCGCAAGTGAATATTCTCGACAGCGAAGCCGACGGAGAAACAATTAAAGAATACTGCGAAGCATTTGAGCAGAAAATCCAAGACGCTGGCGGAATTGATTTTGCCTTGTTGGGAATCGGGTCCAATGGCCACATTGCTGCCAACGAGCCTTTTTCCGGGGTGAACAGTCGTACACGTCTGTGTGTACTCGATCCGATTACTCGGCTGCGTTTAGCAAGCGACTTCTTTGGCGAAAAGAATGTTCCTGCGCAGGCTTTAACGATGGGCATGGGTACCTTGTTGGAATCTCGACAAGTTGTGCTGCTGGCACTTGGTGAACACAAGGCCCGCATCGTATGCGATTTAGCTGAGGGTGATATTACAAATCGCATTCCTGCTAGTGCACTTCAAGAACACGTCAATGCCATGGTTTGTTTAGATCCAGCTTCGGCGAGTGAAATGCAAGAGATGGTGATGCCTTGGACTTGTGATTCGGTTCAATGGGACGAAACGATGATCACTCGAACCATGGTGTGGTTATGTGAGCAAACAGGTAAAGCGTTGTCTAAGTTAGAGGATGATGATTTTCGCAATCATAATTTACATCAGTTGTTGAGATTGCATGGGCCTTCCCACGTCTTGGCATTGAGGGTGTTTGGTTGGTTACAAGCGACAATTCATGATGGGCAAGTTGTCGAAGGCCAGCAAAAAGTCATTTGTTTTAGCCCACATCCCGATGACGACGTTATCAGTATGGGCGGTACTCTGATTCGACTCAATGAAGAAGGGCATGAGACACATGTGGCCTATATGACCAGCGGTAATATTGCGGTGTTTGATCATGATGCCCAGCGGATTGCAGATTTGGTGACGGAATATAATCATTTGTTTGGCATTGAAAACGACAAATCGATTGACGTCGAACGCCGTGTAACTGAATCGTTAAACACGAAGCAACCTGGGGAACCAGACATTGATGCTGTGTTGAAGATCAAAGGCTTGATTCGATGGAGCGAAGCAAAAGCGGGCGCGATTGAAGTTGGCTGCAAGGAAGATAATTTGCATTTTCTCGATCTACCATTTTATCGAACCGGTACCGTAGAAAAGCGACCAGTCGGCGATGCAGATGTGGCGATTATTGTGAGTCTTTTACAGCGAGTGCAACCTGACATTATTTATGTTGCCGGCGATTTGTCAGATCCTCATGGGACACATCGAGTTTGTACAGAAGCAATTTTGGGCGCTATTTACCAGATGCTAAACAATGGCGAAGTTGTGCCTGACGTATTGTTGTATCGGGGTGCCTGGCACGAATACGCGATTCATGAAATTGATATTACGGTTCCACTGAGTCCGGCTCATCTCATGAAAAAACGCAAAGCGATCTTTATGCATGAAAGCCAAAAAGACGAAGCACTGTTTCCTGGTTCAGATCCGCGAGAATTTTGGCAACGCGCTGAAGATCGCAACAAAGGAACGGCCAAAAAATTCAATGACTTGGGTCTCCCAGAATTTCTTGCCATCGAAGCGTTTCAGCGTTGGACGGGACAAACGCTGTAAGCAAGCATTGCTTTTGGTGCCCGTTGATTTGCTTGAGTGACTTTGTTCCTGTTAGAACCCCGCATAACCACAGATGAAATTATGAATGACATTGTCCGACAAGAAATAACTGCGACTGCTGACAAGATTGTTGTCAAAGTGGGTACCCGCGTCTTAACGGATGAGCAGGGCCGACTGGATTCGCAACGCATTGCTAGTTTGGCTTCACAGTTGAGTCAGCTCGCCGCGCAGTCAAAAAAAGTTGTTCTCGTTAGCTCGGGTGCTGTCGCTGCCGGAATGAATCGTTTGCAATTGGACATGCGACCAGCGGATCTTGCTGTGTTGCAAGCAGTGGCTGCCGTCGGCCAAATCGATCTGATGCAAGCTTATCAGCAGCAGTTTCAAACGCACCAGCAAATCGCGGCTCAAGTGTTGTTAACCGCAACAGAACTAGACGATCGAGCGAGTTATTTGAATGTTCGCAATACGCTGTTAGAGTTGTTAAATCTAAAGATCATTCCCATTGTGAACGAAAACGATACAGTGGCGGTTGAAGAACTACAAACAACGTTCGGCGATAACGATCGCTTAGCAGCGTTGGTTACGAATCTGCTCGGAGCTCAGTTGCTGATAATTCTGTCAAACGTCGATGGGCTCTATGCGGGTTCACCCAATGGTGAGGAAACAGAAATTCTCGAGACGGTGGTAGCAGTCGATGATACAATCCTCAGTTATGTAGAGGATAGGAGTAATGCGTTGAGCCGAGGCGGCATGAATAGCAAGTTGCAGGCGGTCAAGATGGTGACGTCAGCAGGAGAAAATGTGGTGCTTGCCAATGGCCATGAGCAAAATGTTATTACTCGCATCCTAGCGGGTGAATCGCTTGGTACCTTATTCTTGGCCGAAGGTAAAACATTAAGCCCTTGGAAACGCTGGCTGCGATTTTCTGCTCAGTCTCAAGGGACCATTGTGCTCGACGCTGGTGCGTGTGCGGCGATTGAAACTGAGGGTAAGAGTTTACTGGCGATTGGGATTGTTGGATTCCGCGGTGAGTTTGCTAAAGGTGATGTAATTTCGATTTGCAATGACGAAGGTCTTGAATTGGCACGTGGATTGACGAACTACGATTCTATTGAGATCGCAAAAATACAGGGCCAACAGAGCACAGCATTTCAGCAAATCTTAGGCTATTGTCCCTATGATGAAGTTATCCACCGAGATAATTTAGCGGTTGTATTGACCTAGCGTCGTGCGATTAACCCAACCGTGCACCGGGTTTTAGCTGGTAGCCACGGAGAAATTCGTCAATTTCCATCACTCGTTTTCCGGCGGGTTGGATGCGACTAATGCGGACACATCCCTCTCCCGTGGCAATACAAAGATCTTCTCCGTTGTCGTCGGCTGGATTGGCAACGACCGTGCCAGGTCCAACATCGACATGTGCAGTCAAATCTTCGGCGAGCGTCATTTCCGTAATGATAAGTCTCAGCGGCTTACCAGATTCTCGTTGCCATTGTGTAAAGCACCCGGGCCACGGCTGCAGGCCACGATGCAAGTTGATGATGGTTGCGGCCGGTTTATTCCAGAGAATGTTGCCAAGTTGTTTGTGAAGTCGGGGGGCTTGCGTGACCAATTGTTTGTCTTGTCGTGTACCAATTGTTGATATTTGATCCCACTTAGCTAAAATTTCAATGGCGTCGATAACAGCGGGTGCTCCGAGTGCGGCCAGTCGATGTTCAAGTTCTTCTGCTGTTTCGGCGGCATTGATGGTAACTTCTAATTGGCACAGCGCCGGGCCGCCATCTAATTTGGGTGTCATGTGGATGACCGTTACACCAGTGGTGGCATCACCGTTAATGATGGCCCATTGCACTGGCGCCGCGCCACGATATTTTGGCAACAGTGACCCATGTAGATTAATTCCACCAAGTGGTGTGACTCCCAGTGCTGCGGGACTGAGAATCTGACCAAAATCACAGACAACTAATAGGTCAGCCTGCAAATTAGCTAGTTCAGCAACGACGTCTGCTGTATTCACATCCGCAGGGTCAAGCAATGTTAGACCATGTTGATTTGCCGCTTCGCGTAGTGGATTGACTGGAGGTTTTTTGCGGCCTCGTGCCGGGGGCAATGGGCGAGTCACTACGACGGGGACGTCATGGCCGTCTGCTAATATTGCCTCAAGCATTGGAACAGCGAAGGGACCGGTTCCCATAACAATAATACGCATATATGACCTCCCTCTCATATTTACAATTGGTTGCCAAATGGCCTCGTGGGGGATCAGACGCTCTGCGTGCAGAATTTATCTTCCCACGTTGCCAACTTTGCATAGATCACTTCGTCACTCTCAATGATGTCACCCTGCCGCCGACTAGTAAACTCTAACTCAAATTCTTGTAAATCAGCTTCCAATGCTTTTAAGCTGAGCGGATTCATGCGGTCGAGGAACATGATTCCATCTAAGTGATCCGTTTCGTGTTGCACGACGCGAGCAAGCAAGCCATCGAGATCCGCACTGATTGTATTACCTTGCATTCCAAATGCTTCGACATGGATTGTGCGCGAGCGGTTTACTGGACCATAAACGTTTGGCAGACTTAAACATCCTTCGTCTTCGATCTCGCTGCCCTTCCCTTTGCTGAGCACGGGGTTAATGAATACGAGTTCTTCGCCTTCTTCGGCATCAGATGAAGTGTTGACTACAAACAGTCGCAAGGGCAGGTTGACTTGATTGGCAGCTAGCCCCACACCTTTGGCCGCATACATCAATTCAAACATTTCGGCAACGATGTCCCGCAGTTCAGAATTGATCCGTTGAATTGTTTTCGATTTGTAACTCAGCGTCGGATGTGGATGTGTAATGATTTCCATAAGCCAATGTGCATTTATAATAGTTTATGTTTTAATGAATATATATTATGTGGATAGGCATCCGTTATGGGTACCCGTTCAAGCGTAAAACGGGGCACGAATCCACCAGCGGCGGGCAAATGACGACAATGTTTGGCAATAATTATGAATGGCTATGAATGAGTGTTGAAAACCCAATGGACAATTCAGATATGTCGAACGTGGATTCAATTCCGATTCGCGGACCAGTGGGTAATAGCCAACACGATTTTATGGAACATCTCTCGTCGACGGATGATCTTTTTTATTACCAATCAACGAACCAGTCGGCAATGTTGGGGAGCCTTGTTCTCCACGCTGTACTTATTGTATGCGCGCTACTAATATTTACCTCGTCGACATTTCATGGTGCGGCCCAGGAAGAGGTGCGGTCGGGTGGTATTGTTTTAGTCGAACAAATCGGTGACAAGCCTGAATATTTTCAAGAGGCGCCAGCGAACAACCAAAAAACAGAGACGCAGCAGCCAACCACCGCAGCACAACCGTTACTTAAAAACAGCACGGCCAAAAGCCGAGACTCTCAGGGAGCCGATGTTGATTTGCTAGGCGGGTTGCCCAATGTGCAGT
This sequence comes from Planctomycetaceae bacterium, assembly GCA_018660825.1. Classification (GTDB taxonomy): domain Bacteria; phylum Planctomycetota; class Planctomycetia; order Pirellulales; family Pirellulaceae; genus UBA721. The sequence goes on along the minus strand of JABJJO010000151.1, from coordinate 18,151 downwards.
TGTCTGGTTTAGCTGGCAGTGGAGACGGTGAGGTGGAATTGCCTTCCTTGGATGATCTAACCGGTAGCCGGACTCAGAAAGATGGCGAATTTGGAGCGGTGCAGACGGGTGTGTTCGGAACGAAAGGTACGGGTTCACGCTTTATCTATGTATTTGACCGTTCGGGCTCGATGTCGGGCTATGGAGGTCGTCCGATGGAGGCGGCCAAGCAACAACTGTTGTTAAGTGTACAGGACTTGCAAGAGAATCATCAGTTCCAAGTGATTTTCTATAACGAGCAGCCGGTCGCACTAAATCCGCTTTCTCCCGCCTCGCCCAAGTTGCTCTATGGCACGCTGGAAAACCGAGAATATGCGATGCACTTTGTGCAACAGATTCAACCGGATGGCCGCACAAACCACATCGCTGCACTGGATCTAGCCCTAAATATGAATCCGGATGTTATTTTCTTTCTAACCGATGCTGATGAACCTCAGTTGACAACCAGTGAACTTAATCGGATTTCACGAAAAAACACCTCCGTACGTGCTTCTATTAATACAATTCAATTTGGTGTTGGTCGCCGAACGGGACAGCAGAACTTTCTGCGACAATTAGCACGTGAAAATGGTGGGCAATACGCTTATGTCGACTTGAGGGAAATAGCGCCCATACGTTAACCTTTGCCTCGGTGTGACCCGATACATGGAATTCTATATGTTTCGCAATCTTCATTACTATGGTCGTTATGTTTGCAGCGTGCTAATGCTGTCCCTGCCATTGCTGGCTGCTGCGCAAAATAAATCCGACCTAGTAATTGTCTGGGACGCAAATCGAGCGAATCAACTCAAAGTGTCGGGTCATATTATCGAATATACAAATGTCGCTTTGTCCATCAAATTGCCCTCGGGCGGCGTAAGGCAAATAGAATCCGATCGTATCGTCACTATGGTTACGGCTTGGAGGCCGGAGTATCAGGAAGCAGAGGATTTATTTCATGAAAAACAATATGACCGAGCGGAAAAGGGATTTCGGCAAGCCTATACTGTGGAGACGCGAGCTTGGATCAAGGAACGAATTCAGGCGCGTATTCTGTGGTGCTTGCGAGCTCAAGGAGAATGGTCTGCCGCGGCGCGGTTTTACACTGAAGTATTACGAAAAACGAACCCTGCGACACCCTACATAGACGTGATCCCCATTGTCTGGCACACCTTGATTCTTTCGCCAGCTATGCAGGGTCAGGCAGTGGCACTCCTTGATAGTCCAGATCTAAATGACCGTTTGATTGGAGCGAGCTGGTTACTTGCCTCACCTTTAAGAGCACGAGCGGTCAGTACACTAACGCAATTGGAACTAAACACGAATACACGAATTGCAATTTTGGCGACAGCCCAGCTTTGGCGGACCAAACTTCCGGTAGCATTAAAAGCGGATCTCGAGAAATGGCAAAATGTGATTAACCGTTTACCGTTAGTCTATCAAGCGGGTCCCTATTATGTACTGGGGCAACTTCAACAGCAGCAAGGTGAATCTGCGTTGGCTGTGTTGACTTGGATGCGAGTTGTTATTTTGCATCCGCACGGGCATCAATTAAACGCTGAATCATTGTTGGCTGCGATTAAAGCACTGCGACAACTCGAAAAACCGACTCAGGCCATTACCCTTTGTCGGGAATTACAAAATGAATATCAATCCACTATTGCAGCGACACAAACAAGTCGCTTGATCAAACAACTTCAACAGTTACAGCTTGACCTAAAAGCTGACAGCGAGAAGTAATTATAAGGAGAGAGATTTTGAAACGCTTCAATTGGTTTACACTGACTGCGGCCACCGGCCTACTTGGTGTTCTGATGTTTGGCATGTCTACCGTTGCTCAAGACCCCGCCCCGGGTGCCAGTGAGCCAGCGGCCAAGGGTTTAATGGATATTGTGTTTTCCGGCGGACTCACCGGAATGGCAATCTTGATATTGTTGCTCGGATTGTCGCTGACCGCAGTGTATCTCGTGGTCGATCATGTCCTGACATTGCGAGCATCGGAGATCATGCCGGTTGACTTAGGAGTGCAATTGCGTGAATTGCTGAGCAGTGGTAAATACCGCGAAGCAGATACGGTATGTCGCGAAACTCCCTGTTTTCTTAGTTTTGTTATTAGTCATGGGCTGGGCGAACTTGAGGGTGGTTGGTCGGCGGTTGAAAAAGCGATGGAAGATGCGATGGCTGAACAATCAGCGAGGTTGTTTCGCAAGATCGAATACCTATCAGTGATTGGTAATATTGCACCCATGGTTGGGCTGCTAGGAACGGTGACCGGTATGATCTTTGCATTTCAGCAAGTGGCGGCAACTCAAGGTGGCGCCGGTGCTGGAGATTTGGCGGAAGGAATATATCAAGCATTGGTGACTACGGTGGGTGGTTTGATTGTGGCGATTCCGTCGCTTGGAGCATTCGCTATTTTTCGTAATCGGGTTGACCACTTGGTTGCGGAAGCATCGTATGTCGCTCAACACACCATGTCGCCAGTCAAACGTGCCGCGCGATCACGAGGTAAACAACGTTTAGCACCAACCGCCCCGCCGGTTCAGTCAGAAAACTCCCCAAATTTAGCTCAATAATAGCTCATTATCGTAAACTTTAGTCGTTAAGCAAAACCATTATGAAGACGCCAGTATACGCTCGATCTAAGGAGACCGGATTCAATATGACTCCGATGATTGATGTCGTGTTCTTGCTGATTATTTTTTTCTTGGTATCGAGCCACCTCGCTAGGCAAGAAACGCAATTGGAATTGGATTTGCCGGAAGCAAGTTCTGGTGAACAAGTCGAAGTGTCCACGGCACCGCGTATTGTGATTAATGTTACCGAGTTTGGTGAGTTTATGTTGGCTGGACGGCAAGTGACCGCCGAACAACTGCAACAGCAATTAGGCAACCGCATCCGCAAAGAAGGTCGCGCGGTGGAGGTGCGAATTCGCAGCGACCGTAATATTGCGTTTGCGAAAGTCCATCCGATCATGTTGGCATGTGCCAAGGTCGGTATTTGGAACGTCACCTTTGCCGTCTATCAGGCAGCGGAGGGTTCCCAATGAGAAGACCCTCTGTATTTCACCGCGATCAAGGTGAACTTGAAATCAAGATGACACCTATGATCGATGTCGTTTTTTTACTACTTGTCTTTTTTGTGTGGACCGCGAGTTTTCATGCGGTGGAATATTTACTGCCTAGCTCTCTTAGTCAGCAACTAGGTAACGCAGCGGTTATTGATAGTCAGGCCCCACCGCCGGAAGCGGAATTTGAGGATGTTATCGTGAGAATCTTGTGGCAAGATGATCATGTCGTGTGGCAAGTCAATGGACAAGATGTTCTAAGTTTGGATGAAGTTAAACAACGTTTGCAGTTAGTGGCTGACATTAAGGCAGACGCGCCTGTGATTTTACATCCAGATGAAGAAGTTCCAGTGGGTGATGTTATCGACGTATATGACATTTCCAGAATCGCGGGTTTTGACAAGATTCAGTTTGCGATTGTCCAATAGGCAATGGGCATTGAAATTAGATATGAGAAAGCTTTAAGGAGTGTTTGGTTGTTTCTGATTCGTAAGAGCAGTTTGGCGATTCTTTTACTCAGCATTGTGCTAAGTGGCCAAGTCTGCGCGGGCCCCGGTGAGGAAACCCAGCTATTAAGTGGCTTACGGAAACGGGGTTTGTTTGAAATTGCTGAGTACCATTGCCGTAATCAGCTTGGTCGCGAGGATCTGACGCCTCGCGAGCGTATGCAATGGACCGTGGAGATGGTCCGTACCATGGCACAAGAAGCATTGAATTTACCGGTAGACCAGCGGGTAGTCGTGTGGAATCGAGCGGTTGATACGGCCACCCGATATATAACCGCTCATGCGGTACAAGCAAAATCATTTACGATCCCTGTGGCGACGCAAGCAGCACTAGCCCTAGCAAAGCAGGGAGAGTTTCTCAGGCTCGAAGCTGTTGTGGCACGTAATCCAACGACGGAAATGCAAGGAGCTCGCGACAAGTTGCGAGTGGCTGCTAAAGAACTCAACGAGCTTGTACAAGAAGTGGATGTGCAGCTCACGATGGCGACGAGTACAGCGACGGACGAAGCGCTCTCCCAGCAGGAATTAATCTCGATCAAACAACGGTTGTCCTTTTATCTGGGAAGCGTGTATCGCAACCAAGCAGTGACTTATCCCCGTGGCAGTGGTGATCGCGTAGCGGCAATGCAGCGGGCCATATCGGCGTTGAAAAAACCGTTGTCACAATTGGCGGCTGAGGATAGCTTGGTCGTTGATATTCAAATTGGGCTCATCGGCTGCCATCGTGAACTGGGACAATGGCCCGCAGCGGTTGGATTACTGGAGTTATTGCAAAAGAGCACTCTCGAACCTTCATTGCAATTGCGTTTGCGGTCCGAGCAGGTGCGGCTGTTGTTAGCCCAGCAAGATCTGCAAAAATGCGTATTATTGCTCGAAGGCCCACGTTCGGTAAGTGGTGTTACATCACCGGAATTAGATTTAGCAAGGCTCGATACATATATTAGCTTGTGGCACCAGGCCAGCGTTGAAAAGAGTGAAGAGCAGCGTAAACGCTGGGAGGAGTTAACCGTTGCAGCCGTAACGGCGATTGAGCAAGAGCATGGCGAGTATTGGGGTCGCCGAGCGGAATTGCGATTATTAGAACATGCCGGGAGCCACGGTGTGCCTTCCAATCTTGATGTTTTAGAACGGACCGCCGATGAATTGTATCGGAAGGAAAATTTTACCGACGCAGTGAAGGCATATGATCAAACAGCAGATTTGGCATTGGCTGGTGGGTTCGATGAGATTGCTTTGAAACTGTCGTATAAAGCAGCATTGGTCGTACAGCAGCAAGGCGACCTCGATGAATTTATCAACCGTTTGGTGACATTAGCCTTGCGTCTACGGAAACAACCACCCGCCGCAACTATTCATATGCTTGCGATTCGTAATATAGCTGCGGTGATGAAGGATGATGCCCAGCGGCAATTACAGTTTAGGCAGTTGCTCGAGGAACATCTGCAGTTCTTTACAGCGGGTACTACGGTGGATCAAGCGCGTGTTTGGCTCGGTGCACTTGTACAACGAGAAGGCAAATGGGATGAGGCCCTAGCATTATATGTTCAAGTGACAACAACACACCCACAGTTTATTGACGTGTTGCAGCAGTTGCAACTGTGTTGGGACCAGAAGTGGGTGGCATACGACGCTGTGGAGTTGGCTCAGCAACCTCATCCGTTGATAGCAGTGATTGATTATTGCAAATCGTTGATGACAACGGATGACGGGCAATGGTTGAAACTGTGGGATCCTGTATCTCGTCAAGCGGCGTTGGTTTATGGCCGGTTTGCTTTACGATTGCCTCAACCTAAGTACGATGAAATTGAGGCGATATTAGCTTTAGCGGCGCACGGTGAGATGAAACCAGATGGGAAATGGTTGGCCGCCGCCAACACGCTTCGAATCGTCGCATTGGTTGCTCAAGGTCGAGGTGCACAGGCTGGTGAACTAATACAAGCGTTAGGTGAAAGCTCACCGCAACGATGGCTGGAGATGTTACAGGAACTAGCAGCGATAGCGGAGACGGCGCCGATGAACGTGCAGCAGCAGATTGCAAAGTTGCAACTCGATACAATTTCAGAACTACAGGGAAAGTTAGGGGATGTGAATGTGGAGTACCGGTTGCAGTGGGACTTATTGCAGGCAGACGCGAGTATTATGTTGGGAAATGCGAAAAGTGGATATGAGCTCTATGCTCGAATAGCGAATCGCAATTTGAAACGAGGGGATATTCAACAGCGGTATGCTGAGGCATTGTTGTTGAGCCATGCTGAGGTGCATTTACGAGAGGCGTTGGTTCAGTGGCGGCGTGTGTTAGTAGGGCATCGTCCGCGGACGGATCAATGGTACGCGGCTAAATTCGCGTTAGCTGAAACATATATTCGTTTGGATGAGCGTGAGGAAGCGCACCAACGCATTCGATACCTAAAAGCAACCAGTGGGTTGGGCAATGCTACCTGGACAAAGAAGTTTCAGGAATTATTAAACCGCGAATAATCGAGAATGATTACCCGCGGTTTAATGTAACCGATAAATTCACTTTTAGCGTGTAGCTCGTATTGCCTTACCAAGGGCCTCGAATATAGTACGCACCAAATTGGTCGCTGCTGCTCGGGTACATCGGTAAGGATTTAAAGGGTCCGTAACCAGCTTTGCGTGTTCGCGGTGCACCAAGTTGGAACTGGTGGTACAGTGGTGAAACGACGTTTTTGGAAACGCCCCAGCCGAGTGAACGGTAAGTCGCTGCGGTAGGAGGAACGATCACGGCCAGTGGTGTGCTGTATGCTTGGTGACGATAAGCGCCATTCCAAGGTGTTGCATTGGCGTGTTCGCGTTCCCACTGATTCATACGGGTGCGTCTTTTGGCTTGAGCTGTGTCCACTGTGGCAAACATGCCAATCATCGTGATAACAAACAAGCTACAAATAAATTTCGAGTGTGTGGTCATGTCAATTAATCCTAATGGAGGTAAGGGGGGGTTGGCGGATATTGACTTGCCAGCTTATCGGTAACGGACGCTCGTGCGAGTAAAACCCATTCCATTATTGTAGTAATGATGGTACGCACGATTGTGGCGGTACATGAACTCATGTGGCATGAGTGGCTGGTAAGTATTGTAAGTATGCCCCACAACTAGTGGTACTTGGCGAGGTGCTGGGTAAATTCCAGCAGGAATTCCGCCACCTTGGGTGGGAGCGTAGTAGTTATAGAAGAGTCTAGCGGGTGTAGGGGTTACGCGGGTTGCGTGGCGAGACGCTGGAACTTGGTGTAAAACACTAGGTTCTTGCGGATTCTGGGTCACCTTTTTGGGTGCATATTTGATCTTTGGTCCAATCGCTTGAACTTCTAGGGCGATCGATCCGATCGATCCGATCAATACGACGACAACAACGCAATTCATTAATTTACTACGAACCATAACAAACTCCTCTTTCCTGCTGTTAGCCAATTAAAATTGTTTCAGTGACTAGCGAGCAGAATCATTACTTGTTTCTATATTGATTACACACACGCAACTACTCAATACAATAAATCGGTTTTTTCCGCTTGTAGGGGTAAATTTTTGTGGGGTATTTTTGCGATATTACACCAGCTTGTGGCAGTTCGGTGAAAGTCAACTGTTGTAAATCCGGATTAACCCTTATAATCGTCAGACTTTAACACTGCTTCAAGCAGAGTAATACATGGAACGGATTCCCTATCTTGCAAAAGGAGTGCAGGCGAGTTGGCTAGTCAAGTGCAAGCGAGTGGTAAAAAGCGCACCAAGCGTCGTAGTACCGCTCAGTCCATGGCCGCGAAACAGCGGTCAATTTCTGTTAGTGAGTTCTTTGCCAAGAACCGTCACTTGTTGGGTTTTGATAATCCGCGGCGTTCGTTACTAACGACGGTCAAGGAAGCTGTTGACAACTCATTAGATGCTTGCGAAGAAGCAGGCATCATCCCTGAGATTTGGGTTAATATCGAACAGACCGAGCCGGATCGTTTTAAGATCGCGATTCAAGACAATGGACCTGGGATTCTCAAACGCCAGATCCCTTTGATTTTTGGAAAATTGCTTTACGGCTCCAAGTTCCACCGGTTACGCATGAGTCGTGGACAACAAGGAATCGGAATTAGTGCTGCTGGGATGTACGGCATGTTAACGACAGGGAAGCCTGTCAAAATTGTCTCCAAAATTTCGATTCGTAAACCGGCCCATTACTATGAATTGCAAATTGACACCAAGACCAACAACCCGCAGATTCTCAATGGTCGTGGCGATGGTTTAGATATACCGCCTGGGGAAAAGGGACGAGCAAAGTTTCTCAAACATAAAATCGATTGGGAGAGCCACTATCCAATTTACGAAGAGGATGCGGAGCCGAAAGAAATACGCAGTGGGACGCGAGTGACTATTGAGATCGAAGGAAAATATCAAAAAGGCCGTGGAAGTGTCGATGAATACCTAGAACAAACCGCAATTGCCAATCCACACGTGACTTTGCATTTTAATGATCCTGAGGGAACGTTGCATACGTATCGTCGTAGTACGACAGAGTTACCGCCGGAGCCCAAGGAAATCAAGCCGCATCCCTATGGCGTTGAACTTGGCCGTCTAATGACGATGCTCAAAGAGCAAAAAGAGGGCACGATTAGCCAGTTTTTGACCGGGTCGTTTTCAAGAGTGAGTCCAGCGGTTGCGCGGCGGATCTGTGAAGCGGCGGGAGTGTCCACTCGATCCGGCGTAAAAAAAATTGAACGTTCGCAAGCAGATGCGATTTACAAAGCAATTCAAGTCACCAAAATTAAGAACCCCAGCACGGATTGTATTTCACCCATCGGTGAAGATTTATTATTGCGGGGATTGCATCGAGTGGTGCCAGGGGAGTTTTATGTTGCGGCGACTCGGCCGCCAGCAGTTTACCGTGGCAATCCATTTCAAATAGAAGTTGCCTTGGCATACGGCGGAGTAAACTCCGTCCAAAAGGTTTCCATGGAATTGCTGGAGCGGTTACTGGAAGAAACGGACACTCGAACCTTGCGTCAATTTATGATGAATACGTTCGATGGCTTAGGTTCCGATTCGGCGGATAAAATAATGAAAGCGGGTGAATTTGGCAGTCGTCAATCTCCCGGAAAATTAGATTTGAGTGATCGAGAACGATTGCATCATTGCATGCGAAACGTCAATGTGTCTGACGGTCAATCGATGCAGGTGATGCGATATGCGAATCGAGTTCCATTGCAATTCAAGACCCGCGACTGTGCGATTACACAGACCATTATGCAAACCAATTGGCGCAGTTATGGATTGACGCAATCCCGTGGCAGTTTACCTAGCGGTCCGGTGCGGTTGATGGTCCACATGGCGAGCGTGTGGGTGCCTTTTACGAGCGAGTCCAAGGAAGCGATTGCATCGTACGATGAGATTCAAAAAGAGATGCGATTGGGGCTGCAGGCAGTCGGGCGGAAGCTGGGCATATTCCTGCGGCGACGTAAAAAAGTAAAACAGGAAGGCGAACGCCGCAGTGTCTTCCTGCGGTACCTTGGCGAAGTGGCAACTGCAGTTTCGGAATTAAACGGATGTGATCGCGAAGATTTATTGAGTAATTTACATCGAGTGGCTAAGCGAGTCACAAAAGAAGCGGATACTAAATTAGATAAAAGCGGTAAAAAAATCACGGAAGAAAGCGAAGTAGATTATGGTGACAATGTTTTGATTGTTGATGCCGATCACGAACAAAATTTGATTACACATCTAGAAAAAGCAGATCCGCAGAAGAAGCTATTTTAAGTAGCAGGTTTATATTCTCCGCGGAAGGTTAATACAGATTGATTTAGTGGAAAGTCACGATGGCAAAGAAAAAACGAACTCCCGCCCAAGCTGCTCGCAAGGCAAAGATGACAGCGAAAGACCGCAAGACATTAGCGTCTTTGGTAGGCATGGCAGATGGTGTGATGAAGTCAGCGAATCGTGGCCGGGCACCACATCTCGAAGTTCCGTCACGTAGCCTGTCGAATGTAAAGTTTAACCAGAGCCGGAAGATTATTGAAATGGGATCGGCTAAAAATCGCCGCGAACTTTTTAATCTGTCGCAAGCTAGAACCTATATGCAAACGATGCTTGTCGGGCGAGGCTGTAAGGAACTAATCGAGCAAGGGAAAACAACCAGTATTCGTGGCATGTATTATTTACTGAAGCATACGATCGAAGGTACACGCGAAGAGACGTTTGATGACCAAGCTGATTGTGATCCGGTCATTGAGGATGTCGAAGTGACGCTCAACGCGCTGCGAGAAGAATTACACGTTTATGCGTCTAATCGTGGATCTATGGTAGGTAATATTACGCTTGTGGATAATGGTGATGAAATTAATTGCGCACGCATGGGTTCTGGGGGTTATGCGATTCCTTCGATTGTCGAACCAGAGATTATGCAGTTTGTGGAGTGTACTGCGGACTTCATCTTACATGTTGAAAAAGATACAGTCTGGCGAAGATTCAACGAAGACAAGTTTTGGAAAGAACACAATTGCATTTTGACACATGGCAACGGACAGCCTCCACGAGGCGTGCGGCGACTGTTGCATCGGATGCACAATGAACTGAAGTTGCCCGTGTTTTGTTTGCTTGATAACGATCCGTGGGGATATTACATCTACAGCGTAATGAAGCAGGGTTCCATTAATTTGGCCTACGAATCTAATCGGATGGCTATTCCTAAAGCGAAATATATTGGTATGCGCAGTCGTGATTTTGAATTGTGCGATCTTAATCCAAGCGTGACGATTAAACTTAGTGAAAATGATATTAAGCGCGCGAATCAAATTGCGAAGTACCCGTGGTTTGAGAAGAAAAAACGCTGGCAAAAAGAAATCCAAAAAATGCTTAGCAATGGATTTAAGCTGGAAGTCGAATCATTGATTTCTAAAGATATTAGCTATGTGACACAAGAATATGTGCCCGAGCGTTTGGCTAAAGGTGATTTTCTAGATTGAGTTGCCGAGGCTGAAGGGCAAAGTAATTTAATCTAGGATGATAGCTAATTAACAATCCCCCCCCACAGTGCTTTTTGGGGATGCCGGTCGTTTATGATAAGATTTGGATTGAATCGCGGATGCACGCACGATAGTTATTGAGGGAGAGTGGATTATGAAGCGATTGGTACTGACGTTTGTTTTGCTGGTGGTAATGACCATGACGTCCTTGGCAAAAAAACCTGATACGGCGAACTTGAAAGAAGCAACTGCGTGGATCGAACGTCAGATGAAAGTGACGGGCGACCCAGCATTGGCCATTGCTGTTGTCCAAGATGGCCACATTATCTTGGAACGTGGGTTTGGTCTGGCTGATACCGATAAACAGACGAAGGCAACGGAGCATACATTGTTTTCCCTGGCATCAATTTCTAAACCGATTACGGCGACAGGAATTATGCTGTTGGACCAACGTGGCAAACTGGAAATCGATCGAGCGGTGAATGAGTATTTAGGTGCGGTCAAGATCCGAGCAAAAGTTGGCGATGCCGCTGATGTGAGTGTGAATAGTTTATTGAACCATTCGTCAGGCATGGGATTGCATTTTCAGTTTTATTATCAAGATGACGACTATGCGATACCGAGTCGCGATGACACGATTCGTCATTACGGTATTGCGGTGTCAAAACCAGGGGCGGGGTACAAGTACTGCAACTTGGGCTATGGGATATTAGATTATTTGATCAGCCGTCATAGTGGAAAACCGTATGCCCAATTTATGCGGGAAGATGTTTTTGAACCTCTGGTGATGACCAATACATATGTGGGTTTACCTGCTGAGCGGGTTGACGAAGCTGCAGTGAGATATGATCGGCAAGGTAAGGCTGTTGTACCGTATGGTTTTGATCACGATGGGGCATCCGCTGTTTACAGTTCTGCGCATGACCTCGCGATGTTTGCCTTGTTTAATCTTGGTCATGTTCGCAAAGGGCAAACGGAGATTTTTAACGCGGCGGCGGTTCAACGGTTACACGCTCCAACCAATTCCATCCGTCCCGGAGTCGGATATGGGATGGGTTGGGCCACCAACGAGAACGATTCAGGATATAAAACCGTTAGTCACACAGGGGGGATGCCAGGAGTTGCCACCCGATTAACGCTGGTTCCGGAACACGGCATCGCCGTTATTTGTTTGTGTAATACATCAAGTTCATTACCACATAAAACCGTCAAGAAAATTTTAAGTGTATTGCTTGAAGATTATAAATTTGATCCTCCCAATGTGTTGTTGCCTCGGCGTCGCAATCTGCCGCCAAAGTTGAAGCCTTCCGCAGAACTAACAGGAACGTGGCGTGGCAGCATTGAGACCTATGAAGGCCAGCGGCAGTTGTTTTTGTGGATTGCCAAAGATGGAACTGTACGCGTGAAATTGGGGGATCAATTTATAACCCTCGTTGCGCATGCGCGGTTTGACAATGGCGTTTTTACGGGCGAGTTTGCTGGCGACTTGCAAACATCAGATACGTCACGCGTGGCGCATTATTTGCGGTTGGCGTTGAGATTAGAGAACAATAATTTACAGGGCGCGGTGGAGACAATCACGGATGAGTCGGCACGTTGGGTAAAGGGAGAGCGAGTTTCGCAGCGAGGTTATTTTGGCTTGACGCACTGGACAGAATTAACGCGAGCTTCGGTTGTGGGCGGGGAACGATCTTTGTTCGATCGCCAATCGCTTGCAGGCTGGAAAGTGATTGAGGAAAACGATTTCAAAAACCACGGTACTGTGGCGGTAGTAGATGGTGTGATTCAGATTGGTAAAGGGAAACCGGCAGCTGGCATCACAGTGTCGCGAGCTTTCCCGCGGATTAACTATGAAGTCGTGTTTGAGGCCCGGCGGACAGAGGGCAACGATTTCTTTTGCGGCGTTACTTTTCCGATTCAGAAAAATTATTGTTCGTTTATTGTAGGTGGCTGGGGCGGCGGCGTTGTGGGGCTTTCAAATATTGACACAATGGCCGCGGTCGAAAATGATACGACTCGATACTTAGAAGTGAAGGATAACCAATGGTACACGATTCGCTTGCGGGTAACAGAGCAACGGGTGATTGCTTGGATTGATGGAGAGGAGTTCGCAAACATAGAAGTCGCAGAGCACAAATTTGATATTTGGTGGGAACAGGAACCAGTGCGTCCGTTTGGTATCGCTGCTTGGAACACCTCAGCAGAAGTTCGCAACATCCGCTTATTGCCCGCGGTGGATGAGTAGCAACCCGCTGCTGCTACCTTGTCATTGGGCTGTCAGTGTTACTCTTGCTTAGAGTTAACATTTTGTAACAATAGAAAACACTTCTCACATCGCTGCTTCCATTTTTCTTAAAAGGAAACATGGACCATGATTTATTATCTAGGCGAGTTGATTGAATGTGGCGAATTGAATGTAACCTCGGCAAATTCGGTAGACGGTTGGTTGAAGCTTGCCGGCGACACAGCAATGATTCGTTTCGAATTGGATTCAATCGAAGTCCAAGCACTGATCGGTTGCCAAATGAAATTTGCCCATAGCGGAGCAATTGAGTTGCCAGATGTTGACGAAAAACCAAAGTACGCCTCGCCGGCAATTGTCGATTTACTGGGGTCTTTGCAAACAGGGCAATTGATCACTTTAGGCTTGGCGGACATCGTGCCCGCTGATTTCGATTCGCAAGAAGTCCGAGTGCGTCGCACCAACGGATACCGCGGTCGAATGCAACTCGTTTGGGAAAGTGAAGATGGACTGATCGACATTACTATTAGCGATTGCGAGATGGATGTCACGTGGGAAAATGCCGCCGCACAGTCTAACGGCATACCCGCCGTCGCGAACACTCCTCAGGTTGGCGATTACCCGACAGCCACTAATGTTTCCGGAAAGATACAGAAAAAAGTGGTCAGGCAACTGCATCAAGCGAGAGCATTTGGCGACTCGGAAGATCACCGAGGGGAATATCTACTGTCGCTATGTATGCCCAGTAATGAAGACCTAACCAATATGGAAAATTTTCAGGTGCAGACAATGCTGCATCGAGTGGAAGATGAGAAGACCCCTCGCTTGGTGGAGTTTATGGGTGAAATATCTCAAAAAGCGAATAACATACCGGTCTATGAATTGATAGAACCTCCGATTCAAACCCCAAAAATCGAGGATATGTCGACCGAGCAACTGCAAGTAAAATTGGTAGAAATTACGCGGCGACTGATGGCATTAGGAATCGAGTTTAAAGCCTGCGAGCACTTTGATGATGCGCATACCTATGACTGGATTGTTAACCGAGTTATCGCTTGGGAACAGGTGCATCCGAAACTCAAAGAATTTAAGATGCGCCGTTGCTTTGATTCTGCATTTTGGTGCGATGAATGCACTCAGGATTGAAGGCTATTTATTGACGACCCAAATATTCCGAAACACAACAGGATTGCCGTGGCCTTGTAGGTACAGGATATCGGGACCAGGACCTTCTGGGTGCTTGCCTGGCGTACCGTTGGGCAGTTCCAGATCGTCGTGAATTTTGACACCGTTGTGGGAAATCGTAACTCGTGCGTTCTTGACCTTTTTACCAGCGTCATCATAGCGAGCCGCAGTAAAATCAACATCGTACGTTTGCCAAACTAGTGGAGGCAGACACATGTTGACGTTGGGTTTAGCAATTTGATAGATACCGCCACATTCATTGTTGGCACCATCGAGCCCAAACGAATCTAAAATTTGACATTCGTATCGACCTTGCACGTACATACCACTATTGCCTCTACCTTGCCCTCGAGCATAAGGCATGAATGGTAGACGGAATTCCAAGTGCAATTGATGGTCACCAAATTTGGCATTGGTTTCTACATCGTGACGCAGTAGATTCTCCATTACGATTTGGCCACGTTGGAAGTTGTTTTTGGCTGCGTCTTTTGTGCCGTCGAATAGTACGATCGCACCCTTAGGTGCTGCTTTGCCCATGGTTGGACTTTTACGTGCCACCTTTTTCATTTCAATCGATTCACCATCAGCGGTGATCGTCAACTTTCCATCTTTAAGAGTGGCAGTTACTTCGCCGTCCTCTATTTTGAATACTATTTGACCTTGCTCATTTAGATTTCCATCCTTTGATTCGCTCTTGTCTCCACGCTGCCACCCAGCTCCAGGCAATCCACCTAAGTAGGATACGCCACGAAACTTACCACCGCCGAGTGCGATTAACTGCAGTCCGCCACTAATTTCGGTCCCAGACTCATCCTTAAATGTTCCGAGATACTCACCCTGCAGTTGGAAATCAACTACCTTGGCCGCCGCTTCCGGTGAGATCCACTCTTTTTTGTCTTGGGCTTCAAGGGCAATGCTAGGCAGTACAATAAGTAACATCATGGTCACGAATAGGGTTTTGGTTTTCATTGTGGGCTCCAGTTACTGATTAAAAATATGTGTCTATTAATGTGGTTTATTTATTTAATTTGTGGTTCAGGCCAATCTAAATGCTTGTGCAAGAACCGATAGGTGCCAACGCCATTAATCTTGTGCGGGCCGTCGAACCATTCGATTTCGGTTGTGTCTTTGAGTTTTAGTTTAGCTTGGTACATATGTTGCACACGGGCAAATTCGTAACCGACCCAATGATCTTCACCAACGCCATCAAAATGTCCTCGTTCCACCATGAACGGACGCGGTGCAATCAAGAATGCCATCTCGGCGTAGTTAAACGTACCGCCCAAATTCCATTCAAAGATTTCATATTCGCCCGTCCACATATAACTGAAGTTATACTGCGTGGTCGCGTTTTTAAAGACCCATTCATTAAAATCTGCCGAACAAATACTCAGGCAATAGTCAGTCACGAGTGGCGGAATTCGCATGGCACTCTTACCGCCATAGGACAAACCATAGAAAGCGATACGTTTGGAATCGACTTGATCAAGTGTCTTCAGCCAATTCACGATTTGTTGATGTTGTGGCACAATCGTTGAAAACAACGTCTTGCGCAGTGGATAGCTTTTTCGTTGTAAAGTCCGAAATCGATCTGTGAAAATATAAAGGTTTTGTGGTGCAAAAGTAATGAAGCCGCGTTCGGCCAAGGCTGTGGCAAATCCAGAATAGTACTGATGACTTTGTTCTCCGATAACATCCTGCGGGCGACCCTCTAGGCCGTGCTGGCAAACGACAACCGGTCGTTGTTCGTCCGCTTCAATGCCAGTTGGCAGAGTCAATAATCCGTATGCGATCACATCGTCAAATACATCAAGTACAACTTCATAACGCGACCACTTATCGTTTTTTTCAATTAAACGTGATCGTGCGTTTTGTGGTAAAAAGTCGAGTTCAAAATGACCGATTGTTTCTTCACGAAAATAATCTCGATACCACTCCGCGGACTTTTCATAGGCTGCGACGGAACTTGTGTCGAGTTTATTCATAAAGTCTTTTCGTACAAAATGGCTTTCCGATAGTAGCCATTGGTTATGTTGATCAATTTCACGCATTTGCGCTGCTTCGCGTTGCTTAGCATCGATTTGATTGTCCGACCTTCTTAACTCAACAGACTCCGCCGACCAATCCGCAGTTTGGCCGAGGTCTTTGGCAAACTGTTTTAGTGAGTTTTGACTACCAAAATCACCTTGACCATCCTTTGTGATGATTAGATTAAACGGTGACAAATCTGGTGTGTCGATAAGTTCAATGGCGCGTGCCATTTCAGCTTGGACCATGCCAAGAGCTGGTGAAGCTAACTTTGCAGGAGCTCCACCACCGCCGGCTAATTCGAATTCTGGACCAGCGGCAGCTTCGATTACTAGTTTTCGTGGTGCAATGAGTGTTGCTAATTCAGCATCGCCAAACTGGTCGAGCAACGCATATACGTTACGGGAAATTGGCTCGGACCACATGGTTTGCCGCGAATTAAAATACCCGCTGACACAGGCCGCATCGATGCGCTCGTCGAGGGCGGTGCTGTACAGTGTTAACAAACCTCCTTCACCCCAACCAATTACCCCAATGCTTACGTCATCATTGTTTCGAGAACTACACCAATCTACCAATGCGAGTATTTTCTGAACTTCATAGCCGATTAAGTGTCGCCCTAGGATGAAAGAGCTGCGGTATAAAAATTCGCGGCTCGTCATCTTAGCGCGGCCATTTCGTGCAGCATACTCTCGGCTGATCAATGTGGGTACTAAAACCGTGAAACCATTTTCGGCAAGATGTCGTGCGTATTGTTGTGAAACAGCAAGCCCTGGAGCTAACCCAGAAATCATTTCAGGGGTGTGATCAGCATCGGGAACGGCGATTACATATTTGCCATTTGGTTTTGTCGGTTTTAGCATTAATCCAACACCATGGATGTTACGGATGACAGGCCAGCGAATTTTGATGGCTTCGAAGGTGGCGCTACTTCCTTGCACTGGTCCATTCGATGTGCCACCAATGACTTCGAGATCGTTAAATGCAACGCGAGAATCGACGACGCCGGTAATCTCCGCAAGTCGGGCTCGATTGGGTGCGACGGATTTACTGTACGCGGCAGCAGACGATGTGTCGCGATTCCAATATCGACTGCGGGCCGTAATGGAGTGGTCGAGTTGTTTTAATAAAAACCGATCTACGCCATCCACTAAGTGCGATGCGATATCGCCTTCGAGTTTCAGTGCCTTCGTGTTGGGAAGAGGTTGCGCGATAATGTTTGTTGGTGTTGAAGCTAACAAAGTTGCAAGGATTAATAAAAAACTGCGCATGAGATATTCCTGATTCGAAACTTGGAAAGAACAATGATTGTGGTATTGAACTACATTTGATTTTAAGGTGTTGGAGACCAACAAGCAAAACACCCCTGCGATGATTAATGCGATTATTTGTAGCGACTACACGTGGTCGACATGGCGGATTGTATCTAAGTGGCTTGTAAACACTTCTTCAGAAGTAGCATTGTCGTCGCTTGGTACAAGTGTTTTGATCATTGTAATTTCGGTTTTGCGGTCGACGTAATCATACCAATCCATATTGTTTGCCGGATCAGGCAACTTGGGAAACCAGCCGACGATTTCATCGATGTGTTGCTTGTTGCAGTAGTGACTTAATGTTGCGAGACAGCGTCTGAGTTTTTCTGAGGTGGGATTTTGTAGTGCAAAATCCTTGAGTACGGTATTCCCTTGAAAAGTTTGCAGTAATACATAACCGACTGTTTCACCGGTGTCATTACATAGCCAAAACCACTGGTCATCTTTATGTTGCTGGACGATGTGGTCCCAATGATCGTCGTTACGATGAACAAAAAAAGGCTTTCCCTGGAAGTGCTGTTGATAAATATTAGAAAGTATTTGGAGGTATTGGGTGCAATCAAATGGTCGTAACGCGAAAAAATCGCTTTCCGCAACGGACTTGTTCGGTTTGATACAAATGTTGGGAGCGGTGCTGATTTGATAGCCTAGCCGCTCATAGTAGCCCGCCGAGATATCCGAGAACAACAAGCTCCATTTAACGCCCGCCTGTTGTTCCGCATTTTCTACAAACTCAAATAACTGGGGCACAAAACCTTGTCCGCGATCTTCTGGTCGAGTGTGAACGCACCCGATAAAGATTGCTCGTTCAATGGAATTACCAAGGCCAAGT
>JABJJO010000149.1 GCA_018660825.1 Planctomycetaceae bacterium | reverse complement strand
TGTATGTTGCATTGTATGACGTGTGCAGCCCTGAACATAAAGGCCATGATGACTTGACGTCATCCCCACCTTCCTCCGGTTTGTCACCGGCAGTCTCCTTAGAGTCCCCGCCATTACGCGCTGGCAACTAAGGATAGGGGTTTCGCTCGTTAAGGGACTTAACCCGACATCTCACGACACGAGCTGACGACAGCCATGCAGCACCTGTGTAAAGGCTCCCCGAAGGGCACTCTCGGCTTTCACCGTGATTCCTAAACATGTCAAGACCAGGATAAGGTTCTTCGCGTATCCTCGAATTAAGCCACATCCTCCACCGCTTGTGTGAGCCCCCGTCAATTCCTTTGAGTTTCAGCCTTGCGACCATACTCCCCAGGCGGAGCACTTAACACTTTCGCTACGACCGAGAAACTGTGGAAGGTTCCTCGATCCAGTACTCATCGTTTACAGCTAGGACTACCGGGGTATCTAATCCCGTTCGCTACCCTAGCTTTCGTGCCTCAGCGTCAGAAGAGACCCAGTAAGCCGCCTTCGCCACTGGTGTTCCTGATGATATCAACGCATTTCACCGCTCCACCATCAGTTCCGCTTACCTCTGTCTCCCTCTAGCTATGCAGTTTGAAGCGCAGTTCCTCAGTTGAGCTGAGGGATTTCACACCTCACTTGCAAAGCCGCCTACGCACCCTTTAAGCCCAGTGATTCCGAATAACGTTCGCACGGTTCGTGTTACCGCGGCTGCTGGCACGAACTTAGCCCGTGCTTCCTCTGAGGTTCAGTCAAGCCGAAGCTTTCCTCCCCTCTGACAGCGGTTTACAACCCGAAGGCCTTCATCCCGCACGCGGCGTCGCTCGGTCAGGCTTTCGCCCATTGCCGAAGATTCTCGACTGCAGCCACCCGTAGGTGTCTGGGCAGTGTCTCAGTCCCAGTGAGACGGGTCATGCTCTCACACCCGCTACCCATCATAGCCTTGGTAGTCCGTTACACCACCAACAAGCTAGTAGGACGCGGAGTTCTCCTGAGGCGAAATTCATTTGGTCCGGAGACATTATGAGGTATTACCTGCAGTTTCCCGCAGCTATCCCTCTCCTCAGGGTAAACTTCCACGCGTTACTCTCCCTTGCGCCGCTGTCCGCTCAACTATTCATTCCGAAGAAATCGTAAAAGAGCTTCTCGCTCGACTTGCATGCCTAATCCACGCCGCCAACGTTCATTCTGAGCCAGGATCAAACCCTTCAATTGAAGTATTGTCACTGGTCTCCCCGAAAGGAGTCCAGGTAATTAACCACTAATCAAATTTAAGTTTGACTGGAATAGTTTATAGTCAACCATGGTCACGGATGACTCTATTGCCAATTTTGAATCCTGCACTCGCTAAAAACAAGCTAAAATCAATTCTTAAAAAATTGTACGAGGTCTACTCAATTGTCAAAGATCAATACTGCGTTGGGACGAACCCTCAACAGTAGAAGTCCAATAATAACCCTTGCACGGTCACGGTCAACAGGGTCAGGCATCTTTTTCGCATTTTTTTTCGTAGTGTCATATCCCGCCCCTTCTAACCCCCTAAACGAATCGTACTTGCCGTCGCCCACATCATTCACTTTCAGCGGAAAAACCGTTAAGCTATTGGTATATAGCAGTCTATAGACACGTACCAACAAACCAACAATTACTTCCAAATACAAAGAGTTTTCATTGATGCATTGTCGCGGCGTTCGAGGCGCTACTACCGTAACGACTAACACCAGCGAGGAAATACTAACCGAAACTCGCCGACTGCTAGCTCTCATGATTCGACTTAACGATATCCAAAGTGAAGATGTCGCTAGCGCAATCTTTACTCTCACCAGTGACCTCAACGCTGAGTTCCCTGCCATGGCAGCACGACAACTCGGTTGGCTCGATGTACCACTGATCTGTACACACGAAATACATGTTCCCGGTGGACTGCCACGTTGCATTCGTATCCTGCTCAATTGGAATACAAAAAAAATTCAAAGTGAAATCCAACATGTTTATTTCCGAGATGCTACTCGCTTACGACCCGATCTCTCCAAACTTCCACCCGTCGATTTTGATGAGCTCGAAAACTGGATTTCCGCACAACTAGAAAATGCGGACCTCTCTTAGACGTCACCCGAACGTCGCCGCAGTCCATCATAAACCAACCCTCAGACATTGCCTTTGAACATCATACATATCGTGAACACCGCAAACAATTATTGAGGTAAATCGTTACTGATTCGAATTCAGGACACTCAACACATGACAAATCGAATCAAATTTGCTGCGGACGCATTGACGGCGATTGCTTGTCTCTACTCGTGGTCCTGTACCACCGCAACCGAACCCACGCGTCAGCCAAATATCATCGTCATCTTTTGTGACAATCTTGGATATGGCGACATTGAGCCATTCGGTTCAACGCTGCACCGCACGCCTCACCTCAATCGGATGGCAAAAGAAGGCCGTAAGTTCACCCATTTCTGCGTATCCGCCGGAGTTTGCACTCCCAGCCGAGCGAGTATTATGACCGGCTGCTACGCCCAACGGGTTGGCATGCACAATAACCCACGCGATGGTCAAGTCTTACGTCCCGTTTCACCTTACGGCTTGAATCCTAACGAAATCACAACCGCTGAAGTTCTACAGGCCGTCGGCTACAAGACAGGCATCATTGGCAAATGGCACCTCGGTGATCAACCCGAATTCCTCCCAACTCGACAAGGTTTTGATCTCTTCTTCGGTGTACCCTACAGCGACGACATGACCGCAGCGGTTGGACAACGAGTCGCCCAACGAGGCAACCAACAACTGCAAGGCCATCTATGGCCACCTCTTCCGCTGATGCAAAATGAAACCGTCATCGAAGCTCCTGTCCAACGGACTCTGTTAACGCAGCGGTATACCGAACAAGCCACTCAATTTATCGAAAACAACCAGAAACACCCATTCTTTCTATATCTGCCCCAAGCAATGCCCGGCAGTACAAGTACCGCTTTTTCAAGCCCTGCCTTTAAAGGAAAAAGCAAAAACGGCTCGTGGGGCGACTCCATCGAAGAACTCGATTGGTCCACTGGGCAAATACTCGCCAAACTTACAACCCTCGGCCTCGAAAATCACACACTCGTTATCTGGACCTCAGATAATGGAGCCCCCATGAACAATGACCCCACCGACCCAACCCGCGGAACAAACCTGCCGCTAAACGGGCGCGGTTACACGACCAGCGAGGGCGCATTCCGTGTTCCGACAATCATGTGGTGGCCAAGTGTCATTCCAGCCGGGACTGTCTGTGACGAGTTAAGCACAACGATGGACCTGCTGCCAACTTTTGCACAACTTTCCGGTGGCAGCATCCCTCAAAATCGAATCATCGATGGCCATAACATCCGTTCGCTCATCCTCGGAAAACCGGGTGCCAAAACACCTTACAAAGCATTCTATTACTATGCCATGAATCAACTGCAAGCCGTCCGCAGTGGCCCTTGGAAACTTTTCGTGCCACTGAAGAATTTTGGTCGACACCCGCATTTCGAGAAAGGAGAAAAGGCGACCACACTTCTATTTAACGTTGTCACTGATATTGGATCAAAAACAAATGTCGCCAAACAACACCCTGAAATCGTCAAGCAACTCACCGAGTTAGCAACCCAAGCTCGACAAGACCTCGGCGACGAAGGCGTTGCTGGCAATGGGCAACGAATCGCTGGGAAAACCGCCAACCCCCAACCCCAACTCCTACAACCTAAGTGTGGAGTTCCCCAGAATTAGTAGACACATAATTAAGTGGGCAAACTAATTACGAGGCAGAACGTTACAAAAACGCACACGACAGCACACAGGGGCTTATAAAAGTGAACACTCATGTATTTCCTTAGTGATACTAAAGTTGATCGTGTCGCTGTTTCTTGGAGATGTTTTTCTGTCGGGGGCTTGATGGCGATGATGGAAAGGGCTTGAACTTGTGACGACTAGAGAACCTGCCTCCGCCTGCTGCTAAGTGGAACGAAGCTTATCCAATTTTCACATCCGTGTGAATTCGTAGTTGTATTCATTGGATACGGTAACAACTGACAGTCTCGAACATCACATTTTAACTATTCACTATTAACTATTCTCAACACCATCGTTTTTACGGTAGAATAGTTTGAGACAAGAAATGTTATTTCACACTCCGCTGCCCTCCCACCATTCATCCGCCCACCCTCATGAACACCTTCAAAAAAAAATTTTTTCTGCTAGCTGCATTACTGGGATTTTTTTGTGCCGCTTGCACAACAACCCACGCGGATGATGGTACTGATTTCTTTGAAAATAAAATCCGACCGGTCTTGATCAAACATTGCTATGAATGTCATGGTGAAGATGAACAAGAGAGCGATCTGCGACTTGATCGCTACGCAGAAATGCTACGCGGTGGCGCGACTGCCCCAGCCATAGTTCCTGGTGAACCAGATGAAAGCCTGTTGTTGCACACAATCGGCTATGAAGATGAAGAGTTACAAATGCCGCCTGATGGGAAACTCTCAGACACTATCATCGCTGATTTTCGCAAGTGGATTGAAATGAATGCGCCTCATCCGGATGCAAATAAAACCAGTGTTTTGCCTCGCCAAGGTGCTGTTGACCTCGACAAAGAACGACAATTCTGGTCCTTCCAACCGCTGGTCGATACGCCAATTCCAACTGTCAAACAAAGCCATTGGCCGCAGCAACCCATTGATTACTTCATCCTCAGCAAACTTGAACAACAACAACTTTCGCCTGCCGCACCCGCTGATCGAAGAACACTGATTCGGCGAGTCACATTCGA
Organism: Planctomycetaceae bacterium; assembly: GCA_018660825.1. Lineage (GTDB taxonomy): Bacteria > Planctomycetota > Planctomycetia > Pirellulales > Pirellulaceae > UBA721. The sequence continues at coordinate 33,314 of JABJJO010000149.1, read as the reverse complement.
CTTGACCGGCCTGCCCCCGACACCCGCAGAAATTGACAATTTCCTGTACGACAAATCCTCCGACGCTTACCAACACTTGATTGATCGCCTCCTTGATTCAGAAGCTTATGGTGAACGCTGGGGTCGCTTCTGGTTGGACGTCGTCCGTTACGCGGATTCCAACGGACTCGATGAAAACGTCGCCCATGGAAACGCTTGGCGATATCGCAACTATGTCATTGCAGCCTTTAATCAAGACAGACCGTTCAATGAATTTTTAACTGAACAAATCGCTGGTGACTTAATGCCAGAAACCAAGTCTACTGCCATGAACCACCGCAGAATTGTGGCAACCGGCTTTTTGGTTCTCGGCCCCAAAGTGCTTGCCGAAGTTGATAAAGTCAAAATGGAAATGGATATTATTGACGAGCAAGTTTCTACGGTTGGGCAAGCCTTCATGGGGATGACCTTCGGTTGCGCCCGCTGCCATGACCATAAATTCGATCCCATTTCCACGGAGGATTACTACGCACTTGCCGGTGTCTTTAAAAGCACAACGACCATGGAGTCGTTCAAGACAATTGCAAAATGGAATGAAACTGAAATAGCCAGTGAACAAGATCACGTGAACTATAAAACAGCGACGGCACTAATTGACATAAAAACCGCTGAGCTAAAAACAATCACGGATGCTGCAAACAAAGCATTGCTGGCAGCACTTGGAGTCGAAAAGCTACCCGCTAAGCCAGAAACCCAATACCCTGCGGAAACTAAAAAACAGCATCAAGCGTTGCTAGATGAAGCTAAGAAACTGACGGATGACCGTGGCGAACTTCCTTCAGCCATGGCCGTTACCGAACACGAACCGGAAGACTTAATGGTCCACCTACGAGGTTCTCACGCCTCATTAGGAAAAAAAGTTGCGCGTGGGTTTCCTGAAGTGTTCAGCTCCGCCAATAAATACCAGATTGCTTCAAAATCAAGCGGTCGACTTGAACTCGCACAATGGCTCACCGATCCGCAGCATCCATTGACGGCTCGAGTATTTGTTAATCGGATATGGCGCTGGCATTTTGGACAAGCGTTGCAACCGACAACCGACAATTTTGGAAACCTTGGCGAACAACCAATTAATCAACCACTGCTCGATCATCTCGCCAAAACGTTCATCGACAACGGTTGGTCAATAAAAGATCTACACCGAACGATTATGAACAGCAGTACTTATCGGATGAGCAGCAATTTCAACGATGCCGCAAGTAAAATCGATGCTACAAATCGGTATCTATGGCGATTTCCAGTCAAACGACTCGAAGCCGAAGCGATACGCGATTCCATCTTAGCTGTTTCAGGTTTGCTTGACCGGACTATGGGCGGATCGATGTTACCTGTAAAAAATCGTGAGTTCCTATTCAACCACACCTCCAAAGACCTGACAAAATACGATTCCTTTGTCCGTTCAGTGTACCTACCCGTAGTCCGAAATAACCTTTATGACTTTTTCCAATTATTTGATTACAACGACGCTTCCGTCAGCAACGGCGATCGACAAACCACGACAGTCGCTCCCCAAGCGTTATACATGCTCAACAGCCCTTTGGTTGATGAAGCGAGTTGTCAAATCGTCGAACAGCTACTCAAAGAAAGCAAATCACTCAAACACCGTGTGCAAATACTCTATGTAAAATTGCTCGGCAGAAATGCAACTCGGCAAGAAATGTCACGAGCACGACAGTATTACAGCCTGTTCCTGAAAACGACCGGCACAACCAATACACCTAGTTCGACTGCTCTTGAAACGAACGTTTCCACCGTGGCAACTGACACCGAATCCGACTCTAACGTGACTAGCCAACTCGAACCAGAAATTGACCCTTCCCAAGCTTCTGCTGAATTCCAAGCGTTAAAACTCTTGGTGCACAGTATCTTGGCAAGCAGTGAATTTGTCTTTATCCAATAACTTTTTCTACTAACCACTTCATCGCACCCACTACTCGCCCACCATCACAACTATGTCTAACCGCTGTTGCCCTAACAATTCACTGCCTGGCACGTCGCGTCGTCGATTCCTGAAATCGGCAGCACTGCGCACAAGTGCACTTGGATTCGGTAACTTAGCACTCGGCGCTTTATTGCAAGATACGGCGATCGCCAACTCAGGCAAACAAACACATCATCCGGCGAGAGCGAAGCGCGTCATTTTTCTGTTTATGAAAGGCGGCCCATCTCACGTCGATACATTTGATTACAAACCGCAACTGCAAAAAGACGACGGCAAAGAATTACCTTTCGATAAACCACGAGTTCAATTTGGTGAGACGAGCAAATTGATGGGGTCGCCGTGGAAATTCCGCCCGCATGGTGAAAGCGGGATCATGGTCAGTGAATTATTTCCCCATGTCGGCAATCGAATCGACGACATTTGTTTGCTCAACTCAGTCCACGGCACCAATGCCGCTCACGGTGGTGCGTTGCTTAAACTACACACCGGCAGTGATAACTTTGTACGGCCGAGTATGGGATCTTGGGTTACCTATGGTCTAGGAACTGAAAACCAAAACTTACCCTCGTTCGTCACTATTTGTCCCACACTAGCCCACGGCGGCGTGAAGAACTGGAGTTCCGCGTTTCTGCCAGCTGAGTTCCAGGGTACGCCACTGGGCGTAGCGAGCCAACCGGCCACGAGCGCCGAAGTGGCGTACACCCACAACAAACGCATCACGCGGAAACAGCAGCGACTACAATTGGATTTGATTGAGCAAGCAAATCAAGAACACCTTAAAATGACAGGTCCTAATCAAGCGCTGGAAGGTCGCATTAGTAGCTTTGAATTAGCGTTTCGCATGCAGAACCGCGTGCCTGAGATTGTGAATATAGCTGACGAATCAAAGCAAACACTAGCTATGTATGGACTCGACGACGAAATCACTAAAGACTTTGGGCGTCAGTGTATTTTGGCTAGGCGATTTGCCGAAGCGGGCGTGCGATTTATCCAAATCACGCACAGCGATTCCTATGTTCAATGGGACCAACACGGCGACCTAGTTAAAGGGCATACCAAAAACGCCCTTGAAGTCGACAAACCGATCGCAGCGTTGCTGACGGATCTTAAACAACGGGGACTATTGGAAGATACTTTGGTCCTGTGGGGAGGTGAGTTCGGTCGCACGCCTGTGATGCAAGGTTCCAATGGGCGCGATCACAACCCCGAAGGATTTACGATGTGGATGGCCGGTGCAGGTGTGAAAGGCGGGTACCAATACGGTACAACCGATGAGTACGGATATTTCGCTCAAAACGACAAAATGCACGTTAACGACTTGCACGCAACACTTTTACATTTAGTTGGCCTCAATCATCTCGATTTAACGTATCGTTATGCCGGTCGCGATTTCAGATTGACGGATGTGGCTGGCAAAGTAGCCACGGGCATCTTTGCATAATCACCTTAACTATCTGCGCGCGGGCAAACACCTAGCTAACTTTGCCTAATGGGAAACTCTGAAAACGATGACAATAACTTTTTGTAGTGAACGACTGAAACGACTATCAACCGCCGTCGACTACGAAGTCGACCAACAAATCATCGCAGGCTGTGCCGTTGCTATCGGCGGTGCAGATGGTAATCTTTTTCAGCATTGTGCTGGCTTCGCAAATGTCGAAGCTGAAATGGCCGTCGATTCTAATACAGTGTTTCGCATTGCATCAATGACCAAGCCGATTACGAGTGTTGCGATAATGATCCTCTTGGAACGTGGTTTGTTTCTACTGGACGACCCGCTCGAAAAGTACTTGCCCGAATTCACAAACATGCGTGTCTTAAGCGGCAAGCGAGATGATAAAGGTAATGCGAAAACACGCAAGTCAAAAACATCGATTACAATTCGTCATTTACTGACGCACACTTCCGGAATTGGATATAGTTTTACACACCCCAAACTGGGCGAGTTTTATCGAGCCGCTGACATTCGTGACTGGGCGTACCAAGATGGGACAACCATTGAAGAAATGGCGGGTCGACTAGCCAAGCAACCGCTTGCTTTCGACCCTGGCACAAGCTGGCTTTACGGTTTGAGCATCGACGTTTTGGGCCGATTAGTCGAAGTCCTATCCGGGGTGACATTTGCCGATTTTTTGGCGAACGAGATTTTTGAACCATTAGCAATGGGAAGCACTAGCTTTTATCCGAGCGCGCTGCAGCAACAGCGTCTCGCGCGTGTGTACACACCGGACATTGCCACGGAAACCTACGATGATGTGGATTTCATGACCGCCAAACAATCATTTAGCGTCCCTGCGGATACGGGACTACGAGGCCTAAGCAAATTGGAGTTTGAATCGTTTGTACATGCCGATTTCGCCGTGGTGGAATCACCAAGTCAAAAAGAACAGGTCTATTTTTCGGGCGGAGCGGGGTTACATTCAACGCTTGAGGACTACAGTCATTTCTGTCAGATGATGATTGGTAATGGAACTTGGAAAAATCAGACGTTGCTCAGCAGAAGCAGTGTTGCGTTGATGCGCAGTAACAACATCGGCGAATTGACGATCAATCTCGGCGGGGCAGTCGCGGTGGATCAGTTTGGATTAGGATTTGCTATCGTCAATGATATTGGCGCTCAATCGTTTATCAGTGGCAAAGGAATGTTCTACTGGGGCGGCGCATATAATACACGATTCATTCTTGACCCCATCAATGAGTTTTATGCGATTTCAATGACGCAGTTATATCCCAACTTTCATTGTGATTTAAACAACCGCATCATCAGCCTAGTTTATCAAGCATTGCGATAGCCCCCTCAATGCGATCTTAGGTTGGGCGCCGTTAGTCATAGACAATCGACGATTGGCTGTTTAAAACAAAGTGGGCAAACCACCACTGCCCCGGTAGCTCAGGGGATAGAGCAACGGTTTCCTAAACCGTAGGTCGGAGGTTCGAAACCTCTCCGGGGTACTTTTTTAGCTGGCATAAGCAGGGCTGGGTTAGGGTAAGGGTACCGACAAGGAATGGCGGTCGTCCAAGCCTATACATTGGTGAAATCCCTGTTAATTCGTGGTTGCTGCTTGCGTGCCTGCCCGCACAACATGTACGTGTAGATGGAAAACAGCCGCAACTCCATCGCTTCTGGCACGTTGTACTTTGACAAGATAGTCGCCCGGTTTGGTGTAAGCATGCGTAGTAATTGCATAGCCATTGTCCGCCTGGGGGTCTACGTTACCGTCCGATTTAACTTTGACTAACGGACTGCCATCGCCAAAGTCCCAGACCTCTTCACCTTCGGTTGTGCCGAATGACCGCACCTTGAACGTAATCAACTCATCTGTTTTGTTATCACGAGTCGGCCAATATGCGGCATGAATGCGGGGGACGTAAAGATCAGGATTCGCAGGATCTAGTACATGCACATTCGCAAAATCATAATCAATATTACCAGCCTTATCCGTTACCTTTAGCACTTCACTATAAACGCCAGGACGCGAGTATGTTCGAGTTACCTCCGGCCCCCTTGCTCGCGCTCCATCGGTAAACAACCATTGGAATCTCCGAATGCTATCACTGGCACTATAGGATTTGTACCCATTCATCGAGACAGACTCGCCGGCCAGCACAAAATGTTTGCGACTAGTGTTCGCAACTAACTGCGGTTTGTATTGCCGTCGATAGGCTTCCCAAATAAACGCGTACCCCGCTTGAGTACCCCACTTACCCGAAGGTTGCTTGCTTTTGATTTCAAAATGTAAGTGTGACCATCCGCCACTCGCCCCCTTTTTTCCCAGAACCCCGACCGGTTCGCCCTGCTTGATGACTCGCCCCGGACGCACTCGTTCGTCGATGGAGTCTAAATGACTGTACCTGTAATACCACCCGCGACTATCACGCAAATACACAACGTCAGCCCGTGGCGCAATTGGACTCGTACCCTCCCCATACTTCGGCAAGCTCCCGTCTTTGAGCACGTAATCCGACAGCACATCATCACCGCTAGAAACAACAACCGCATCCGTCGCTGCGATCACCTGCACCAGACGCTCCGTACCACCAATGTCCAACCCGCTATGGTAATAAATCTTCTGTAAGACTTTCGTACCACCGTCGACCGGCTCATTATCAAACCATGTCCGCGTCGCCAACCAACGCTGCTCCACAGGATATCTGAACGTTCCCGGACGTAATAACGGTGACTCCGCTGGCCATAGCCGTAACCTCGCATCCTTCTCCAGTCCCCAAAATCCAGGTGTGCCATTGGAGTTGTATCCCCCGGTAACGGAACAATCGATTTGCACTTTGCCTAGCACTTGCGGCAAATTGTACATCCCCGATTCAAGTTTGATTACTTCGCCATCAACTTGCACCTTGACCATAGCACTGCGAATTGCCTGACGAATCGGATCACGGGTCTCCTGTAGATCAAGCAATTTCACTTGAACATGCTCACCATTGCACAATTCCACTTGAACAGATTCGCCCACACTCAAATCGACCACTCGCACAAGTGCAGCTAACTTGTCCTGAGCAACGAGTGCATTAGAAAGACCCAGCGCTGACGAAATGATCGCAAGACACGATAGATAACAAACTTTTCGATAGCAATTGAAACGCATCACAACTCCACAAAAAATATCTGCGTAAAAAACATAATCCCCGCAAGCATTGCCGCATTCATAGCCTGCTGCGTTTCCCTTGCTCCACCGGTCATTGTAACACAGTCCCTTTTCGTGGATGTGTCCAACGACTCACCAGCAACGGGATTTGTATGACATACCGAAAACTCGGCAACGGGGGCGGATTACCGTTGCTGTAGTGAATCACCGACCGCCGCTTGAATCGCACCGCATACACTGCCACAATGAACAGACACGTCAACTACTAATTCGTGAGAACTACCTAATGCTGCGATCACTATTTTGGGTCTGTCTATTTGCCCTGACAATGTCTCTGTCTACTGCTAGTGCTACTGAGAAACCGCTGCAATTGCGAGTGCTTAGCTACAACATCCATCACGGCGAAGGGATCGACCGTCTCCTCGATCTCAACCGCATTGCCAAAGTCATCAATTCCGTACATCCCGATATCGTTTCACTGCAAGAAGTAGATCGAACAACGGCCCGAGTCAAAAATCAAGACCAACCTGCTGTGCTCGCCAAAGCGACTTCTATGCAAGTCATTTTCGCGCAAAATATTCCGTTCCAAGGGGGTGATTACGGCAATGCAATTCTGTCGAAACACCAAATCGTCAACCACAAAAACCACAAGCTTCCAAACCACGATAACGGTGAACAACGAGGTGCCTTGCAGGCAACCATTAAATTGCCTGGTAACCATGGGAATCTAACCTTCTGGGCTACACACCTTGACCATCGTCCCGACCCGAAAGAACGCATGGATTCGGCGCAGTACCTCGTACAAGTCGCGGGCAAGACACCCACCACATTGTCGATTCTAGCTGGTGACCTGAATGCAACTCCCGCAAGCAACGTACTAACCATCTTTTCCAAACATTGGTTTAATCCGATCGCAGGCAAGCCACAACCAACAATTCCCGTCACCAAACCCACAAAACAAATCGACTTTGTCCTTGCACACCCGAAAGACCGCTGGACCGCAAAATCAGTCACCGTCTTAGACGAAGCAGTTGCCTCGGACCACCGCGCCATTCTGACAGTGTTCGAATTGCGGCCATAATCGCCGCGCTGTACGAATTTCGCCGTTAAATACACTATTCAAACAAAAATGATGCCCCTGATTTGCCTTTCACACTCGAATGGAATTTTACCTATGAATATCAACCAACTATTCAAAGCCATTTCTGCGGTGCTTGCTGTGTCGATTGCACCTATCGCACATGCTGAGGAACTGCCTTCATCAGCAACGAATATCGCATCGCGACGAGAGCTATTTGTAGATGACGCATTGGTTGAAAAGATCAGTGGTCACGCACGATTTCAACTGCACGCACCAACGCGTCGCGAAATCGCTATCCAATACAACGAACCGTGGGAAGGCAACGCTAGTGGGTATTCCACCATTATCCAAGACGGTGATGTTTATCATATGTTTTACCGCGGCCATAAATATATCGTCGACGACAAACAACTACGGCAAGCGCAAAGCGAAGTTACCTGCTATGCCCATAGTTCCGACGGTATCCACTGGGTAAAACCCAAGCTAGGTCTCTTCGAATGGCGAGGGACAAAGGAAAATAATATCATTTTCCTCGGGAGTCCTGAAACTCATAATTTTGCGCCGTTTATAGACACAAACCCTAACTGTCCTCATGACGAAAAGTTTAAAGCAATTGGTGGAACCGTTACTAGCAAAGGGCTATGGACATTCAAATCCGCTGATGGTATTCACTGGTCTCGCAAAAGTGACAAAGCAGTTGTCACTAAAGGAGCGTTCGACTCGCACAACGCCTGTTTTTGGGATAATAAATCAAATCGATATATCATGTATGTTCGATATTTCAGCGATGGAGCATTTAAGGGACTCCGTAGTATTGGCGTTGCCTTTTCAACAGATTTCGAAACATGGACGGATCCGATTGGTATTACCTATCCCAACTCACCGCCGCAACAAATGTATACCAATCAGGTGCTGCCCTATTACCGAGCGTCACATATCCTCGTCGGTTTCCCCACGCGATACGTCGCTCGCAAACTCAATGATCACGGCAAGACTCTCGAGCCAGTAGCCCTGCGCGACAAATTAACAATTGCCTACGAACGCTGTGCAACGGACCTGACCGACGGGATTTTTATGGCAAGTCGCAACGGCCAATCATTTAGACGTTGGGACGAGGCATTCTTGCGCCCTGGTCCCGAAGCAGCTGGACATTGGGTGTACGGTGACAATTACCAAGCCTACGGATTATGGGAAACCAAATCGAATATTGAGGGTGCACCCAACGACATCTCCATGCACTTCAGCGAGCACGCTTGGCTCAACGACCTACACGGGCAACGACGATATACCATTAGACTCGATGGATTTGTCTCCTTACATGCCCCGTTGACTGGCGGCGAGCTCATCACCAAACCTGTTGTTTTTACGGGTCAGCAACTACACGTAAATTACTCAACCTCTGCCGCAGGTAACCTCTATGTAGAACTACAAGACGTAACCGGACAACCGCTCGCTGGCTTCAGCCAACAAGATTGCCTCGAACATTACGGTGATTCTACCGAACAAGTCATTCGCTGGAAATCCGGTACCGATGTATCAGCTTTAGCTGGGAAATCTATCCGCATTCGGTTTATAATTAAAGATGCTGATCTGTATTCGTACCAATTTGGTATCTCGAATGTTCGCTAGTGACCGCTAAACATAACCGATTGGAGCCTCAAAATGGACTGTACAAAACAATTTCTATTAGGTCTTTTTACATCTGCGATAATGGTTGTTCTACCATCGATTTCCTGCGCAAAGGAAATTGCAGTACCGGAGCAACACAAGACGATCCAAGCAGCCCTCGACGCTGCCAGTACCGGTGATATCATACTCGTCGATCCCGGTACTTATCACGAACGCTTAGTGTTGAAACGCGGTATCACTCTCAAAAGTGCTGGGGATGACACACAAGGAAAACTCGGGCTCCTCCGAGCGGAGAAAACAATTATTAATGGCGGTGGCAAACAGGGTGAGGGCCCTGGTGTTGAGTTGGCTGAAAAAGCCGTTCTTGATGGATTCACTATTACCAACGTGGGATTTTATGACGACGCAAAATGGAAAAAACATCACGCTACTCAAGGAAATTTGCAATCGTATGAACATATTGGCGCACCGGGGGTCGCTGGCATTGCGATCACTGGCATATCAACATGTACCGTCATAAACAACATCGTTCACCATATTGGGTATACCGGTATCGCCATCACGGGAAATCCCAGCAAACAGGTGTCGCCACGAGTCATCCGGAATTTTTCATACCGTAATATGGGAGGAGGAATTGGGTCGATGAAGAAATCAACGGCATTCATATCGGAAAACACTTGTTTCGAAAATTTCTATGCCGGAATTGGCCACGATGACGCTAGCCCGTTGGTCACCAAAAACATCTGTTACTCTAATATCCGAGCGGGTATTGGCATCAGCGAAAACGCTTGTCCCATCGTGCGGGGAAACCGCTGCTATAAAAACCGTCGTGCGGGTATCGGGACACGAACCGGTTCAATGACAAAACCAGTTATCGAAGACAACGACTGTTATCAGAATGATATGGCTGGCATCGGAAACGAAGAATACGTAGAGCCAACCATTCGCAACAATCGTTGCTACGAAAACAAACTCGCGGGGATCGGTTCACGAGATCATGCGCGCCCCAAAATCATAAACAACCGCTGTTATCGCAACCTAGATGCAGGCATCGGTAGCGAAGGAGGAGCCGTTGCACTCATTGAAGGCAACGAATGTTATGAGAATGCACGTGCCGGAATCGGGCAACGCGGCGATGCACAGACGACCTTGATCGGCAATCACTGCCATCACAACAAAACGACTGGAATCGGATTCGACACCTGTAAAACTGGACAAGCTACGATGCGGGACAATAAAATTATCGACAACGCCTTGGTCGCCGTGGGAATCCATGCTGGTTGGACCGTCCATTTGTCGAACAACATCCTTTCACGTAAAGGTGGGCTACCACCAATTGCAATGGTCTTCAAAGGCGCCACTGCAACATTCGATAACAATACTATTCACGGCGAAGGGGTGGCCGGGATTCGAGTTGGCGGTATCGTTGTAGCGACTGGAAATCGATTCAATGGAATTGCAATCAGGAAAGCTGGGCCTCCTAATTTTGGCGTATGGGCATTAGCCGGATCCAAAGTGACATTATCAAACAATCAATTCACGACTTGGAGACACGCTCTTGTTGCATCGGAAGCAAGCGTTACGGTAAATCGAAATACTATTCGTGATTTCCATAAAACCGCCTTGGTCATCAACAATGTCCCTCAAGGCGCTAACGTTTCTCACAATACTGCTATCTCGAAAAACCCGCAGGACCAGGTTGTGTCAATTCAAGGGTTACGGGCTAAAGTGACTAACAACGTACTACAAACGGACCTCAAATGAAGTTTCCACCTATCTTGTTAATCATTGCCATCGCGTTTGTAATACTACCGACTTCGGTAACCAAGACCGCCGAACCAGCGAAGCCGATACTCGTCGACGTACAACGCATTTGGGATAAAGCACCTCACAATGCGTTCACAGACTTGATCCGTCATAAAGACCTGTGGTACTGCGTCTTTCGTGAAGGTAGCGGCCATGTTTCTCCAGACGGCTCGTTACGGGTTATCACCTCAGTCGATGGTAAACAGTGGGCCTCGAAAGCACTCATTTCCTCCGCAACACACGATTTGCGTGACGCCAAAATAACCGTGACTCCCCAAGGCAAGTTATTGCTTAACGGTGCTGGAATGATCGCAGATGCCAAGATTCGTTATCAATCGATGAGTTGGCTCAGCAGTAATGATGGAGCCACTTGGGATAATGGATATATCATTGGACACCCCGGTTTTTGGCTATGGCGTGTTCAATGGCACAACAATCTGGCCTATACATTTGGGTATAGTACAGAACGCGATCGAACCACACGTCGTTTACGTTTGTACACGTCGCAAACGGGCAGTCAGTTCGATACCCACGTCCAACAACTCACCGCCCCCGCTGGCTGTGGTGAAGATGCGATTCTGTTTCTAAAAGACGGAACAGCCCTCTGCCTGCTGCGACATGAAACCGGCACCAAAATGGCGCAGCTTGGCCGGTCGGTGGCCCCCTATACAAAATGGGTCTGGCAAGATCTGAACCTGCGTATCGGTGGACCGAATATGCTGCAGTTGTCCGATGGACGCATAATCGCTGTCACCCGACTCTATAACGGTGGTACCCGCACTTCACTCTCATGGCTCGACCCCCATCGAGGCACGCTCACCGAAGTACTTAAATTGCCTTCCGGCGGCGATACAAGCTATCCCGGCCTAGTCATGCACAACGGGCTATTGTGGATCAGTTACTACTCATCCCATGAACGAAAAACAAGCATTTACTTAGCCAAAGTAAGAATTCCAAACGATAAATAACCTGTCACAACAAAGGTGAACGGATGTCAATTATGTCGCTTCAACGTCGCTCTTTGCAATTCATTACAACTGCCGCAAATCGAACAATCGCCGTCTTATTGACTTGTTGTTTGCTAAGTCCATTCATACACGCTCAGCAGCAATCTACAGCCGCCGCAATCGATATTGGTGCGCGGCGAGAGCTATTCATTGATTCATTTTTGATCGATCGATTCGTTGGCAAAGCTGAACAACGACTTCACAAACCAATTCCTCGTGAGATTGCAATTGTGCATGACGCGCCTTGGGAAGGTAGCGGCAGTGGCTACCACAGCGTGTTTCAAGACGGTGATATTTACCGCATGTATTACAAGGCATGGCATCTAGAAGTTTCCCCTGGCAAGCTAAACTCAAGCATCCATCCACTCTTTTGTTGTTATGCCGAAAGTAAAGATGGCATTCATTGGACGAAACCCAATCTTGGAATTCACGAGTTTAATGGTTCTAAAAATAATAATATCGCCATCATCAGCGAAAAAAACGGTGAACTACAAATCGACGCTGGCCACCCCGCAGTCTTCATCGATAACAACCCAGCCACCCCACAGGAAGCGCGTTACAAAGCAATCGTAAGATCAAAAGATCACAACGGTTTGATTCCTCTAAAATCAGCTGACGGTGTTAACTTCAAGCCGATCACCAAGCAGCCCATTTTATCTGGAGTGGGAGCGTTCGACTCTCAGAACTTAGCGTTTTGGGATGAAACGATCGGAAAATACCGTGCATATTGGCGATACTTCACAAAAGGGACAACGAACAAAGAAGAATGGAAGCCCGCCGGCATTCGCGCAATTCGCACGGCAACATCCAACGACCTCGTTCATTGGGATGATATTACCGACTTAACCTATACCGATTCGCCCCCTGAACAACTTTACACCAATCAAATCAAACCCTACGCTCGTGCCCCTCACATCCTGATCGGCTTCCCAACGCGTTACACCGAGCGTGGCGAATCACCGCAAATGACGGCCTTGCCAGAAAACAAACACCGCAAAATGCGTAGTTCGGTTTCACCTCGTTACGGAACAGCCATTACCGATGCACTACTAATGTGCAGTCGCGACGGTCATGAATTCAAGCGTTGGAATGAAGCTTTTTTTCGTCCAGGAATTGAACGTCCAAACTCTTGGAACTATGGTCACCAGTACGTCGCCTGGCACGTCGTACAAACTGCCAACACGTTACCCGGTGCACCCAATGAACTATCATTTTACGCTAGTGAAAGTTATTGGACCGGAAAGGGAAGCGCCGTTAGACGTTACACGCTGCGGCTAGACGGTTTTGTATCTTTATCAGCGCCAATGCAAGGTGGAGAAGTCATCACAAAACCGTTTAAATTCACTGGCAACCAATTGGAACTAAACTACTCAACGTCTGTCGCCGGCAGCATCCGAGTAGAACTTCAAGACGCCCAAGGCATACCGATCAAAGAATTCAAACTTGAAGATTGTCCAGAACACTTTGGTGACACAGTGGGCCGTACTGTTCAGTGGAAAGATAATCCGAATCTCGCACAACTTGCTGGGAAAACAATTCGCATTCGCTTCGTCCTTAAAGATGCAGATTTATATTCGTTAAAGTTCCAGACCACGAATTAGAGTTTATCCGCTGCACCTACGAGGTACTTCGTCAGACAGGCGTCGTAAGAACACATCCTCAACACAGTCTATTTATTTGTTTTAAGAGTACAGAAATGTCCAATTACACTAGCCCGATATTCGTTTTGCTGTTCATATTGACAGCCTCCTTTGCCTCGCCTGTTGCCGGTGCTGCCCCTTGGCCCAAACTGCTACAGAAAAACGGCGCCGTACTCTTACCCGCTCAAGACTCCCCACATCTTCTTGCTAATAAATCTCAGGAGCAGGGAAACCGTAGCATTAAAACGTACATCACCTATCCAGGTGGCAGCGTCGAACATGTCACACCTCAAACCGGATTGATGCTTTCGATTCATAATTGGGGAGGTAAAGCCGCGTCGGGAGCACCAAGCCCAACATATCTCGCTAGCAACTACAACGTGGTGGCGATTAATGTCGATTACATTCAAAGCGAAAGTAGGCACAAAGATATTCCCTATGATTTTGGCTACTTACAAGCCCTCGACTGCCTCCGAGCATTACATTATGTCTTTCACGGACTAACTCAACAGGCCGTTGCATTCGACTCAGGTAGAATCTACTCAGCCGGAGGTTCCGGTGGTGGCAACGTAACATTGATGGTCAACAAACTCGCACCGCGGACCTTTGCTTGCATCTTCGACCTTTCTGGTATGTGCAAACTGAGTGACGACATTGCCTTCAACCTACCCGGAGGTAGCCGCTTGACTGCTCGTTACAGTCCCCTGCCCGACCATATCCATTTCCTGACCAAAGATGCTCAAGCCCTACGTTTTGTCGGGCATCCTCAACACTTGAAACAAATGCAAGCTCTCGGCAATGAAGCGCAGATCGTCGTCAGCCACGGTACTAGCGATTCAACCTGCCCAATCGCCGACGCTCGTGAAATGGTGGCCAATCTACAAACGGCTGGATTTAACGTCGACGCACATTTCATTTCCGCTGCTGACATCGACGGCACTGCAATAACCAATACGGGACACGGCGTTGGCAATCGCACGCTGATCGTCAACAAATTTGCAGCTAAATACCTGCTCGTCGACGGTGCACAAGCGGCCATTAGAAAGGGCAAAACAGATTTTGAATACCGCGACGAACTTGTGAAATACAGCACCCCTAACGGTTCCTATATCATTTCTTACAAACAAGGATATCCCGTAGGTCGATTTGATCCGATACGGTAACAATAGCAACACTAAACCTAAAAGAGTACTTAGAGATGACTAAACAATTGCTGCTCGCATTTTGTCTACTACTAACCACTACGCTCGCAGTTGCGGAACCGCCCCCGCGAAAAACCTCGGCACCGCCAGTTATCACATCGTCATGGGATGATTTGCTACAGGGAATCGAAGATCAAGCGGACTGGCACGCGCACCGCAAAGTTTTAAAGCAACGATACTTGAATTTATTGCGAGATCAACACAAACCTCAGAAACCAACATTGGATCTGAAAATACACGAAAGCGTCGTCGTTGACGGACGCTACACGCGGCAACTAATCAGCTACAACGTCGAAGTAGATGAACGAGCGCATGCCTACTTGGGGATACCTCTAAAATTAACGGCCAAAGCACCCGCCGTCGTTGCTCTGCATGGAACTTATCAGTACGGGAAAAAACGAGCGGCAGGACTTATCGACAATCCTGATAAAGCGTACCTTGATCATCTATGTCGGCGAGGGTACATCGTCATCGCTCCGGAACATTTTGTGTCGGGGCATCGCACACCGAGCGAGGGTTCATATGAAACGGCCCAATTCTATAAAAAGCATCCTGAGTGGACAGCCGTCGGCAAATTCACCTACGAGCATTCGATCGCCATCGATGTTTTACAATCGCTCGACCAAGTAGACGGTGATCAGATCGGCGCACTTGGACATTCTCTCGGCGGACACGGCACAATATTTTTAGCCGCATACGATGATCGCATAAAGGCATCAGCCTGCAACTGCGGGGCCTCGTTTTTTCGCCACAACGAAGGAGTCATTAATTGGGCGCGTGACCGTTGGTACATATATTTTAAACACATCCGCCCAGGAATCATTGAAGGCAAACTGCCGCCCATCGATTTTCACGAGATCATGGCACTCGTCGCACCACGTGCCTTTATGGACGTTTCCGCTTTAAACGACGGCGACGGGGGTACGCAACGACAACGACTGTTGATGTTAATGCGCGTGATGGATGTTTACGAGCTAGAACAAGTGCCGCAAAACTTTGGGTTTTACGTTCATGGCCGTGGCCACAGTGTCGCCCATGAATCTCGACAACTAATATACGGCTGGCTAGATGCCCATCTAAAACCGCCGGCAGCAACTGCGACAACTCGAGTCAAACAATAAAACCTAGCACGTACGCTGTTACATATTCGTAACGCTGTAACAGCAGGTAACGCTTAGTCGTCTGATTTACTTGCCGCACGTCGAGCGATTACTTTCTTCTCTTCACAGCGCAACCCGTAGAGAATCAAACCCGCAACAAGTAGCTCGATCGTCCAAGCACCTATCCCTGCATAAAATGGGGCTGCTGTAGATACCGCAAAAATGGAAGAACTATCCGTAATGAGGAATTCCAGTACGTTCACTTTAATGTCCTTTTGTACACCGTTTGTCGATTGCAGAGCAATATTAGCAACGACTCTGTTTTTTTATTAAAACCCAGCTAGAGAGTGTGAACCCAACAGCAAAAATAGTTGTCGCATGTTTAACGTATTTTACAAGACATCACCACAGCATATTTTTGAAAAATACTGTTTGTTCTTCGGCAATGTCTATCTTTCCACTCGGTAACAGCCATCCTATATCTGCTATAATCGATTTACATTTACCAACTAGTTGCAGGAACGGAAATCATTCTGCTTCATTTACAATCTAGTGCTTGTAATTTCTGGAATTTGATGCCATTATTATGGGTGTTTGTTATTATTGATATAAATCGTTCTTATCTTTTTCGAACCATTTTGGTTTCACACAGGCTAATAAATAAATAGGTGTTTTATGGCGTCCGACGCAACAAGATTAGATGTACAAACAGTTGATGGTGTAACCGTTGCTCGGTTTGTTGATAATCGAATTCTCGATGAGGCAGTTATCCAAGTAGTTGGAGATCAAATGTATCGTTTGGTCGATGACGATGGGCTCAGAAAGATAGTGCTTGACTTTCAATCCGTCGAGCATCTTTCAAGTGCTGCACTCGGCAAACTGATCAACATGAAGAAAAAAGTAGATGCGTCCGGTGGGCAACTCGGGATGTGCAACCTGCGCCCCGATCTGTTGAAAATATTCAAAGTTACGAAACTCACGAAAGTTTTTGACATTCACAAGGATATTGAAAAAGCACTTAAAGCATTTTAAGTGACCTGTTTTTTTTGATTTATCACACCCTTAATTGACCCGTCGGAATTTGTGATGACTTCCGCCGTAGTGGCGTAAATCGAGTTACAATGTATTGCAGAAACACTATGTCAGAAACCATGTTATTTAGCCAAGCATTCTCCAGCGATCTGCATGAATCCGCATCGATTCAGCAGCAAATCATGGACATCTGGTTAAAAAATGGCGTCAGCGATGGAGACCTACCCGATCTGCAACTCGCACTAGAAGAAGGACTGGCAAACGCTGTCAAACACGGTAACCAACTCGACCCCGCCAAACAAGTCAAAGTTGAGTGTCAGTTGCTCGACGATTGTATGATACGGGTCACGATCGAAGATGAAGGGGCAGGGTTTAATCCCGAAGAAGTTCCCGATCCAACCGATTTTGAAAACTTGGACAAACCCAGCGGCCGAGGGATTGTCTTGATGCGAGCGTTTATGGACGAAGTGCTATACAACGACGAAGGCAACCAACTCACTTTCTGCAAGCGTTGCTCTATCAACGCCTAAATCGTCACATGAATCAGGTTTGCGATTAGCCGCCAGCCATTTACAAACGATTCGGGTTCAGCGATACATAATCCACCGACGCCATCAATTCTCTACTCAAATGACTGCCTATAGTCAGGCCTATTTTAATTGCTCGAGTTCACGACGAAAACCACCCGAGAGAATCGGGAAACGGCACCATGTTTTGGGGTCTAGGTTCTCATCATCTACGTGAAACGATGGAGCAAATCTCTCGCGTTTCCATTGATTCCGTGACCACAATGTAAAAAATCGCTTAATCCATTCAATCACTTGGCGTCGATCTGCCCGCCGCGACACCACCACCGAATCTGTCACCAAAACTTCTAAGATTTCTCGTGGCATCATTTTATCGCGAATCGCCAACCGTTCGATTGAATCCAAAACCTCATACGGCATTAAGTCAGATTCATCTGTTTGATTCTCACCCACTGGGCGCAATTCCGCCGTGGGTTGCTGAGCGTTTATCTGTTGCAACTCGCTCACGGGACAAAGCCCTTGCGGGCCCGTTGTTTCCATCCATTTCAGCCAGTGTCGTAAAAAGGCTTTGTCGATACCAGCAATTGGAGCAATACCGCCGCAAGTATCGCCATCCATCGTGGTATACCCAACAGCAGCTTCGGACCGATTACTTGTCGCCAACAACAGTGCCCCACGTACGTTTGCAAGCATCCACACACTCGGGGCTCTGACCCGAGCTTGGATATTCTGCAATGCCAAATCATCTGTTTCCCACTGTAATGTACGACTCAATATGTCACTCACTTTTTGAGTATAATCTGTCACGAGTGAGTCAACATCGATGGTACAAAACATCGCCCCTAAACCGTCAGCCACTGATTCAGCAGCGCTATGAGTTACGTCCGTGCTATTACGAGTCGTTTGATACACGCACCATAATAACTCATGTGTAACTTGCTTCACCACAGCCTTTGAATCAGCCGGATCCGCCAACTTGCAATTACTCAAATTCAAACGAAGACGCGCAGCCAGTTCCACCGCGCCGATATCTTGCTCGGAAAATTGAACCATCAAGGCCACCAAAGTTGCTACCGCAGCGGAGTCCGCTCCGCCACTGAGCGACACAACAAATCCACGCGACGAACTTTTGCGCAAGTAGTCGAACAAACCGAGTGCGATGGCACGAGCAAACTCCTCTTCTTTCAAATGTGAACTGTCTTCCCACTCGCTGCGAACAACCTCGTTACACGACGCATCCCCCGCGAGAAATTCGACCTCGCAACAAACAACTCCAGTTGGTGCGGACTGTTGTGCAGCACCTGTGGTCTCCGCAGCAACAACGTCTACGACAGCAGACGTCAGGACGCAATCGCGGTAACAAAAGCGAGGTCCCGAAGCGAACATTTCACCACCGCTAGCAATCATCGCATCTCCATCATAGATGGCTCGTCCAGCCTCATTGCCGAGCAAATTCGCATACACGTAGGCAACTTCAAATTCACGCGTGGCCTCCAAAATAAACTGCTGTCGCACTTGATGTTTGCCGAACGCAAAATGGCTGGCGCTGAGATTCAATATCACGTCGACACCACGAGCAGCCAATCTACCGCCGGGTCGATCTGCAACCCAAGCGTCCTCACAAATCTCAAATCCGATGCGTACATCACTGCACTGAAAAATCAGATCGCCCAGCGGGTATGAAGTACCATTAAAAAGGAACTCTGCGACGCGACCAGTCTCCCATGCTGTAAACCAACGTGGTTCATAATGCAGACCATCACCTGCGAGATTTTGTTTTACCGCAAAACCTATCAATGCGCCATCTACGATGACAGCAGCAGCGCTGTATAAATTACCCTCAAACGACACAGGTAACCCCACACAAACCACCATGGATTTGGTCGCAGGAATGATTTCTGCGAGCATTTCTAAGGCTGTTTCATGGACACCCCTAGCCAAGAATGCATCCTCACAGCCATAGCCAGTAATGCACAACTCTGGACAACAAAGGACATGAACATGTTCGTCTCTGGCTTGCTCAATCGCTGCAAGAATATGCGATACATTGCCATCCCAATCCAATGGAGTTTGGTTTAGTGCAGCGGCAGCTAACTTGATTGACTTCATTGCTTGGACTGTAAAGTTTTCGTTGCTTGAGGAAGCTCGGGGTCAACAAAACCACGGGCACCGCGACCCTCTTCATCGATGCGATACTCAACATCGAAACGAATACCCTCTGTATCCGCTTTCCAATATTGTTCACGTTTCCCATTTGCCGGTACAGCCAGTGGGCGGATGAGTCGCATACCGACACCTAAGGAAGGACCACTAGTAAACCACCAAGGACTCAGGGGAATGTTGGGGTCCTCTTGACGCCATTCATCATCACTCGACGCCAACCGCGAGGCACTGCGACATGAGGCAGCCTCCACATCATAGTATCCGCCCTTACAAACGCGTGGATATAATTTATCGGACTTAATCAGTGCTTGGCCTACCGTCAATCGCTTGGCTTGAATCTTCTTCAACGCTGCAAACCCATCGTCATTCATCGCATCGAGAACCCATTCAGCAACATTACCATGCATGTCGTATAAGCCCCATGGATTGGGACGTTTTTCACCCACTGCGTGTGTTGTTTCGTTTGCATTGCCGTAGTGCCAAGCATAATCATCCAATTTGCCCGTTTTGCCATCAAACGAATACGCGGTCTTTGTACCTGCTCGACAAGCATGTTCCCACTCGGCTTCCGTCGGCAATCGATAGAATCGTTCACTCATCAATGATAACCACTTGGTATATTGTTTAGCCGCGTATTGGCTCATCGAAACAGCTGGTAGGTCCAATGCCTCACCGTTGACGAAAGTAAATGTGGGATCGTACAGGTTCGATGGTGCCGAAATGATCAGTCCATCGTGCTTTTCAGTTATCTTACGCATCCCATGAGTTTCAAATCCTTTAAACACATCGTGCACTGCCATATAGGCCTTGTATTCCGCCCATGTCAATTCGTATTGTGACATCCAAAATGGTTTGATCTCGACTTCAACTTGAGGGCCCTCTGAAGCCGCGCGCCCAGCTTCACTAGTTGGGCTTCCCATTTGAACCACGCCGCCGGGAATCGGGATCATTTTGTAGGTCACATCTGTCCCCGGAATCTCAGCTGTGTAAGAAACCATGAATCCCTGAGCAACCTTCACTGCCGGTCCACTCGCAGGTTTTTCTGCAACCACCGCGTGAGGTAACTCCGCGGAAGCACTTGAACCGATACAAATCAGCATTGCCAACAGAACCAGTAAAGATCGGGTTATCCCATTGTTTACCATCATTTTCAAACTCATCACCTGATTCCCTCGGTTCGCGTCTTGCGCATAACTTGCTAATTTTCATCTATACCCGTAATTATATCAGACGCCTTCCAAGATGCTAGGAGAGTTGCCAAACTCCATTCTTAGTTAATTTGCAATTCGTACTAATTTATGTTCATTCGTGGCAGAAGTTTATATCCGTCAGCGGAAAACGCCGCTATTTATTTGGGGAGGGACGATAATTAAATATCGGAAGACTCCTCAATAAAGGCTTGTAAACCAGCGAGCGATTGCTTCTTCGCTCGATTTAACATCCTTGGACCCAACAGAACCTGCCAGACGCGTGCTAAGGGATCGACTGGTAAATCACCGTATGTTTGCCAGATAATCCGGCATAGGCCACCATGTTGAACAAACTCAATGCGATCCCATTTGGATTCCGGAATCGCATCCCATACGATGCACGTTAACAATCGCATGCCGTACCACTCTTGACGAATCTCCATGTGACCGGACATTTGGTTTCCACGCCACCGCCAAACTTGCCCCAACCCAACTCGTGGTCCGCTGAACTCACTTTCATAATCTCCCAGCCGCGCAGAACAATAATAACTCCAAGATTGCCAAGTCTCTAAATCTCGCATCACGCGAAACGCAGCGTCGAGTGCGATAGGTAAATCTCCAACCACCTCGGTCAGATGCTCATCTGGCAACTGCGACCCAATATACGATAACACCGTGCGAAGAATGATCAGCACAATTAAAAGGACAAGAATCCAGGCCACATAAATAAGCAACATGTTTTCTCCTGCTACTCGGTTACCTTATCTGTCTCTTTGTTTATTCGCGCGTTGCTCGAGAGACTTTAAGCCGAATTTCAACGATCCCAACAACATCTGTTTCCCCATTAGGAATCCAACTAACCGACTCAACGGACGACTTCCCCAATCCACCACATTTTCCCATCGCACCTCCGTCTTCCCATCTTGCTCCTTGAAAGATATGGTTGAAATCATCGGCGCTGGCCACAGATCCATGCTCAATGCATAAACAAACCGTTGGTTAGCCTCACTCTCGAGTATTTCAATTTCACCGGGATACTTTGTCTTACTCCACGTCCACACTTGCCCCACTCCACTGTCGGGACCACTAAATTCACTCACATATCCCTTCATCTTCGCGGGATTCCAAGCACTCCATACTTGCCAAGTCCGCAAGTCGTTGATCTGCATAAAAATTTCGCTAGCCGTTGCTGATAATGTTTTGGAAAGCGTCACGGTCATATTTTGAGGAACCAAGTACCCGATAATCCACGCGAGCGCCAAAATACCAAAGCCAATGCTAACAATATATGCTATGTATGTCGCGATAATCATTTGTTATCTATCCTCGCGTTTCTGTCGCGTTTTTTATGACTTTTTCCGATCCCCATAACGTGTGATACGCTTTCGTGCTGCGGCAAACCAGCCGGTCGAGCACTGATTCTTATATGTGCCGAACGCCGCCTTGTTGGCTATTTTTTGCGTTTGGTGGTAATAGGAATACCGCAACCACACCTAGTAAATAAACATATCCACAAACGCGACCTACTTGATCGTAGCTACCTTCAAAATAGGACTTCAACGCCAAGGAAGTCATGATTATCAACACAGCGACTATGATACGGCCAAAATTAAAGCTAACTCCACTACCGGTGGAACGCACACGTGTAGGGAACATCTCTGGTAGGCACAACGGCAGCCACCCAAAAAAGAAACCACTGAAAAAACCCAGTCCGCGCACCCAAAACAAAAAACCGTCGGCAGACGGATCTGGCACCGAATACAGGAATTGCGTGCACGTAAAGGCCAAAACACACAACAATGCATAACTTAATCGTCGGCCCACTAAAAAAGCTAAGGCTCCGCCAAGTAAACTACTTATCGCCCCAGGCCAAGAACGGTGAAACGACGCCTGAGCTTTTAGATTTGAAGTTGTCTTAATCTTCTTCCCAGTGGCACCCTCGGGGGTGGTCGAATCGGTACCGTTAATTTCCTGCTTAGCTGTCACTTGTTCATCAAATTCAGCCGACCAATAGTTGGCCCAATTAGCAACACCCCAGCCACCAAACAATGGAACAAACGCTAATACGATACCGATAATCGTTAGCCGTAAATGCGGTGGAGCGAATACTTCACTCAAACCAACTTGTTTGCCTGTCGTGGATTGTTGGCGCTGTTCAGCCATCCATTTCGGCGACTCCGGCAGCAAATACCACGACGCGACTGCTAAAACTATCGGGCTCGCCCCAACTAACATCGCCCAATGCCAATGGTCCGGCGTCACATCCACTTGCATGCATAACACGGCAAAAAACATAATACCTACATTTGCAGACGTCCCCAAAACTCCGGCTAGAATCGGTTTCGCTGTGTTGGGCCAAGCTTCCTGTAACAGCGCCATGCCGTTTGGCCACATTCCGCCGATGCCGATGCAAGTCAAAAACCTCAGCACCCAGAAGACTTCAACTGTTGGAGAAAAAACACTGAGGGCAGAGAAAACAGCATAACATGCAATACTCAAGGACATCGCTCGCGAACGCCCAAAGCGGTCACCAACCCAACCAAACAAGTACCCGCCAGCGGCAGCTCCAAGTAAAAATGCAACAACCAACCAACCTGACCATTTTGCAACTTCACCCTTGTCTGCGCTGGCAGTTAATAGATCACGAGCTGCCGGATGATGCACAATTCCATTGATACCCATTTGCACGCCGGCAAACATCCAACCAAGAAAGGCGACAATCAAAATCGAAACACATTGCGATTTTGTAAGCGGTGATTCTGACGCAGCGGGCATTTTTACTTACTCTTGGTGACCAATCGTAGGCGAAATCCTATTGATACTGAGCAACAAATTCTTGGCAGCGATTAATATAGTTAGCTGCATCTTCGGGTGCACGAATTCCCTGGGCCTGGTGAATCGTAAGGTAACCGTCATAATCTATTTTCTTGAGCGCCTTAAAGACTTCGCCAAAATCAACTCCCCCCTCTTCCCACAACGGCAAATGATCAAACCGGACTTCACCGCGGCAATAGGTTT
Source organism: Planctomycetaceae bacterium (assembly GCA_018660825.1). Taxonomy (GTDB): domain Bacteria; phylum Planctomycetota; class Planctomycetia; order Pirellulales; family Pirellulaceae; genus UBA721. Next base: position 9,337 of record JABJJO010000149.1, on the reverse strand, counting down.
CCAGTGAATCCCCGCCTTCTGGATTCAAGCGATGATTCTGCACATAGACGTTCATAATATGGGGAGCTAGTCGTTCTACAGTATCCGTCGCGTAGGACTGACCGTTGACCATCAGATTGGCCGGTTCATAAATAATCCCGAAGTTCTCGCGGTTAATCTTCTTCAGAACAGATAGTACCTGATCGACTTCTTCGAAAATCGTCGCCGTATGTAGCTGGTGCGCAAGACGAATCCCGCGTTCTGCCGCTTCGTCAGTCGCTTGCTGAGCTGCTTTGATATCATCTTTCGTCTTCAAGCAGACACGAATTAAATCACAATTCAATGATTCCGCTACATCGAGCGAAGGGCCGATATTCTGTAAACTCATCGGCCCTCGATCATTGTTAAGCGGCACGTCGGAATCAGCTGTAACCATCGACACAACTAAGCCAGCGTCTTCTATCGACTGGCAAAGACCAATGCGATATTCGGAATAGCTTTTTACCCCAGCGGCACTAGCCCGCATACAAATTGCTGCACCACCTGCATCGCTAACAGCCTTAAGAAACCTGTCCATCGGTAGATTAAGTTTCGTCTTACACGAAGACTCTATAATCCTCACGGACACTGACAATTGCATAGTACCAATACCTTTTTGAAACAACTTCTAACTCTAAATAAACATTCTGGTCCGGTTGGACAGATCACTGACAACTTTACTTATACATTGCCAATGCAATAACCCTAGCACCGCCAAACTAACTAACAATACGTTTCATAATGCGTTAATTGTAACGAAGTTCTACATTTTTGCAAAAGCATCTGAGTCAAACACGACAAAAGCCCACCAACAATTTTGTAGGTGAGCTTTGTAGTGAGGATGCAGGGACTTGAACCCTGGACCTACGGATTAAAAGTCCGTTGCTCTACCAACTGAGCTACATCCTCTTAAGCGTTTAAGTTGAATTGGTACTCGTGAATTTGTCAACCACTTGAAACATCAATAGACATGCATCACGAGGCCTCTATATTTTCGACCAAATCGACGTATTACTTTTGTCCAATTGGAGAAAGCCCGATGGAATACAGATAGTCCGCAGTTCTAATGAGCAATTGTTCGCCAGCGAGCGCTGGTGTGGCCATCGCCATTTCTTCGTCTCCTAAGCTATTCCGCCCTACCAATTCATATTCATCACCCGCTTTAAAGACAAACGTCTCGCCATCTTCATTCAAACAAAACACGTGCCCTCGATAAGCCCAAGGCGAACTAGTAAACGCGCGACCACCATTGATTCGTTGCCGCGAGTAGATTTCTTTTCCAGTCCGAGCATCAAAACAGGCAAAAAACCCTCGATCATACAACACGTAAATTTTTCCCTGATACAACAGCGACGAGGGATTGTAGGGAGCCGCATTCTTTTGGCACCACACAATATAATCGTTGCTGTTTTGCTCCGCTTTAAGTGTAATATCGCCCATTGCCCCAGGCCGAATGGCAAACAACGGTTTGCGAGTATCAAGCACATAACCAGAGCTAAGATAGAGTAAATCATCCTCCGCGTACGCTGTTGCGATCGTAATACTGGAATTGCCGCCGAACTGATACAGTAGTTTCCCCTGTAGATCGTAGGCTCGATTAGCACCGGTGCCCGGAACAATGATTTCAGTGCGCAATGAATTCTCCCAAACAAATGGAGTCGACCAGTTACTGTTTTCATCGCGGTTGACTTCCCATATTAGATTACCCGTAGTCTTGTCGAGCATTTGCAAAGTTGATTGCTGTTCGTTATCGTCCACGATGATTAACCGATCGCCGTGCAGTACTGGCGAAGCAGCCGTACCCCAATCGTTGCGTATTTTCGCAGCAACACCGGTATGGCTCCAAACCACCTTGCCTGCTAAGTCAAAACAATAAGTTCCTTGGTGACCAAACGAAACATACAAACATTTCCCATCGGTCACTGGTGTGGGCGAAGCGAAACTATTTTTGATATGCACCGGTGCGGTTGGATTCCCTTGATGGACTTCTCGTAGCCAAATCTGCTTCCCCGACTGCAAATCACGACAAACGACATTCCAATGATGTACTCCAGTCGGAGGACGATTGCGATCGCCTCCAAAATACAGCCCCTTTTTAGCCGCTTCTGTTTCGCCTTCATTAGCAACCGCTGTATAGAAGATCTTGCCGCCGGTCACAATTGGCGATGACCAACCACGTCCCACTGTCGGCACCTTCCATTGAATGTTTTTAGTGGCTGCTAAATCCCAAGTTAACGGCAGTTTTGGATTGTCACTGACACCTCGCGCACCAGGACCACGAAACTGTTGCCATTCTTGAGCAGACGTGACTAGCACACCTGTCAGACAGAGGGCAAGCGCAACACCAATGAACTGTAATCGTAAATTTTCTATCATCGCTTTCTCCCATATTTATAAACCGTGCAAATTATTGATCGACATAGTACAAACATTAAAACCCTGCCGTCACTCAAACAATACTCATTCGTGTTAATTCGTGGTTAAGATACAATATCCCGCATAATCACCTTCCGCTGCTAGATCTTTTTGCAGCACTGCACATTGATGACGCGCTGATACACAATCCGCAAAGGGTCGCATGTCAGAAACGATCACTGGCATCTTCTGCCAATCAGCAAATGTACTTAAAGCCGAGACACTAGCTACATCCACAATGCAAAACTGAGCCCATGCGGGTAAATCTTCACAGACGTCCGAAACCCGACAGCCGATCGGTATCTGTACATTATTCAAATCAATGTCTTTGATCTCAACATCGCCAACGATGACACATGCCGTTACACATCCCCACACCTCGAGTTCTTCAACTGCGGAAATTGTCTTTTCGATATCTGAATGCTGCACAATCGCCAAAATCGCTACGCCATTAAGCGTAGCCAAATTGCATTGCTCTACCGTTGGATTAATCACAATACAGACCAATCCTTCCTCGCGAAACTGCTCACCCCCATCACTGAGTGCAGCGTCCAAGGGATACTGCACGCAACGTAACACCCACCGCCGGTAGTTACCGTTTAAATCTGTCTGGTAAAAACTATTCTGCCTTATTTCATTAGTGCGAAACGTAAACAAATGCTGTGACTGTTGTTTGCATTCCCCAGCATGCGTCAATTCAATATCAACCTTATATGTCGCCGGCAGCCTAGCCGTCCAAGCGCAGGGATCTGGAATTCTAGCAGCGGCTAATAAGCCCCCGCCGTCGCCTTGATCTTGAAATGCAATTGCTGCCGGCAATGTTTCGCTGTGCACGCAGTAAGGCCCCACGATTTTGCCTGCGATCCGCCAGTCAGCATGCCAAGCTGACTGGCCATCAAGATTATCTTCAGCGAAACCAGTCGGATTCACCCGCACAAACACTTGGGTGCTGATGCTATTAAATGGCCCTTGAATCATCTCGATTTCTAAATTTACAACTTCCGTCATTCGGCTATCTCCGTCACTTGCGTGAGTGCTTCCTTAAGATATTGACCTGTGTAGGAATCAGGATTATCAGCCACCTGCTCAGGTGTTCCACTTGCCACAATCAAGCCGCCTTCGTCCGCAGCCCCGGGCCCGAGGTCGATGATATAATCAGCTGCCTTCATTAGTTGCAGGTTATGCTCCACAATAATCATAGAGTGCCCCACGGCTAACAATGTATCAAAACAATCCTGGAGTACCAACACGTCGCTAAAGTGTAGCCCTGTCGTTGGTTCATCGAGGATAAACAGAGTTCGTTGTCTTTTCTTAGTCGACATGTAGGACGCTAGTTTGAGGCGTTGAGCTTCTCCGGATGAAAGGGTATTGGCTGGTTGTCCAAGTGACAAGTATTCCAACCCCACATCGATTAGTCGCTTTAATTTCGTTTGCACTTTAGGTTGACCGCGGAAAAACGAAAATGCTTCCCGCACGGTCATATCCAAGACGTCAGCAATATTCATCCCTCGATAAGTAACTTGCAACACATCATCGCCATATCGACTGCCACCGCACTGGGGACATTTCATAAATACGTCAGCGAGAAACTGCATGTCAATTTCCAGATGGCCATCACCATTACAAGTCGTGCATCGACCTCCCTCCACGTTAAAACTAAAATGGCCCGGAGAATAATTGTGTGTCCGTGCATCAAGTGTTTCCGCAAAAACCGCTCGAATTTGATCAAACGCTTTGATGTAAGTTACGGGGTTACTACGAGGTGACCGCCCAATGGGACTTTGGTCAATCAACACGACTTCGTCAATTTGACCATCCCCCACTATGTCCTGATAAGGCAAGGGCTTGGATGCGCTTTGCCGCTTGCGTTTACACAAGGCACCATAAAGTGTGTCCTGAACCAACGTACTCTTACCACTACCACTGACCCCCGTGACTAAACACAACACTCCGAGAGGAAACTCTGCTGTGACATTTTGTAGATTATGGCCCGTGGCTCCACTCAACTTTATCCAACCGTGATCTGTTTTACGGCGCTCACTTGGTATCGAATGACCGCGTGCTCCGGATAAGTACGCCCCCGTCAAACAGTTTTCATCCTTGAGCATTCGTGTTGGAGTGCCTTGAAAGGTAATCCGACCGCCCCGATTACCCGCCCCCGGACCAAATTCTACAACTTGGTCAGCCAATTGAATCATCGATGGTTCGTGTTCGACCACGACAACTGTGTTACCGCGATTACGCAAATCCAAGATCGCCGTCGATAACTGATCCACGTCTCGTGGATGCAATCCCACGGACGGTTCATCCAACACATAAAGCATATTAACAAGGCTCGATCCGAGCGCCGTTGTCAAAGACACTCTTTGAGATTCGCCGCCAGAAAGTGTGCGCAACGTGCGATCCAACGTCAAATAACCAAGGCCCACTTTATCTAGATAATACAACCTTCCGCGAACTTGTTCGAGGATTAATTTCCCCACGTTGAACTGCCATTCACTCAAATCCAACTTGTCAAAAAAAGCAATCACGTAGCGAATTTTCATCTGACATATTTCTGCGATATTTAATCCGCCAATGGATGTAGCTAACGCTTCTGCATTTAGTCGATCCCCATGGCAATGCGTACACTGCCGATAACTGCGCCAACGACTCAAGAACACCCGTAGATGCATTTTGTATTTTCGTTTTTCCAGCCATGCAAAAAAACCATTCAACCCACCAAACTCTCGCTCCCGGATTCCTTCGTGAATTATTTTCAAATGCGATTGTTTAAGTTCACGAAAAGGCACGTCAACGGGCAGATCGTAGTCTTCCGCTAACGCCAGCAACTCATGCCGCTCATGTTCATAGGCGGGCGAATTCCATGGTGCAATGGCGCCATCGCGAATCGTTTTGCTCTCATCAGGAACAATCAATTCCATATCGTTGTGAATGACGTTGCCAAATCCCTCGCACGTTGGGCAGGCACCGAGAGGGCTATTAAAACTATACAAACGAGGTTGTGGAGCTGAAAATTCTCGTCCGCAGGACTTGCATTGATAACTGGCGCTGTATCGTTGCTCGCACCATGACCTTCCATCAATCACTCGTATATTCTCAAGGTTTTTTTCATCGCTTCGTTGAGATGCCTCACTTGCATCCTGTTCGACAAGCACGACACACATCTCAGTAGGTTGTGCAAATGCCGTCTCCAATGAGTCCTGAAATCGCGTTGGTGACTCATCTGCTGCCGGAACTGACAAGCGATCCACTACAAAAATCAATTGCACTATTTCTATTGGCCGAGCAAACTGCTCGCAACAGTATTGCACGACCGGTTGCATTTGGTCATCCAATTTGACCATCACGTCACCGGCAATGACGCGCACAAAACCATTTTCAAGAAACCCCGCTAGCGATTGTTCAATTAAATCGGATAGGTCGGAATCAGTAACCTCCGATTCTCGTAACAAATCCTGCTGATTAATGGTTGCGGTAAAACCCACCATACAACGGACATTTGGACGCGTTAACGTGAGTTCTTTGGCAACCGACTCGGCGGAATCCTGTTGTACAGTGCGGACGCATTGGGGACAAACGATTGTTCCAATTTTGGCAAATAACAAACGCAAGTAATTGGCCGTCTCGGTAGCGGTTCCAATTGTAGAGCGACTATTGCGATTAGTTGTTTTTCGAGTAACCGCAACAGCCGGCGGGATGCCTGTGAGACTGGTCGCCGTTGGCTTTTCAAGCCGGTCTAGGAACTGCCGTGTATACGCAGAAAAACTTTCGATATATCGCCGTTGTCCCTCGGCATAGAGTGTGTCCAAGGCCAAGCTCGTCTTGCCACTACCGCTAACACCGCAAAATGCGATCAGCTGATTGTGCTGAAAGTCGATATCAATGTTCTGTAAATTGTGAACCGCAACACCACGCAACTCAATGTCGCGCAGATTGGCTTTCGGTGCCGTGGTACGTCCCGTCATCTGCTATAGATCCCCCCCCTACTGAGGATATTGGCCTAAAGTTAATCCCTCATAATAGATTTTTTGCAAGCAGATTACCAGCACCACCTTTAGACCTCGTAACAATTGTAAACAACCGCAGAACCCATACGTTTACCCATCGATGCCTCTATGCCTGTCTCGCACCACGCAAGTTGCGTTTGATTGGTAGCCCCGAGTTTACCGATTACGTACTTCGCTTATAATAAATTGGTATAAACCACTCCAAATAGCATTCATTCCCAACTCCAAACATCAAGGTTCATTCGGCGTGTCCACAGAATCCAACAAACCAGCACCGAAAAAAAATGTGTTTTATTTTCTTCTTGTGGTCACAGGTATCCTGTTCGCAACCACCGCCTGTGCCTACGGAGTAATGACTGTGACGTTTATTCGAGCGGCTGAGATGACCGACCAGTTGTCTCTGGAACCAGTTATTCAACCACCGTTAATACAGTTCTTAGATACAAATGGGTTTAACCTTATGATTTACGAGCTAGGTGTGTTATGCTTTTTCTGTGTTGCGGCGGTGGCTTTAGACGAAGTCCGCGATCGTCGGGCAACAAGCAATGAAGCTAGTCGTAAAACCCATCCGGACGAACAAACCAATGTACAACTTGACGTTGAGCAGGAGACATCGAGTTGACCGCCGAAATTCAACAAACCATTGCTGACCTACAACTGCAAATAGAACACCACAATCAGCTTTATTATATCGACGCTGCTCCCGAGATATTGGATCTCGAATACGACAGACTGTTCGCTCAATTAACAGACCTCGAAAAACAGTACCCCGAGTATGCGCGTAGTGATAGTCCGACTCAACAAGTTGGCGAGCAAACAGTCGCGACACTCCAATCTGTCACGCACCGCATACCAATGCTGTCGATTGACAATACTTACAATCTCGAAGAACTCAATAAATTCGGGCAACGCACGCTAGATCTGCTCGACGACCACGACGCCCACTGGGTTGTGGAACTAAAAATAGACGGAGTAGCAGCGTCTGTTATTTACGAAAACGGAAAGCTTGTGCGCGCGGTTACTCGCGGCGATGGGAAAGTCGGCGATGACATCACCCACAATATCCGCACGATTACAGACCTGCCTGCTGAGCTAAGCGGTGACCATGTTCCCGCAATACTTGAGGTTCGCGGCGAAGTCTATATGACCAATCAAGACTTAACGCGGATCAATGAACGACAATTAGAACAAGGTGGGACATTATTTAAAAACACACGTAACGCCACTGCGGGGAGCATCCGCCAATTGGATAGTGCCGTTTGTGCACAACGCCACCTGCGGATGTTTTGCCATGGCATTGGATACTGTGAAGGAATCACAGCTACCAACCATATGGAATTCTTGGACGAAATTCGCAGCTATGGATTGCCCGCATCACCGCTAGTGGAGAGTTTTCCAACTTTTGCAGCAGCAGTGGAACATTGCCAACATCTCACGCAACAACTACAAGACATCGACTTTGAAGTCGACGGCATTGTGCTGAAGTTAAACGACATTGAACAACGTTCACAACTTGGTAGCACTACCCGCAGCCCCCGCTGGATTGTCGCTTACAAATGGGAACGCTATGAAGCAATTACCCGGTTAAACGAAATTCGAGTACAAATTGGTAAGACCGGCACAATTACTCCCGTGGCTGAACTACAACCGGTGGAACTAGCAGGCACAACCGTAAGTCGCGCAAGTCTACACAATGCCGATGAAATCCAGCGAAAAGATATCCGAGTGGGTGATATCGTTGTCGTTGAAAAAGCGGGAAAAATTATTCCACGGATCGTACGGGCCGAAAAACATGAAAGAACCGCTGAGCTGCCGGTTTTCGAATTCCCGACTGCTTGCCCTGAATGTGAAACAACACTCGTGCGTGATGCGGGCGGCGTCTACATTCGCTGCCCCAATTATGACTGCCCCGCACAATTACGCGAACGCCTCTGCTATTTTGCCGGTCGCACTGCCATGGATATCGAAGGCTTGGGAGACCGACTCGTTGAGCAATTGGTCGAAGCGGAATTAGTGAAAACATATGCCGATCTTTATCGTATCACGACCGATCAGATCGCAGCGCTTGACCGGATGGGAATGAAGTCCGCACAGAACGTCGTCGCACAGATTGAGCTTAGCAAACAACGCGGCCTAGATCGCTTACTCAACGCCCTCTCAATGCGACACGTGGGTGCGACAGTGGCAACACTTTTAGCCAAAGAGTTTGGTAGTATCCAGAGCCTCAGCGAAGCGACTGCCGCAGAGCTCAGCGATGTGGCAGAGATCGGAGATATCATCGCTCAAGGGGTGTTTGAATATATGCACACACAACCCGGAATCGACATTGTGTCGGAGTTGGCTGAGGTTGGTGTCCTACTCGAATACGATCAGGTGGAAAATACACCAGCGAGTGATTTACTTGCCGATAAAACGTTTGTTGTTACCGGAACCTTGACTAGTTCCACTCGCGGTCAAATACACGCATTGATTATCGAAAACGGCGGTAAAACTTCTAGCAGCGTCTCCGGCAAGACCTCTTTTCTAATCGCTGGTGAAAACGCTGGCAGTAAACTAACAAAAGCAGAAGAACTCGGGATCACGGTGTTGTCTGAAAGTGACTTCGAAAACATGTTAAAGTAACGGTTCCACTTCCCCCTAACCTCTAAAATCACGTGTCAGCTCCCACTTCAAAAAACAATCGCTACATCCGCCAAAGTGGATTTACGCCTCTAGGTGAAGACGGACAGCGGCAAATTGGCGATAGTACTATCGTTATTTGTGGCTGTGGAGCTCTGGGCAGTGTACTAGCCAACACGCTAGCGAGAGCGGGAGTGGGAAAACTACGAATCATCGACCGTGACTATTTAGAATGGAATAATCTACAACGGCAAGTGTTGTACACCGAAAAAGAT
>JABJJO010000146.1 GCA_018660825.1 Planctomycetaceae bacterium | reverse complement strand
GCGTAGACAAGGTTATCAAAGAACCATGCGTAATCGCTATACGAATTTTCGATTTTGATGTCAACCATGTCACAAAAAACTCTTCAATAAATCAATGGAAAAGAAAGATGAAAAAATATTGGGTCGCTCGCTTGACTTTTTTTTCCAATCATGGAGAATGTGTCCTGTTGAGCGATGGGGATAAAGTTATTCACCAAATTCTTGTCGCAACAACCGATAAAGTTGGTATCCGTTGCCAAGCCTTTTCAACTAAACGGATCATCAGCAACAACCGGTTTTTCTTCGAAATGTTTGTGATTTATTTGCGCCACCGGTACGTACCCACGGCTCACTAAATACACCTTTCTAAGAAAAGCCCTGGCAAAATAATTAAAGAAGCCTTGGGGGGCGACGACTGATCGGAGCGACAGTCGGCGATCTCAACTTCGTGGCCCGGAGGTCCTCCCCAATGTTTTTTTAATGGCCTTGCCGCACAGGGATTGTGCGGGTCAGCCAACGGCGGATGAGACAAAAACCTGGATTGAGTCTTCCGCCATTTTTTATGCGCTGAGAACAAGATTAGTTCATCAAAAACCTCGCTTTATTAGTTAAAATCATCTAATTCTTTCGTCATCCGCGTCTGTGCATTCATTTAAATCTCTTGCTTTGGCCCCTCCAATATGGCTACTTGCCTCATTTCACTCGGTGCAAATATCGGACATCGAGAGCAGGCCATCGAACAAGCGATTTCCTTGATCAACGCGTACAGTGAAATGTCTGCCTGCCAATGCAGTTCGTTTTTTGAAACGATCGCTGCCGGGGGTCCGCCAGATCAGCCAAGGTTTATCAACGCAGTCGCCCAGTTTGAAACCTGCCTCAAACCGTTAGAAGTCCTAAAAAAACTTTTCCAAGTGGAACAACAACTCGGGCGTACACGACAACAAATGTGGGAGTCCCGCGTCCTTGATCTAGATTTATTGCTCTACGACGACAAAATTCTAAACCACTCTGAATTAATTTTACCGCACCCACGAATGATTCTACGCCGGTTTGTCCTCGAACCCGCCTGTGAAATTGTGGCTGACTTGATACACCCACAAACAAAATGGACTCTGCAACAACACTTAGATCACTTAAACCGCTCCGCCAAATATATTTGTATCGCGGGTGCCGCCACAGCGCAGCGTAGGGCCGCCCTCGAACAACTGAAAACCGACGTCGACAATCAACAGATATCCATTTTGCAAAATTCTTTGGGCTTGCGAACATTAGACGACCAGCAAGCCGCTATCAAAGGTGCGCTTGCCGCAGCAACAAACATGGTCATCGCAAACTTTTGTCCGCGAGAAATTCTCGCGTCTGCTCCAGAACAACTTGCCCGTGTTGAACAACTGGAACAAGCTGTCGGTCTGCCAAGATTGATTGTTTTATTAGATAATCCAAACAAACCTATATTCCCAGCGATGCTCAATACCATGACGCCCAAAGGCACCGTGGTACCATGGCTTGTTGTACCGAGCGATGATAAAGAGCAAATCGCGCGTGAGCTCCAAGCCGCTATCATTGCTGCTGCCTGATTTATTCTCTCGTTCGCAAGCCCATCATGCCAAACTCGCCTGAACTTATCACCGACCTGACACAACTTGCGCAGTGGGTTCAAGCGCAATCCGCTGCGGGCTTAAGCGTCGGGCTAGTGCCGACAATGGGTGCACTACACGCCGGGCATTTGAGTCTCGTGGAATCTGCCGCTCAACATTCCGATTCGGTGCTTGTCACCATTTTTGTGAATCCAACCCAGTTCGCGGCAAATGAAGATCTGCAACAATACCCACGCGACCTAGAAGGCGATCTACAGCTTCTACAATCCGTCGCCAAGGTTACGGTTTTTGCGCCAACGGTGGCAGACATCTACCCCTTGGAAAACTCCACGGCTAGGAATGTCGAATCTAACAAACTTGATGATGTCGCCATGCGATGGGAAGGTGAACGACGGCCGGGACATTTTCTCGGTGTCACTACCATCGTGCACAAACTCTTCACACTCACTAAACCACAAATCGCCTTTTTCGGGAGAAAAGATTATCAGCAGTTGCGCGTCATTGAACAACTTACCGAAGAACGGCAACACAACATCAAAATCGTCGGGTGCCCCATTGTGCGAGAAGAAGATGGTCTCGCGATGAGCAGCCGCAATGCCTATCTAACGACCGCTCAACGAACGCAAGCAACGGCGATTTACAAAGGATTGCAGACTGCCTGTAACATGGCAAACAACATGGAGATGGCCGCCACGGAATTGCAAGATGTCGTTCGAAAACAACTTGCTAATGCGGAAATTAACGGAATTGATTATGTTGCTGTCGTTCATCCTAAGTCACTTGAGCCACTGGCACTTTTAGACCGCACTGAGCAAATCAAACAAATCAAGTTAGGCGCGATCATTCTCGTGGCAGTATTCGTAGGAAACACTAGGTTGATCGACAATATTTTCATCCCACCCAATAATTCTTAGTCTACTTGTATAATCGACCAATGCAGCAAACTCTAATTACAATACCGCACGAACTGGGTGGGCTGCCGGTTTTTGGCTGGGGGTGGATTCTAATTTTATGGGGAATCTACGGCGGCGTTTGGTTAACACGCTATTACACAACAACGAAGAATCCTGACGCAGCTCACCCCTTCATCCCAATCGTCGCCGTCGCCGCATTAATCGCTTTTGTATTGCCCTTTGTCGAACCTACTGATACCGAGGGCGTTGCGACGGGCCTGCAAGTTCGCGGTTATGGCGTCATGGTTTTACTGGGTGTCCTTAGTGGTATGGACTTGCTGACCTTCCTAGCACGGCAACAAAAACTTCCCGAAGATTTTGCCATGTCACTGATGCTCTATCTGTTTATTCCAGGGCTTTTAGGAGGTCGCGCCTGGTACGTCATCCAAAAATGGAGTGATTTTGCTACCTTCGACTTGCAAGGCAACGTTGCTTGGAATGTGACGTTACCTCGAATAGTAAAATTCACCGAAGGGGGGCTCGTCGTATACGGTGCCCTGATCGGTTCGATGCTCGGTTGCTTGTTTTATATTTCGCTACGAAAACTACCAAAATTAGCGACGCTCGATATGATTGTACCCGCACTAATGGTCGGTATGTTTTTTGGACGCATTGGCTGCTTCATGAACGGTTGTTGCTAT
>JABJJO010000145.1 GCA_018660825.1 Planctomycetaceae bacterium | reverse complement strand
AGACACTGACGTGACGGCAGAGGATATCGCGAATCACCATCTAATTTTATGGGGTGATTTTTCATCAAATCAACTACTTAAACAAATCCGCGAAGATTTACCGCTAAAATGGACTAGTGATGAAGTACAGATCGGCAGCAAATCATTTCCTAGTAATAGCCATGTTCCGGTTTTGATTTACCCAAACCCATTGAATCAGAAAAAATATATCGTGATCAATAGTGGGTTTACTTATCGCGAATATGCGTACCTGAACAATGCACGCCAAGTTCCTATGCTTCCTGACTGGGCCATTGTTGATGTTGTTACTGCGCCAGCTGCGAACGAGTCGATTTATCGTTTCCCAGGTATTCCCGTCGATGCAAATTTCTTTGATGAAGCTTGGCAGGTGAAATAATGCCGATGGGCGTTTTGGGTCAGACAGTCAAGGACGTCCATTTAGTAGCTGGAAATCTCCAATGCTTGGCTGGTATCGGAATTTTCACTCTCTTCGTGGTGTGTTGCTAACCACGACAATATAAAGTTGGCATGATAATCGTCGCCCTGTTGACGTCGTTGGAGTGCCAATTCAACAATGGCAGCGTAGGCGGTCGGATATTGGTCGAGTGCTTTGGTGAGTTCAATCGCCGCGCGATCTAGTTCGCTAAATCCCAATAATCGATCTGCTTTGGCAAGCTGGCCTCGTAAATCGAAGGGCCTCAGTTCTCGCTGTTGTCGGTCCCGGCGGGCCCAATTTTCAAGCCACTGTACTCGACGTAAACCATTGGAAAAATAAGATGGTGGTTGTTCTTGTAAATGCGTCTGGTACATGTGCATGTAATCCGTAGTTAATAAATCAGGTTGGTGTGTCACTAATTTGGATTTGATGAGCTGATCGACAATTGTCTTAGCGATGAGTTGGTGTCCGGCAATTGAGGGATGTACGTGATCAATGTACATTTTATAACCAGGAATTTGCTGGGCACTGGCCCGCTCTAAGGTTCCCCGCCCATCTACCAAAGGTACGTTAAAACGGTTCGCTAATTCTCGGATAATTTGGTCCATTTGTTCGGTTAATCGCAAGGGACAAATGTCATGATCCTTGGCGAGCAAATAATGTTTACGTGCGGCCTGCATTTGCTCTAATTGTTCAAAACAACGTGCCATGCGGTAGTGCAATAGTGCATGTTCGTTGGTGATGGCAGCACATTGTTGAAAAAATTGCAGGGCGACCGCAGGGGTGTCATGATGCCGTGTTGCTTGGTCGAATAAGCTGAGCCACTTTTGTCGGGTCACATTTCTGAGCGTCAGCGGCAACTCGGATTTGACAGGTGGACAATCCCGTAAATTGGATCCTAAACAGACCAACAGGATTGGAATGTTTTTTGTTTGACACTGGTTGATAATCTTTGTGACGGATTCACGGTATTGGGCAACGACGTTTTGCCTCCAGGCGGGATTCCATTGGTAGGACGCATAGCCACTTTCTGCATCTAACCTCGCGGTGACGTTGGCGGGTAACGGTTTTTCAGAATTTGCTTTGAATGACTCTAGGTCATCTCCAGCCAATGAGCGAATCCAATTTACGGATCGCCAAGATGAAGCAGGCGATTCGTCGGACTGGTTGGTTTTGGACGCCGTAAAACTCCGATCCTCCAAAAATTCATTGTGCCCCGTCGCTAACACGACGAGATTGGGATCGTATTGCAGAATTTCTTGATTGATGCGCGCTAAGCGATAGCTGGCATAAGACAAGCCCCCACAATTGATAGATTGGTATGCAGTGTCATTGCGTGATCGTGCGTTGAGTTCCAATTCTACCCATTTTGCGAAAGCTGTATCGACGGTAAAGGGACGACCGCGAACGGTGGAGCCACCTAAAAAGAACATGCGGTAGTCAGTTTCGCGTTTCTCCGGCGTAAATCGCTGAGTGCCAAAGTACAACGCTTTGTTTTGACTCGTACGAAGTTGCGTTTTATCCTTGGTGAGGACAAATAGAGGTTGATAGGGACCAAAGCCAAACGAGCGGTCAACAACGGTTTCTGGAGCCGCAATATTAAAGGCTCGCAGGACTAGTTCAAGTCCTAGAATCGGCAGCGACCCGATGAGCAAGGCAGCTATCGGAAAGAGCAATCGTTTTTTTAGTTTACTGGACGCCATCATGGAGGCTCAGGACACACTACTGTGGAAATGCTTTAGCGACAGCGGCTTTCACCTTAGCGAGGCCTTCAGTAGCAACTTGCATCGCATCTTGTTTCCAATACGTTGGATTGAAAAGCTCGAGTGACAGCATCCCTCGGCAACCCGATTCATAGATCATTTGCAGAATT